>CAXRCG010000180.1:0-18763 GCA_964228885.1 Pseudomonadales bacterium | reverse complement strand
CTATTCGATAGGAGCGATGAATTTCGTAGGTCACGGTATCCCGAACCACGTTAAAGTATTTGCGACAGCCCGCGGCATGAACCCACATTTCTGTATGTAAGCCGCGAGGATTAGCGCGAAAGTACAAATAATTACCCCATTCCTCATCACTGCAGGCGTCAGGATCTGCTGGGCGAACGATGTGTGCTTGTCCATGATAGTGAAATTCTTCTTCACTGCGTGACTCGGCGCAAAAAGGACAATATATATTTAGCAATTGGGACTCCTAGTGTGCGACACCTGCAGCTCCGTGTTCATCAATAAGGGCGCCTGAATAAAATCTATCAAGCGCAAACGGTTTTGCCATAGCTGGAATTTCTTCTGACGCGAGACAATCAGCAAACACATGACCCGAGCCTGGTGTCGCTTTGAACCCTCCGGTTCCCCAACCACAATTAAAGTACAAACCTTCCACTGGACTGCTGCCCATGATTGGGCAAGCATCAGGGGTCGTATCAACAATTCCTCCCCACTGTCGGTTCATCCGAACTCTTGAAAAACTCGGAAACAGCTCAATAATCGCCGCAAGAGTATGTTCGATAGTGGTGAATGAACCCCGTTGACCGTAACCGGTATAACTATCAATGCCAGCACCGATGACGAGATCACCTTTGTCCGACTGAGAGATATAGCCATGTACCTGATTGGACATCACGACAGTATCGAGTACAGGTTTAATGGGTTCAGAAACAAGAGCTTGCAGTGGGTGCGACTCGACAGGTAAATCAAATCCGGCATAACCCGCCAGTACACTGGAGTTACCCGCGACAACACATCCGACTCGTTCTGCTCCGAGCAAACCGTATTGGCTAGTCTGCACGCTCTTAACTTGTCCGCCGGAAATGTCGAAACCTGTTACTTCGCACTGCTGCAGCAGGTCGACGCCGAGCGCATCTGCGGCTCTCGCAAAACCCCATGCGACTGCATCATGGCGTGCCACGCCGCCTCTTGGTTGCCATGAGGCGCCCATAATTGGATAGCGTGCGTGCTTTGAAATGTTAATCAAAGGCGCGATATTTTTTACACCGTCTGCATCAAGAACTTCACCATCAATCCCATTCAATCGATTCGCTGAAACTCGCCTTTCGATATCACGCATATCTTGTAATGTGTGACCCAGGTTCAAGACGCCACGCTGAGAAAACATGACATTGTAATTAAGATCCATTGAGAGTCCTTCCCAGAGCTTCAATGCGTGTTCGTAGAGTTGAGCGGCTTCATCCCACAAATAGTTTGATCGGACAATGGTGGTATTACGACCGGTATTGCCGCCGCCGAGATAACCCTTTTCAATCACTGCAATATTTTTTACGCCGTGATTCTTAGCGAGATAGTAAGCCGTTGCCAGACCATGGCCGCCGCCACCAATAATGATGACGTCGTAGTGTTTTTTAGGTTTTGGATTGCGCCATACCTTTTGCCAATTTTCATGATAGGTTAGTGCGTGTCGAAACAGGCTAAAAGCTGAATATCGTTGCATGTGGTTTTTCTAATCCTGCACGGAGCCGAAAGATGATTCCGCTCTAGCTCTTTCGAGAGAGATCGATGAGCCAGTTGGTACGAGTCCAGCATCTTCCTCGCTCAAAATGACCGATGATCCTAATGTGCTGTGCTGTGCTCGCTCGGATTTGGGCGAGCAGCCCATATATTTTCGATAAGAACGACTAAAATGTGGTGCGGAAATAAATCCACACATGGTCGCGATTTCAACGATAGAACAAGACGTTTGGCGCAGCAGTTGTTTTGCCCGCTCTAACCTTAATTTTAAATAGAAACGAGAAGGTGTCACACCGATGAAGTTTAGAAAAAGTCGCTCTAGCTGCCGCCGCGAGATGCCCGAATATTGCGCGACTTCAGTCAACTCGATGGGCTCCTCAATGTTCGCCTCCATCAGTTGCACCGCATTGGAAAGCTTAGGTTGATTGACCAACAACTGGCTTTCCATCCTGAGCCGTTGCGGCTCATGACTATCTCGCACACGATCACACACGAACATATCAGAGATGCCATTTGCAAGTGGCTGACCATGATGGCTCGCAACAAGATGAATCATCATATGCAAGGGGACATCACCTCCCGTACAGGTAATTCTATCGCGGTCAAAGGTAAACAAATGGTTGTTGCAATAGACTTGTTGGAACTCCTCTTGGAGTGCAGCCAAACACTCCCAATGCGCGCTGCAGCTATAGCCATTCAGAAGCCCGGCTTGTGCCAGAACGTAAGCTCCGGTGCATAATCCCCCGATTGAAGATTTAGACGCGCCTTTTGATTTGAGCCATTTAATCGCTTCAGGTTCGACGTTATTCCTCACGTTGATACCCGCAGCAACAAACAAGAGGTCAAAATCGTCGGCCTGCTCAATGGTAATGTCTGGTACAACCTGCATGCCGCCACTGGACGTTAGCGGCGCGCTGGAAGTGCCAATCAATTTCCAATCGTAAAGCACCTTGCCGCTAAGATGGTTTGCCATCCTGATGGGCTCAATGGCTGAAGCAAGTGACATTAATGTAAATTGTTCGACTAACAAGAAGCCAATACGAAACGTATTGCGTTCCGGCCGGACGGGTTTTGCTGACTTAACTAACACTATCGAAACTGAGGGTTGAAGACGGGTAGCAAAACATAAAGCTCATGACCTCACTCGCAGATTTTCTGGATCCAGAAGTGGCGCGTAGCCCACCGCTTCGATTCTGATGGGGTAAACTTCGCAGAAATACTCCAAAAGAAGCTCTGTTCCCACGGAAGCGAACTCTGCGGGAATATACCCCAATATGATATTGCTGCCTAGAGAGGGACCGTACTCCACGCTCGTGCATATTGAACGCCTGCCAACCTCGTCCAGCAATACTTCTCGGGTGTCCTTGTTAAGGATAGGCCATTCACCCACTGGATATCGTGCGACGCCACTGGCATCCACATTCTCGAGCATCACCATAGTGCACAAGTAGCTAGCCTGTTGGTCTGATGCTTTCTGAGCCAGATAGGCTGCCTTACCGTGAAAATCAGCCTTTTTCACAAGCTTTCGGGCTAAATCCGCTTCATGCAAATTGTAGTCTGTTTCAAGGTCAGCGTTTTGTAATCTTAGACTTTTTTCCAATCTTCGACTATTGGCATAGGTTTCGATGCCCACTGGATAGACACCGGCTGCCGCAAACAGATCCCAAAGCTGCAAACCATCGGCAAAATCAAAGTACAACTCCCAGCCAAGCTCTCCTACATAGGAGATGCGAAACGCCCAAATATCGATTCCTGCGATTTTTATATTGTCCGCGGTTGCGAAAGGAAACCTTTCGTCGCTAACTGAGTTAGGATCATTTACTAGCGATGCTAAAATCTCGCGCGCGTTCGGCCCCCAAAGCCCCAATGTTGCTAACTGATGGGTCCGGTTATGGATCTCAATATCAGCATTTCGGACTGCGGCTATCTGTTTGATCCAGACAAGATCTCGATGTCCGGTACCGCCGCCACAAATCACTCTAAAGCAGGTCTCTGACAACCTAACAATTGTGAGGTCTGCGCGGATACCGCCTTTTTCATCTAAGAAATGGGTGTAAACACCCTTGCCGACTTGCGTGGCACCACCCACTCGTGCGACCGCAAGGTATTCCAGTAGGTGCTCTGCCGACGGACCATCAATGTCATAGATTGCGAAGTGCGATAAATTAACCATACCGACATCGTCACTCAGTGCGAGTTGTTCGGCATTCGATACCTCCCAAAAATGACGTGAATCCCATTCGTTCAGTCGTTGCGGTACTTGATCGCGGTACTTCGCCAGCAGCGTGGACTCGTTGGCCGCGTAGCCGTGCGCACGCTCCCAACCCGCAGCTTCCATAAAGTAACCCCCGAGCGCCACTTCGCGTTCATAAAACGGACTCTTGAACAGCTGCCTGCCAGTTTCGAACGGTTCCCTCGGGTGCACCGCTGGCGTATAGACCTTCTTCGCTATTTCACCGCAACGCCCAAAAACATAATTGTCTTGTTTTTGCTCGGGATAGAATCGCGCAATATCAATCCCATATGGATCGTATTCAGGTGATCCTTTTGTCATCCAGTCAGCAACGACTTTGCCTACACCAGGACCATCCTTGACCCAAACTGCTTCTGCAAACCACAGGCCTGATATCTCCGGCGCCTCACCGATGAGAGACCCGCCATCTGCTGTAACAGACAGGAGCCCATTGAAGCTGCGGCGATCCTCGTACCCTAGCTCTCCCAGCAGTGGTACCAACGCCATTGCTTTTTCCATTGGCGCCAGGACTTGTTCTAACGACAACTCCCTCATGGAAGGGGACATCCTGGACTCACCGGGTTCAGCAATGTCGTAAGCAGGCACCAGCACGGGGTTGTCTGTTTCGTAATATCCCCATTCGATTTTTCCACCCTCTGTCGTTGAAGGGTCCCCGGTATCTCGGAAGTACCCTGAATTACCTTGGTCACGAAAGAGTGGATAAACAATCTCTGCACCCGTGCCGCTTAATTCTTCGTAGGGGCCAAAAAACATTAGAGGATGTTCGAGCGGCACCATGGGTAATTTCGACCCAACCTGATCAGCTAGCAGCGGCCCCCAGATCCCTACAGACATAACTACCTTATCCGACATGATCTTGCCGCGATGTGTTTCAACCCCACAAACACGGCCATGCTCAACAAGGATTTTGATCGCAGGCGTATAAGCAAACACTTGTAACTTGCCGGCCTCTACTGCCTCGTCAACAAGGTCTCCAGCAACCGTTTGCGATCTTGGCACCACTAGTCCAGCATCGGGATCCCACATCGCACCCTGAATCATGTCGACGTCACACAGGGGGAACCTCTTGACGGTTTCTTCAGCTGAAATGAGCGAGACGTTAGTTCCATAGGCTTTGCCCTGACCCACCTTGCGCTGCAATTCGAGCATCCGTTCATCATCATCTACGCGGGCAACCTCAAGGCCGCCAATCCGCACATAGTTACCACGCGCTTCGTAGAAGTCCTGACTGTATTTGGTTGTGTAGGTGGTGAATTTGTCGCCGCCGGTGGTGAAGCAAAAATCCGAAGCGTGCGAGGTCGACCCAATATCAGTCGGCACTGCAGACTTGTCGAGACCTACAATATTGCTCCAGCCTTGCTCGATCAAATGGTGCGCAATGGATGAACCGACTATGCCACCGATCCCGACAATCACGGCATCAGCTGTCTCTGGAAACACTGCCATGCAATAACTCTTAAGAAACTATTTTAAGGGCCTAATCCTATCTGTTTTTCTTAAGCCGAAGAATTACCAAAGCGTAAGAAAAACATACCAATGGCGTTTTCATGTCATTTTTTGTCGCTTCCGTTGAAGCCTCAAAAGGCAGGCGAACTCGCCTCACAATATCGGTGTGCTTGCGGTTTCATATTTGATTGCTACGACTAGAAATATCGATTGGTATGCAATAGGACGCGAATCTAGGCTGTCTGCGCAACCTTAAGATAGTTAAAAGCAATGCGTGTTACTTCATTGTCGAAATTACTGATCGGCTGACTATAGATAGCCTCCAGATGCGCCAGTAGTTCCTCAATGTTTTGTACGTCGGGTGAACTCCCTTGGAAGTGTGCGTTGGTGAGAGAATAAACATTAAACTTTTCAATCTGTACGATCTGAATCGGTACTTTAATATCGTTAAATAGTGGTGGAATTTTTTCTTCGTCGCTACCAGGCGTTTCAATAATTCTAGCCGTAATTAGCTCTCGCGGCTTATAGCCACGAAAGTTAGGAAAAACGCGATCTCCGGGACGAAAAACAGTTGTAAGCTGTTCTCCTTCCACCAAAGATTGATAGCGCTTACGAAACGCCATTTCGTCTCGTGGCAAATCCATCGATCAGACTTCCTTAGATCGCGTCTCTCATCGTCGTAGCAAGATCATCGCTGGGTTTTTCTAGCTTGGTCATGATCTTAAACGCTGGCACTGCCTGATGAAGATTCATATGCTGACCGCTATGGGTACGATTACCGTGATCGCGGGCCATGCTTAGCGTGGTTGTGTCTGGCTCAAGTAATATGTCTGCAACTATCGCATTACCCGGCAGGCGGCC
Source organism: Pseudomonadales bacterium (assembly GCA_964228885.1). Lineage (GTDB taxonomy): Bacteria > Pseudomonadota > Gammaproteobacteria > Pseudomonadales > Azotimanducaceae > UBA4582. Next base: position 12,666 of record CAXRCG010000180.1, on the reverse strand, counting down.
AAGATTCGCTACCGAATTTTTCATATCACCTTCAGGGTCACCTGTCATGCCAGCGAACGCTGAATAAGCCTCATTCGGTTGAGCGCCCTTGTTCGACGTGTTCACGACAACTCCGGCATTCGCCAGTTCATCGCCAATGGTGTCTTCACCCACGCCGCGTGCTGACACGAATGGAGAGATTAGCTCAGCGATTTTCTCCGCCTTAGAGACAGTGCGATTACAAATCACCACTTCTGTTGGATTCTTTTGCGCCATCTCGTAAGCAATAGGTAGCGCCGTACCACCAGCACCAAGGATCACAACCTTCTGGCCTTCGATACAATTAGGGTACTCTTCAAGTAAGCCATTAACGAATCCGATCCCATCGGTGTTGTAACCGATGAGTTTGCCGTCTTCGCGCGCAATCACATTGACACTGCCTATCGCCTCAGCAGATTGATCTAAGCCATCTAGATGTGGCGCGACCTTATCTTTAAAACCAGAACCAGCACCGCCACCCATATAGTTTGGGTCGTCTTTAAGCACCTTGAATATTGCGCCGACATTTTCGGGATCACCGACAATGAAGCAAGAACGATAAGGAAGATCGTAACGTTCGAATACGGCATTGTGCATCGCCGCTGAGCCACCCGGATAATCGTGATCGATAGGGAAAAATAACACTTTGACATCGCCTATCGAATCAAGATCTAGGGCATTATTTTTTGGTTGAGTAGCAACTTCAATTAATCCGTCAGTAAACAGGGTCTGAATCGGCATAAATGCCTCACTTATTGTTAGTTAGTTAGTGTTTGAATAATGCATACTTATAGGGGAAAGTAGTATGTATGAGATTGCATTACATTGGCAAGGTTTTAACTTACATCAGACAAAGTCACGGTAAGACCAAAAGCTACTAAGAACCACAGCCATAAAGAAGACTTAGGAATAAGAATTAACGGGATGAAGCGGCGAGAAATATTAATTTGGAGCATCTGCTCGATACTCTCAGTGGGGGCTGCAGTAGGCATCCACCTAAGTGCAGCGACAGTAAATGCAACTTATCCAACACGCAATATTCAAGGCGTCATCATGTGGGGTGCCGGGGGGGCGACGGATACAATGAGTCGCGCTATCACGCCTTACGTTGAACCATTGCTAAATCAAGAGGTGATCCTAACCAACCGATCAGGGGGTGCTGGAGCAATCTCGACCAAGTACGTACATCACCGAAAACCTGATGGCTACACGCTGCTGTATGGCGCCGAGAATCCGCAACTGCATGGCGTATTAGGTTTGTCGGATGTTGATTATCGAGAGTTTTATGCCGTCAATGTGCTAGCACGGGGTATTTCAGTCATTGTTGCTCATCCTGATACACCGTGGCGCAGCTTGAAAGAATTGATGGAAGATGTAAGAAATCGGCCCGGAGAAATTAAGATGGGTTCAACTGGCCCCGGTGGCTTACCTTATGTCGTCGGTGCAATGCTTGGCACACAAGGTGAGTTTGATATTATACCCGTGCCTTTTGATGGCGACGGTCCCGCAATTACCGCATTGCTCGGCGGTCATGTGGACTTTCTGCCCTCAGGGTATACAGCAACTTCTGAGCACATACGCGCTGGCCGGTTGCGAGCACTAGCGGTCGTAAATGACCAAAAGATTGAGTTGCTGCCTGGTATACCTCCTTTAACTCAGGATTACCCCGCATTCAAAAAATTCTTACCCTGGGGACCTTTTTACGGTGTGTTTATTGATAAAGACGTACCGAATAGCGTGAAGACCAAACTGACTGAAGCCTTCCATGAAGGCGCCACCGACCCCGCATTTGAAAAGTTTGTGACAGATTTTGGTGCAATACAAATGAACGTTTCAGGCGAAGAGGCAAACGCGTTTCTAGAGAAGTGGCAATCAGTCACAACCTGGCTATTACACGATGCAGGTGCAACAAATACATCGCCTGAAGCTTTTGGTATCGAACGACCCTAAAAGCATCGTGAAGCACAGCCAGAAGAGTTCAAACGAAAGACTATAAGCAATCACCGGAGCTAGCGTGGCGACAAGGACACAAACAGATCATCGAGAAGAACCAGCAAGAAGCCGCAAGCCAGGCGAGCACCTTTTTGTGGCCCTTTTGTTGCTCGTGAGTATGCTGGCCTTTTTCTTGTCCTATGGCATTTCCGGCTTCGCCTCAATTAGTGCGCCGGGCACCTTGCCTCTGCTTGCCTCTTCAGTCTTACTGGCATCGGCTCTGATCATTAACCGGGAAGTTTGGTCTCTTTCTTCACCACCGCCCGACCAAAGCTTTGCTCAAATGTTGACACCTGCGGTCTTGATTAATTTCTTCACTCTGGGTCTCATCTACATCGCGATATTGACCTTGCTGGGCTTCATACCTGCAACGTTCATTTACCTCTTCGTGGCCACGCTTTATCTGCACAGACAAGGGTGGCTACTGGCTTTTTTCGTAAGTCTGAACTCGCTTGCGGTCATCTATATTGTATTTAGGCTGATTTTTAAGGTGATATTGCCAGAAGGTGTACTCGAGTTATGAATCAAGCATTAGAGTACTTCTCGATTGGCTGGATGGATCCACAGCTATTCCTTCTGACGGCGATCGGCACCTTTGCTGGCATCTACATTGGTGCCATTCCCGGGTTGTCAGTCACCATGGCAGTTTCTATTCTAATTTCATTTACCTTCTCCTGGGACGTTAACGAAGCGCTAGCGCTGATGGCAGGCGTGTTTATGGGGGGCGTTTATGGTGGATCTCGCACCGCGATTTTATTAAACATTCCTGGCGCTCCTAGCGCGCTGGTCACAGCATTGGATGGGTACCCTCTTGCGCTAAAAGGAGATGCTGGTAGAGCGATTGGCCTCTCTACCGTGATGTCATTTATTGGCGGTTTGGTAGGTATATTAATTCTCATTATCGCGGCACCCATTATCTCCAACTTTACGCTAGCATTTGCACCACGAGACTATTTCTTACTGGCTGCACTCGGATTGTTTCTAGTCGGCAGTCTATCTGCGGAATCACTATCTAAGGGAATGTTTTGCGGCGCGCTTGGCGTCTTGCTCGGCATGGTTGGCCTAGACCCATTGACCGCCGAGGAAAGATTTACGTTTGATTCGCTCGAACTCACGAGTGGCATCCCTTATATCGCTGCGATGATAGGCTTCTTTGGTTTCGCTGAAATCTTGGTGCAGCTACACCACTTAGATGTCAAACCCGTCAGACAAAATTTAGATAAAATTTTACCCTCCTTATCACGGGTGAAAAAATACTTACCGCTATCTTTACGCACTTCATCAATCGGTGTCATTGTCGGCGCCTTGCCAGGCACCGGCGGCGATATCGCTTCGCTACTCGCCTACGATCACGCTAAACGCTCGGTGAAATCGCCGACGGCTAAGTTCGGTGAAGGTGCCGAAGAAGGATTGATTGCCGCAGAAACTGCTAACAACGCAGCGGTAGGCGGTGCCTACATTCCGATGCTAACGCTTGGCATGCCCGGGGATGCGGTGACAGCCGTGATTATTGGCGCCCTGTTCATCCACGGCATTCAACCTGGGCCCTTGATGCTCACGGAAACGCCACATTTATTCTGGTTTACCGTCGGTAATCTGACGCTGGCCAATCTGTTTGTGCTAATTTTTGGATTGACCGGGATCAGCATCTTCAGTCGCATTGTTCAGTGTCCGAAAGGTATTTTGCTGCCACTCATATTTGTTTTGTGCGTCGTTGGTACTTATGCGATACAGAACAGTTTGATTGATGTTTACTGGATGCTCGGCTGTGGTTTCTTGGGTTATTTCTTGAAGCGGTATGGCTTTCAGGTAGCGCCCATCATCCTTGGCATTATCCTTGGACCTCTGATGGATGTTTCCTTCCGGCGTGCGGCACTATCGGTTCAAAACGATATCAACCAGCTCTTGTGGGAGTTTGTCAGCAATCCAGTATCCCTAGTGCTGACATCCGCCATATTTGTACTCTTGATCACAAGCGTGATCAAATCACGCCAAAAACAACCGTCGAGTGAGCTGAACCGTTAGCATCGTGCACCGGAGATAAGCCCGGGCCTAAAAAGGCAAGCTGATAGAGGGATTCAATAGCAGCCGAAGCATCCGTTTAGTTTTGCCCGCGATGGGACGAAACAATTTATAAATTTTGTCCCCGCCCATTATCTTCTTTATTTCGACCTTTTCTGGAATTTCCGTATGAAGATGAATATTGGAGAGACAGGGGGCTAGGTCAGTACAGGTGACAGGCGATCAAACTCTGGTCGTTCAGCTTCAGCACAGGTGTATCGATTTTGCACTGCGCGATGGCTTTTGAGCACCTTGGATGAAAGTGACAACCCGATGGCGGGTTTCTCACACTGGGTACTTCGCCGATAATCAGTCGCTCAGGTCGACTCGATTCAAGTTCGGGGTCTGGTTCGGGCACGGCGTTTAACAACGCTTGCGTATAGGGGTGTTTCGGATCATCAAAAAGCGTTTGGCGATCTGCTACCTCAACGATACGTCCAAGATACATGACAGCGACCCGATTGCTAATATGCCGAACCACTGACAAATCGTGAGCGATGAATAGGTAAGTGAGACCCAGCCGTTCTTGCAAATCCATCAACAGGTTGATCACCTGTGCCTGAATCGAAACGTCTAGGGCCGAAACAGGCTCGTCACAAATAATCAGCTCGGGTTCAAGCGCCAACGCCCTTGCGATACATATCCGCTGGCGCTGACCACCAGAGAATTCATGTGGGTAGCGGTCAGCCATGTCTTCGAGCAATCCCACTAACCGCATTAGTTCCTTTACCCTGGCCCGGTATTTGGCCTTGTCCCTCGCCCGACCGTGGACGCGTAATGGCTCGCCAATGATTGAGCCAACTTTCATGCGCGGATTAAGTGAGCCGAAAGGATCCTGATAGATCATTTGAATTTGACGTCGAATTGGCCGCAATTTATGCGTGCTTAAGTGCGTGATGTCCTCACCATTGAAGACAATGTTTCCGGCGGTCACATTTTGCATTCTAAGCACGCTAAGTGCCGTTGTTGATTTTCCGCAGCCGCTTTCACCCACCAGGCTGAACGTTTCGCCGCGACGAACGCTAAAAGAGACGCCGTCCACAGCATAGTTCCAACCCACTGTTTTCTTCAGTAATCCTTCTGTAACTGGGAAGTGAACTTTCAAATCTTTTACATCAATGATGTTGTCTTGATGATGATCGTTTGTCATGAAACTGACTCATAACCGACGCAGGCTCTGAAGTGATTAGACGCGACCTGCTTAAGTGAGGGTTTGGTATGCCTGCAGATTTCCGCGGCATAGGGACATCTCGGATGGAACGCGCATCCAGTCGGCATATGCAGGAGATCGGGCGGTTGACCCTCGATGGTTTGAAGTCTGCTTCCGGGTTCACCATCTAGGGTGGGAATCGAAGCCATCAGGCCCTCTGTATATGGGTGTTTTGGATGCTTGTAAAGCTCGTTCGCAGTAGCAGACTCAACAATCCGGCCGCCATACATGACTGCAACGCGATTGGCGTATCGCGCAACGACACCAAGGTCATGTGTGATAAGAATGAGAGCGGAATTCAGTTCTGTGGTCAGGTTCTTAAGCAAAGACAATATCTGAGCCTGAACCGTTACATCTAACGCCGTGGTTGGTTCATCCGCAATGATTAGTTTCGGTTCGCATGCAAGCGCCATTGCTATCATAACTCGCTGCCTCATGCCGCCAGAAAACTGGTGAGGGTATGCATCGAGTCTTTGTTTTGCGTCGGGAATGGACACTTTTTTAAGTAATTCCTCTGCCCGGTCCAGGGCTTGATTCCATGTTTTTTTGCGATGCAGCCAGATAGGTTCAGCGACTTGTTTGCCGATCGTTAGTACCGGGTTCAGCGACGACATAGGTTCCTGAAAGATCATCGCGATTCGGTCGCCACGTATATTTCGGATCTCTCTCTCTGGTAAGTCAAGTAGGTTTTGGCCGTCGAAGACAATCTGGCCATCGCTGATGGTCCCAGCGTCACCGAGAAGCTGAAGTATCGAAAGCGCTGTAACGCTTTTACCTGAACCGCTTTCGCCGACGATAGCAAGCGTTTCACCGGCATCGACATTGAATGATACGTCGTCAACGGCTTGCACAACGCCTCTTTCTGTTTGGAAACTGACGGAAAGATTATTGATAGACAGCAGCGACATTAATCAAATCCCATGTTCTTCTTCATTTGCTGATCAATCCAAATACGTGCATAGATTGGCCCTGGACGCACTGCACCAACGCGTAGTTCACCACCATAGTTCTTTACCCATGGCCACCACGCTGTATGGACATAAGGGATCGGCAGCCAAATGTAGGGCGAAGCTTCGAGTATCGTTCGTGTTAGTTGTCGCAACATTTTAACGCGTACCTTTTCGTCTCTTGTCAGGTGCAGGATGCGCACCTGCTCATCGAACGCGGGGTCAGAGTATTGTGATGGATTCCAAGTTTGTTTGGTCACAAAGCTTTTGCGTATTGTGGTAATAGGGTTCACATGGCCACTATTCATCAGATAACCCGCTGAATGGGTGCGCGTTGTCATCGCCGATAGAAAGGAGGCATATTCCATTGGTTGAATAACGATATTAATACCAACCTTGCGAAGATAACTTTCAAGGAGTGGAATCAGATCCATATTCGACGGGCTGCAGCTACAGACCTGCATGTTGAAAGTGAATCCTTCCGGTACCCCTGCCTCATCTAACAGTGCGCGGGCTTTTTCTGGGTTGTAAGTAAACAGTTCCTGAATGGTTTCGGGCATTTCGCTTAAGGGCTCAAAGTAGTCGCCAAATCCCGGGTGTTGCGGATAGGCCATCAATTCTGCATGGCCGCCATAAAACTGATCAACAATTTCCTGTTGGTTGATGGCCAAGTTGAGCGCGCGCCTTACCCTGATATCGTCAAACGGTTTGATATCCACGCGCAGTGACACGAATGTGCCAGAAGTCGCCAACCAACGATTCCACTTAAGCTCCGGTGTTGATTCTTTCAAATGGTCAACCGCAATCCACCTGATAGCTTCAAGAATATCTAGTTGACCGGTGCGTAGCGCCGTCAGATAAGTAGCCTCATCTTTGATGATTCGATAAATCAGTTTGTCGACAAAAGGCAAATGGTATCGTCGACCATTGAGTGGTTCTGTATCCCAGTAGAGGTTGTTTTTAGTGTAGATATGCGCGTTAGCCTGAACATATTTTTCAAGAACAAATGGACCGCTGCCTGTCACCGTCCGCCAGTCTTTACGGTCAACATTTTCCATTTCTCGCGGAGATATCGCCGAATAATATCCATACCCAAAACGGTAAGCCCATTCAGCATTATATTCGCTCAATTCAAATACCACTGTATGATCATCGCGTGCATAGACGCTTTTTATGTGATCAAAATAGGTAGGGATTCGCTTTGGACTTTCGTTAATAAGGTCATAGGAGTAGACAATATCGTCAGCAACCAATTGTCTTGCTTTCATCACCCCTGGCTTGGCGGTGAACATGACGTTCTGACGCAGCTTGATGACAAGGGTGAGGTCATTTTCCCATGTCCAGCTTTCCGCCAACTCACCGCGCATGGATGCTGTTGGCAGATAGGCATCGGCGATAAATGGGTATTCGCCGCCCTTTCGAACACTTTTTTCAAGGTCTCCAGAAATCAGCTGTTCTCGAACAGCACCGGTGTCGTGATTGCTCTTCCAGGTCCAGTCTGCGGGGTCCCAGGAAAGAGGCGATAAGGTGACGTTAACAGTGCCGACGTTCAGGTCACCACCATATTGTGGCTCTGCCGCCCATGCTGTGTGCTTGATTAGCAAAAGCAACAACACGCCCGTTAGCAGAGATCTTCTAGTCATGCTCAACTGCCTCTCATTCTTGGATCCAACAAATCACGCAAGGCGTCACCGTAGACGTTGATAGCATATACAACAATTGTTAGGCATAGGCCAGGTGCGAGGGCGAGCCAGGGCCCAAGGTACATATAGGTTCGGCCCGTGCCGCTTAACATGCTACCCCAGGTAGGTGCGGGTGGTGGCACGCCAAGACCTAAAAAGGACAGCCCGGCCTCAGCCAAAATGACGGCGCCTACGCGTGTTGTAAACAACACAATAACAACTGGCATCACGTTTGGCAGGATGTGAAACCAGAGGATATGTATTGTACGGGCACCCATAGACTGCGCCGCGTGGGTATACATATTTTCTCGAATGCCTATTACTGAACCACGAATAATTCTTGACCCCGCGATACCATATAGACAGCCGAGGATGACGACAATTTGTGTGACTCCGGGACCGACAATCGAGATAACGACGATTAACAGAACAAGGTCAGGAAAGGTCATCCAAGCATCAACAAAGCGTTGTATCAACATGTCAGTCCTGCCACCGAAATACCCGGTAACGATGCCTAAGACAATTGAAATAACAGTCGCAAGACCCGCTGCCATAAAACCAACGATTACAGAGAGTTGTGCGCCAAAAAGTATTCTTGAGAAAACATCTCTGCCAAGATGGTCAGTGCCCAGGATATGAGCGAAAGAGGGCGGCTGAAGCCGTTGCAGCATATTCGTCTCGTTTAGACCATAGGGCGCTAACAGATCGGCGAAGACGCCACAAATCAGGAAAAGAGCAAACACGCCACCGCCGAATGCGCCAAGCGGCTTGGACTTTGTCATGCGTTCATGGAAAGCCACAAATCGGTTTTTTTGCTGATAGGGTGCAGACATTTGACTCATCTAATGTCGCACCTTGGGATCAAGAAAGCCGTAGGTGAGATCAACGATGAGGTTTATAAGCAGAATGGCAACGCCTACAACCAGAAAGACACCGGTGACGACGGGATAATCTCGCTGGAATACAGCCTCCAGCAGCAAAGATCCCATGCCAGGGACGACAAATATCTGCTCGAGAATCACCGCGCCGCCAATGAGAAGCGGCGCTTGGAGACCAATCAGGGTGACGACGGGAATCATACAATTACGCAAGGCATGCCGCAGCACAACCATGTTTTCCTGTAGGCCTTTTGCTCTCGCTGTTCTGATGTAGTCTTGCCGTAGTACTTCCAGCATCATCGTGCGCGTCATTCGCATAGTCACAGCAGATAAGGAAAGTCCAAGCAGCACTGCGGGTACAAACATGTGTGCAAGGTTTGCTAGCGGATCTTCGAGAAAAGGCGTGTATTGCAGCGGTGGTGCCCAGCGCCACCAGACCGATGGAAACACCATGACGAGCGTTCCTAGCCAAAAACTCGGGATTGCGAGCATCAATAGTGAAAAGGAGCGGACGATATAGTCGCCCATCGTGTCTTGCTTCATTGCTGAATAGATTCCGATCGGTAATGCAACAGAAAGCGCAACGATCAGCGCCAAGGCCCCTAACTCAAAAGTGATGGGTAACGTCAGGGCAAGTTGTTCAGTAACCGGGGTGTTTTGCCATAGAGATCTACCAAGGTCTCCTTGCAGGATGTCACCAACCCACAAAAAGTATTGCACATAGATTGGTTTGTCGAGACCTAAGGCGGCTTCAATGACGGCGCGATCACTACCGGTCGAGATGTCGTTTTGTGCCAGCATCAAATCAATGACATCACCGGGTATCAGCCGAATTGAGGCAAATACGATAATGCTCGTAAATATCAGCGTTGGAAACAACGCTAAAATTCTGCGAATGATGAACGCTTGCATAGTGTCAGAGTTTCCTTCAAAGCAAAGAAAACCACAGAGGCGGGTCGCTAGTAAAGCGCTGATTTACTGTAATGGATCAGAATAGTCTGACAGACAGCCCGACTGAGCAAATAAAATAGGTATTTCTAGTTAATGCGGATTACCTCAACACCATAAATGTGCGGCGGACGATGCTAACGGCGCGCATTTCCATGCGGCGTAGCACGTCCGACTTCTGTTTACTGATAAGGCTGCTTGCGCTTCCAACGATCAATATCGTCAAAACTGGTCTTAACCTCATCAATACTTCCGGCATGCTGCTCTGCCATAGACATCACGGTCAGATCATTGGTTCTACTGCGATCGGCGATACGCATTAGCATTTCGCGCAGATCGTCGCGCGTTAAGGCATCTAGCGCTTCCAGCGCCTCAGAATCTCGAGTCCAGTTTTCATCTTTTTTGAACGCCAGATAAAAATAACGAGCACCGCGCTCAGCCACTGACTTGTCTTTGCTCTCAAGGTCGGCTCTAACAGCCGCGCGAATTTGTTCGAGCTTAGCGTCGGTCAGTTCATCAAACAGGGAAGGCAGTGTTGTTAAGAATGCTTCTGAGCGTTTGCGCAACTCGTCTGCCGCGTAGTCAGCCGACTGGATGACAAACAAAGCATACATATCTTTCTCAATTTCCGATGTGAAGCCGCCAGTGATGTAACCCAACTGCTGGCGAGTACGTATTTCTGAAAAATATAAGTCAGCAAAGAAATTTCGAATCATGCCCGCGGCTGCGCGATTTTTTGCCGTTGCTTCGCCCAGTGAGAACGCTTGCCAATAAGCTGAGTTATTCACTTTAAGCACATTGGCAGCGACAACAGAATCAAGTTCCGTCAGATCCAATGTCCGGTTTTTGTAGACATCCCTGTTGGCGATTGGCTTTAATTTAAGCCTCGACACAAGGTTACGGGCGACTTGCTCAGCTTCGAGCTGAGTGATATTCCCATAGGCCATCATTTCTACATTGCTGCGCTTAAACAGGGCTTTGGCAAAATTTTGGACATCCTTTAGATCGAGGTCTCTGGCCACTGCCAAGCGCTGTTGTGGCGTAAAGTAGTTTTTATAAAGTACCTTGCGCTGAATTTCTCGGGCCTGAACGTAGGCATCGGCAAAAACAGCGTTTTCTAAGGCGCGCAATTTACGCTCTTTAATCGCCTCAAACCTGTACTCGGGCAATGCCACCATTCGCATTTGCTTGAGCACATCGTCAATAAGGCTTTTGGCTGATTGGCTATAACCGGAAACAGACAGCGTAATACCTTCGCTACCGGCACCAACATTGAGATTCAAACCCGCGACCGAAGCGGTATAAGTTTGCTCGTTGATTATTTCGTTGAGCGCACTGACATAGTAGCTACGCAGCACCACATTTTTTAGCTCGCCCATGGCCTTAGTCTGACGCAAACGAATTTGGTAACTAACTTGGGGGCGCTCAAACGCATTATCCTGAGCATAGTAGAGTTTAAGCCCATCCTCGTCGATAATTTTGACAGGTGCATCAACAAGTTGGTCAACATTGCTGGGCACATACTTGTTAGCTGCTGGCAGACTTAATGCTGCGATTTTGTCAGGGCTGTTGAACTTTGCCAGCTGAGCATCGGAAAATGCTTGCAGACTATAACGCACCCCAAATTGATCTTCAGTGAGGTCGGTAGGCACTCCCTTAGCCTCCAGAGTGGCGATCATATTCTCGACTCGAATCGCTTGCAGTATTTCGAAGTACTGGTTCGCATCCGACGCTTCCCAAAGGTAGGCGATGCGCGCGGCATCCTCGAGTGAGTAATGTAGGGCGTTGTTGGCCAGACTAACTGCGCGGCCAGCCCCTTCGCCTTTGTTGTCGAAAAGTTCGTTTAGGCGGGCCATGGTTGCACGTTCTTGAAACAAATATTCCGGATAATCCGATTGACGCAGCATTTCGGCACTGGCGAAAGTTGCCTCCATCACATCCTGCCACTTATCGGCGCCTTTTGGTGTCAACTCAATTTCAACGTAAAACATGCTGTAGTCTTTGGTGGCTTTGTAGGACCCGCCACTTAGTGCGGTGGCCAGCCCCTGATTCTTCAAATGCGACAAGAGGCTGCCTTCGCCCTCGTAGCCAAGCATAAAGCCAATCAGGTCATCCGGTTTGCTGCGATACATGGCGCGCGTGCCGCGCACCGGGAAGGCGAGGCTTAGCTTGCGTAAATCCTTGACCGGCTCGACCAGTGCCAAGCTAGGCGCGCGGGATTGATCAATGAGATCAGTGGTGTAATCAACAGGTGCGATGTTCCGGTTTTCTATGGCTGCAAAATATTGTCTGGCCCACTGCTCCATTTGATCAAGACTATTGTTGGAGGTCATTGCCAAAGCCATTTGATTGGCACTGTAGTAGCGTTCGTAGAAGGACATAAATTCCTGCCGATCAATACCCTCGAGGCTCTTCAGATTGCCAATCGAGAAGTGGTTCTCCGGGTGCTTTTCATCAACCAAGGTGCGGAATATTTCCTGCTGTCGCCAGTTATCACTCTGTAGATTCTTTTCAAACTCTGAATCCACGGCATTCATCTCCCGTTCCGTGTAGTCGGCGTTAAACAGGGGCGAGATAAAGAACTGGGAAAATCGATCCAGCGCGCCGTCAAAAGCTTGGTGACTGATTTCAAAGTGATAGTTGGTGTGATCACCCGAAGTGTAGGCATTGCTGTAACCACCGTTGCTCTTCAGATAGTTGCCATATTCACTTTCGCCCGGAAATTTCTCGCTGCCCAAGAACAGCATGTGCTCGAGAAAGTGTGCCAAACCGGCGCGGTCTTCCGGGTCGTTGTAAGAACCGACCCAGGCAACCAAGCTGGCTGAGGATTTGTTGAGATCAGGGTCAGACAACAGGACAACTTTGAGGCCGTTATCCAGTGTTAACATCCGATATTCGGATTTGTCGGTCGCGGCTTTATCCGGCAACTG
>CAXRCG010000179.1:0-6926 GCA_964228885.1 Pseudomonadales bacterium | reverse complement strand
TTGAGGTGCCTCATTGGGCAAGTGAGGCGCTTGAAAAGCCGCGTACATAAAGTTGGGGCGTCGTTTATCTCTACCTTCAATCAGCGTGCGTATCTCATCAACCAGCAGATGTGTGACATAGCCGTCCTCCCTAGCTGTTTTGCCATTTCTCTGCCAGTCGTAGCCACCACCATGAACCTTGTTCCAGTAACCAATGCCGCCAGTCAACGAACCGTAGAAGTGCTCGAATCCGCGCTGATTGGGAAGCATGGCTTGTTTGTGATGACCCAGATGCCATTTTCCGACCATAAACGATTGATAACCCTGATCAGCTAGATATTCAGGTAAAAGTTGTTCTTCTAGCGGTAGGCTTCGTTCGGTGGCTTTGTTCAGCGGGCGATAAATACCGAACCGTTGTGGTAGTTTACCGGTCATTAGCGCTGCTCGCGTGGGACTGCAAGTGGGCTGTACATAGAATCGATCCAGCTCAATGCCTTCTGAAGCGATGCGGTCAATGTTGGGCGTCTGAATGGGACTGCCGTGATAACCTACGTCATTCCAACCAAGGTCATCTGCCAAAATAATAAGGATATGAGGCCTTCCAGCAGCTTGCGCAGTGATCGAAATACTGCCGATGCATGCAATCACAATAACAAGTAACTTCGTCACCTCACGAACTCCTTTATTTACTTTTCGGTTCTATCTCTTTTGGCGCCGAGCTGAATTTCGACGGCCGACGACTATTTAGCTTGGGCGTTGGCCATCGCAGATTTCAAGGCGTCCGGGATTTCGGTTGCTCTTGAGTGATCGGTGATCCGGACACAGCGATTCTCGATCATTCCCAGCCCTTCAATAGAGGTCTTGATGATGTCACCGTCTTTTAAGAAGCGGCCCTCGACAACACCCACGCCGCCAGGTGTGCCGGTAAAGATGAGATCGCCCGGGTGAAGGGTCAAGATTTGAGACAAGTAGGCAACCAGATAAGGGATATCGAATATTAGGTCTCTAGTGCTTTCGTGCTGGCGAATTTCGCCGTTGACCTCGGTCGTCAACATCATTGGGTCGTCAGGGTCTATTTCATCCATGGAAATCAACGCTGGACCGATGGGGCCGTAGGTGTCGAAAGATTTTCCGAGGTTGAACTGAGGCGGCGCAGAGGTGAATTGCGCTGGTCGATCAGATATGTCTTGTCCGATGCATAAACCTGCAATGTAATCTAACGCATCTTCTAAGGCGACGTTTTTGGCTGTTTTACCGATGACAGCAACCAGCTCTCCCTCGAAGTCTACATAATCACTGCGCATTTCAATATTGGCAGTGGGTCCAGTAATACAAGATGGATATTTGGTAAAGACCATGGGCGCAGGGGGAATCGGCAGTCCGGCTTCCACTGCATGCTTTCGATAGTTTAAGCCGATCGCGAAGGAATTGCGGGGTCTTGGTACGGGAGCGTCGAGTGTAACATCGACAAGCTGACCGGTTGGTTTGGTGCTGCCCAGTTCAGAGGAAAGCAAGTTCAGTGCTTTTGTTTGTTCTAGCAACAACATGGGATCCGCTGGTAGCGCTCCGGCAGATGCAGCATATACATCAAAATAATGATCTCCAGTAACCAGAACAGCTTTGCCACCGATACTTGCCAGTTTGAATCCCATGATTGTCTCTCGAGTTTGTAAATTAATTATGCCTTTCAAGTTGTCGATACAAGCGATCGATCAGTTGTTCGAGTTGAGTCGCCAGATCAGCGCCTTTGCGACAGATGCCGAAAACCTGGCGGTCCGGTCTCACCAAGGCCAAACCAACAGCATGTTCGGTTGCCCAGTTCATCAACTCACCTTCAATTTCTTGGAGGCTTGTCTCAGGCCCGATGTGGAGTGTACTCAGCCCATCATAATTCTTGGTCTTGGGAAGGAGGCTTGCCGGATCGACGTCAAAGCCGATCAGCGTATATCCGGTTCCTAACAATTCGTCTGACCAGTGTGTTGCAGCTAGCTGCCCATTTTGACGTTGCTGAACACGCCCCTGCGGCAGAGGCTCCCCCACGGGACCGCCCGGAGAAGGCGCGCCTTCGATGCCGAACAGTCCGGGGCCGAGATTCCAACCTTCGCCAAACTTCAGAAAACTTACTAGGAAGGGGAAGGCTCGTCCGAGCATTAGATAGCAGTCACGCACAGTCGCTTTTAGCGGATTTCTCGCCTGAATGATTGAGCCATGGGCGACGGCTGTAGTGATGACTTTGTTTACATGAGGTCGGCGTTCTGATGTGTACGTGTCTAGAATTGTGGCAGGATGATTGCCCTGTATCACACCAGCTAGTTTCCAGCATAGGTTGTATGCGTCACGAATCCCTGCACAGAGGCCCTGACCCAAAAATGGTGGTGTTTGATGGGCAGCGTCACCCAGCAGAAACACCCGGTCCTGTTGGAAGGTTTCCGCAATCAGGGCATGAAATTTGTAGATTTTTGCCCGCACCAACTCACCATCTTCAGGCGTCAGATTTGGCGATAAACGCCACAAGTGCGGTGCCATCATTGCCCGCACAGCGGCCTCCTCTTCTAACCCTTCAATCTCCTTCTCGGCGTTGAGCATGAATTCCCAGCGAATATGGTTACCCTCACAGGGGATGAGGGTGGTCGGACGGGCGGGATCGCAAATTTGCAAGCCAGAGCGATCAAACTCCACCTTTCCATCAAGCATCAGATCACATACCAGCCAGGGCTCGTCGCAGTGCAGGTCCTCCTGTGGAATTGCCAGTAACGTTCGAACCGAACTGCTCGCACCATCACATGCCAGCACATAACGAGCGCTAACAAGTTCGGTTTGCTCTGTCTCGATAGATGTTTCGTCTGTGCCGGTATAAGTGATCTGCACCCTGACTTCATCGGCAACCTGATCTAGCGAAGAAAGTGCCCAGCCAGCACGAAAAGCGACATTGGGGTAGCGAGCAACACTTTCACGCAGGCATGCTTCAAGGCGTGGCTGATTGAAAAACTGGTTGTTAAACCAACCATTGTGTCGTGGCACGATACTCAGGTCTTGCTCGAAGAGCGTCCAATTCTTGCCGTTGGTGAAACTAATTTTTTTGCCCGGTGCAGATAGTCTGCCCACGGCATCTGCCAGTCCCATGGCTTGAAAAATACGCATCACTTCGCCATCGAAATGAACGGCGCGAGGGATGTCATAGATTTCTGAGCGGGGATCAACGATCAACACCTTGAGGCCAGCTGCCCCAAGCAGATTAGCAGCAACAGCACCTGTCGGGCCGTATCCGGCAATGATTGCATCGTAAATGACAGGTTCTCCGAGTTTACAGATTGAGAGGACGATTCTGGTAAAAGTTTAGACGATTGTCTAGACTTTTTTAGTCAGGTGTCTATTATGGGCGTAATAGTTGGCCCGAATGGTGAGATTCACATAACGCGCTGCGCGCTTTCGGGTCGAAAGCAGGGGTTAAGAAAGGCTATGAGACCACCGGAAAAAACAATAAGGGCTGGGTTATGCGAAGAAATCAGTTTTTCTTTTGAGCAACCGTTTGAGCTCTACCACAATGCGTTCTCGCTTTGTTCAATGAAAGTGCGGTTATGCTTGAGTGAACTGGCTATTCTTTACAACAGCCATCATATCGATCTTATAGAGACAGGTTTTTATGAAAATGTTCGGCGAGGTTTCAAGCTTATTAACCCGGGATGCACTGTACCGGTGCTGGTACACAACGGTCATCCGGTCTATGAATCGCATGAGCAGATTAGATACGCTGCAAGCCAGCCCGAATCAGATGTGAAGACGTTGCTGCCGGACGATGCGCAGAAGCGCGCCACCATGGACCGCTGGATCGACCTTAGCTCGCTTACTGACAACCCATTGGAAAACACACACCTGAGTGCTGGCAATGCGGTAGCTGGCCAGACGCTACCGTTGTTCACCACGATGATTGAGAAAATTCCCTATTATCGTATCGCCGAAGGATTTCTTCGTCACTTTGATAAACGACGCCCCCTGATGTTTTGTGTCATGAAGTTTTTCGGGCTTGATGTCTTCAATAAAATAGAACTGATGAAGAATGCATTACTAACGTCATCCAGGAACATGCATTGCCATTTGGATGAATTTGAAAGGCAGCTGACTTCTGAGTCGGGAACGTGGATATTAGGTAAGCAGTTCACCTTGGCTGATGTTTCTTGGTGCGTAATATTCGAGCGGCTGCGTCAGGCAGAGAGCTTGGATCTGTTTGTTACACCGAACAATAGGCCTGCATGCCATGCGTGGTGGCTGGCTTGTATTGCCAGGCCGAGTTATCAGCAAGCAATCACGGCGCATGAGCATCCGATCGTATTGCATGGCAGTCATCGTTTGCGCGCACTAAAAGAGTCAGAGCCGGCGGTGGCCGCGCTCTATGCCGAGCAGATTGGCAGGCCAATGAATGAAGGGTAGTGCCTTTAAGATCGTATCGAGGTCAGGTGCGACAATTAAAGACTGTTAGCGTAAAACAGAAAAGATAGTCAACAACAAAATAAAGTTATCCTATTTAAAGCGGAGAGAAAAATGAGCCCAGTGATTAAAGTAGATGATATGGCGTTTCCAACCTTGCAGGTTCCCGACCTTGATCTGCAGGAAAAATTTCTAATTGATTTCGGATTGACCCGCGTAGCACGCACTGACGATACTTTGTATATGCGCGGCGATGGCCCTCAGGCTTTCGTCCATGTATCGAAACTTGGTAACCAGAAATTTCTGGGGAACGCCTTCTACGCGTGCTCGATGGAAGATATGGAGAAGTTAGCCAGAACTGATGCTTTCAGCGATATTGGAGAAATGACATCTCCCGGTGGTGGATACATCACGTCTGCTACCGACCCGGATGGTATCGGAGTTCAGGTTGTGTTTGGTATCGAAAACCGAGAACTGGAATCTGATCTGAACGCAGTTGAAATGAATGTGGGCGGAATTGAACGCGAAAACTTTCGTCGCATAAATCAGCCAAAACGATTTTCAAAGGGGGCTTACCCAAGGATCAAGCGATTCGCTCATTGCGGCTTGAACGTTAATGACTTGGAAGCAAGTCTGGACTGGTATAACGAGCACCTAGGCATTATCGCCAGCGACCTGTTAAAGCCAGGTGGCGAAGGCGGACCACTTTTTGGTATTTTCTCACGCTGTGATCGCGGGGCGAAACTGGCCGACCACCACAGTCTCTTTTTCTTACCTGCGGCGACTCAGTCTAATGGTAAATCCGGACTCAACCATGTTTCCTATGAAATGGTAGATATTGATGATGTTTTTATGGGACATGAGATTCTGGACAAAAAAGGTTACGAGCCAGAATGGGGCATTGGCAGGCATTACCAGGGTAGCCAGATTTTTGACTACTGGCGTTCGCCATTTGGGCAGATTCATGAACATCAGACTGATGGAGATGTGTTCGACAATACATTTCCGCCACAGGTCGTAGACGTTATGCTGGACGGTGACCCGAATAATCCTGAAATGGGTCCTTCACAATGGGGCCCAGCAATTAACATGGAAACTTTTGGTGATGAGCGCGGACTCTAAAATAAAAACGCTCGAGCGCGGGCGAGACAAAGTTAAAACGGCATTGATCGAGGCTGCCTGTGAGATGCTGGCAGAGTCTGGTCCGAATGCGATGAGTGTGAGGAATGTTGCGACACGAGCCGGCGTCAATCACGGGCAGGTGCACCATTACTTTGGCGGTAAAGAAGGTTTGATCGAGGCGGCGGCCGCTCATCTGGCCGCGCAGCACTACGCTAACGCACAGGAACGTGCGTCGGGCAGCCCAGTGCCAATGCCGTTAACACTGTCAGAGGACAGCCAGTATTTGCAAACAGTTGTTCGCCTGGTACTGGATGGCAGACTCGACGTGGCCGTGCAGGAAATCGAATCTGGGCTATCTGTCCCAGTGAACGCGCGGCGTGCGTTGATGGGTGATTATCCCGACGGTGAGGTTCCCCCTGAATTGAAAGCCCGCTTTGCGGTTGTTTTAGCCACCGAGCTTGGTTGGGCCGCGCTCGAGTCGTTCATCATGCGATTGGCCGATGTCGACGAAAAGGAACAGGAATTGGTGCGAGAGTATGCACGGGCCATTACCAGCGCGTTGGTGCCTGATTTACCGCAGTCCAACAAGGAGTAAGGGGAAACTATATGGACCTTGGAATTCAGGGTAAGAACGCAATAGTGTGTGCCTCCAGCCGTGGACTTGGACGTGCTTGTGCTATTTCATTGGCGCGTGAAGGCGCTAACGTCATTCTAAACGGTCGAGATCAAGCAGCCTTATTGGAAGCAAGTAATGCCTGTAGTCGGTATGGTGTCAGTGTGCAGACAGTGAACGGAGATATAACATTGCAAAATACCCGTGATAAGTTGCTCGAAGTGTGTCCTGAACCAGACATTCTCGTGACGAACAATGGCGGACCGCCACCGGGAAATATCAAAGACTGGGACCACGGCGCTTGGATCGATGCGCTAGAAGCAAACATGATCACGCATATGCTGATGATCCGAGCAGTTTTGGACGGCATGGTAAATCGAAGCTTTGGCCGCATCGTCAACATTACTTCCGCCATGGTGAAAACACCGAAAGCACCCATGGGCCTTTCAACCGGCGCTAGGGCAGGTCTGACCTCGGTCAGTAAAGCGCTTTCTGCGGAAGTGGCGCACGCCAACGTGACGATCAACAATTTGTTGCCGGAGCGCATTAATACCGGACGTCAGAAATTTATGGCGGAGATGCAGGCAAAGCGCCAGGGTATTACTGTAGAAGCAGCCTATGAGCAGATAGCGGGTACTATCGCTGCTGGCAGACTCGGGTTACCTGAAGAGTTCGGTGATGCTTGCGCTTTCCTTTGCAGTGCCCAGGCGGGCTTTATTTACGGACAAAATCTGCAACTTGATGGTGGCAGTTATGAAGGTCTTATTTAGCGGGGGCAAGGCGGGTT
>CAXRCG010000178.1:0-17813 GCA_964228885.1 Pseudomonadales bacterium | reverse complement strand
TGTAACGAAAGACACCAAGCTTATTGTCCTGACAAACCCGAACAATCCCACGGGAAGTCTGATAGATCGGGCAGGGTTGGAGGAAATTACCGCGATAGCAAGAGAGGTGGATGCGTGGGTGCTATGCGATGAGGTCTACCGTGGAACGGATCAGGTTGGTGCCGGGATGACCTGCTCTATTGTGGACATATATGAAAAAGGGATTAGCACTGCGGGTATGTCCAAGGCGTTCTCTCTTGCGGGCTTGCGGCTTGGCTGGATTGTTGGTCCTGTAGAGATGATTAAGCAAGTGATGATCCACCGAGACTACAACACGATATCTGTTGGGGTCATCAATGATTATCTAGCGACCCTTGCGCTGGAAAATCATCAGGCGTTGCTGAACCGAAGCAAATTAATTACTCGTAGAAATCTTGAAATCTTGGCAACCTGGGTCGATAACGAGCAGTCGATCGATTGGGTGCGTCCATCTTCTGGGACGACGACACTATTGAAATATCACCTCGAGATGTCCTCTCGTGACTTTTGCATTGAGTTGCTCGAAAAAACAGGCGTGATGTTTACTCCAGGCTCGGCGATGGGCATGGAAGGATATGTTCGGATAGGATATGCCAATCCAACTGAAGTGTTGCAGAATGGATTAAAACTCGTATCACAGTTCTTGTCTGACAGACAGCCCCGCGCTTAATGGGCATCTAAACTAAGCCAGAGTATCCTGCACCCGTGTTTGCAAGGCAGGAACAACTTCTGTTTCAAACCATGGGTTCTTTTTGAGCCAAACATTATTCCGTGGGCTAGGGTGAGGCAACGGCATCATGTTGTCCCCAAATTCCCGCCATTGTTTCACCGTTTGCGTCAGATTCAAATCTGTTTGTCTTAGATGCCATTGCTGCGCGTAAGCACCAATCACCAAATTTAATTTGACCTCAGTGAGGTGGTCCAGTAATCGTTGTCGCCAAGTGTCAGCGCAACCCTTCTGAGGCGGGAGGTCTCCGGAGATCCCTTTGCCGGGATAACAAAAGCCCATGGGAAGAATTGCAATTTGAAAGGGGTCGTAGAATGTTGTGCGATCGATTCCCATCCAAAGGCGAAGGCGTTCGCCGCTGGCATCATCAAAAGGCACGCCAGATCGATGGACTTTGATGCCGGGCGCCTGTCCAGATATTAAAATTTTCGCTTTCTCATGTACCTGAACGACTGGACGCGGTCCCAATGGAAGGTCGTCGCCACACAAATCGCAGGCTTTTACTTTCTCGACTGTTTCGATCAGCTTCATATGGCGATAGTGGTGATTGAAAGGGCGAGCGAACGCATCAAAAATCAATAGGGAGTTCTAGGTGTCTCGTGAAAATTGCGTTTCTTTGTTCAATGAGTGCGGAATCGTAGTCCCCGAGTGAACTAGCGACAACCCCCCAGAATTTTCTCAGGAAACTAGGCATTGGGTTCTGTTCGTGCGGGTAAGGGTTGAGCATTTGCGAAAAATAGGCCCAGTGGACGTCCGCAGCTGTAAGTTCGTCGCCAACCAGGTAGGCGCTCCCTCTAGCCTGCTGAGATTTAATTTGTTGAGTGAGGTGGCCAAGTATTTCTTTGATTCTGCCTAGGGCTTTATCAGCGCTCGCGGGCGAATAGTAATCTTTATACATGGGCGTGTTGAGAATTTTATCACCCTGCTTGTCATATCCGGGCTTAAGCATTAACAGTCTTCCGTTCCACGCAAACCCGTCTTCACCGGCGATTTCGTTGATCAATCCTACGACCTGTATTCGCTCGGCAATGTCAATCGGCAGTAGTGATGGACCCGAACCCAATCGCTCCGCGAGCTCGATAATTTCCATGGCTCTGACCCGGGGCGATTCGTCGTTGTGCATAATAATTGGTGCATTACGGTGTCCTGTCCAATCAACAATGTCGTTGTTCTGTTCCCCTCCGGATTGGGCGACAACATGAAAAGGTACGCTGCGAAGTCGAAATATGGCTTTTGCGGCTTCACCCCATGGTCCGGGTACCAGTCTCGTACAGACTATTCGGACGCCAGAAGTGTTTTTTGCTTGTTCCAGGCTGATATAGTTCACGTTATTTTCCTGAATCAGTGTTTTTGGATGGGCGTATTGAAACAACCGCACATGGTCAAAATATCTGAAGTTATCTGGTTGTTGATCTCAATCCTGAAATAATCAGGCTGCCGTAAAAAGCCAGACAGCCCATCTGCCAAATTCTTTTACACCACCGGTGTAAAGCTTCTAATGAGTTCTTTGAACTGTTTCTGCTAGGGTTGACTACTTTTCTCTTTCTCGAGAGCCTCGGCCCGCATTTTCGCTTCTGTACCGTCAAGCCTAGCTTTCATTCCGCGCTTCATTTCCTCGATAATCTTGTCGGCAAATTCATTTTTCTGAATCTCAGCCCAATATGCTGCTACTTTTGTTGTTGTCAGTATCGGGTTCTCGGCGCCTAATCGGGGCACCGTGTTTTGACACATCCACAGGGCCGGCACTAACGTGCAGTCAGCACGCGTAAGCTTGTCACCTACCGCAAAGTCGCCTGTACCAATATGCTGCTCTAGGGCGCCCATACCTCGCTTAACTTGTCCCAGTAGTAAATCCAGTATGCCTTGATTTGGTGTTTTAGTCATAAGCTGGGAAAGTGACATGAAGATATTGTTCATCAGATAAATGTCCGCAATCCTCGAGACAATCCGAACCATAGCCCGTTCCATTGGCGTGTCGCCAACCATTGATTTTTCCGGGTAAATATCATCAAGGTACTCAGCGATGATTTCTGATTCAGGAATGATTGTATCGTCTACTTCGAGCACAGGTATTCTGCCAATTGGAGAAATTTTGCTGAACTTCCCGGTCATAAATTCAGCGGGTAAACCGAATTTGATATCTGTGATGCCCATGGCGTAAATTTGCATGCGAATTTTCGCAGAGTAAGGGCTAAGGTCGCCGGTGATCAGTTTCATGTTTGGTCTCCAATTTAAGTTCAGGAAATGTTGCCTTAGTGAGCCTTTCTATAATAAAGCAGCATTTGATTACAGTATACAAATCAATTCGTATTCTCTAAGTGGACATCATAGCTACTTTGGTAGTTAAGGTTATCATGCGAATTGATAAACAATTTAACGAGTGTTTATCGTTACTGGCACAATGCACGATCGTTGGAATTTCTGGACAGGAACTATTTAGTCATTAGACTGTTCGAGCATAACTTCGAGTCACGCTAACATTTACCAGGATGTACAAAATATGCAGAAAAATACCCGGGACGTTCGTCAAACGATCATAGATGCCTGCCTGTGGATGAATAGTACTGGCTTGAATCAGGGTACTTCCGGAAATGTAAGTATCAGGACGGACGAGGGGGTTTTAATTACGCCCAGCAGTCTGCCCTACGAGGATATGACCCCAGCGGATGTCATTTTGCTGCCCGGTGATGGTTTGTCCGGTGAAGCGATAGGCCCCCATCGACCCTCGTCAGAGTGGCGTTTTCATGCAGCTATTTACAAGGAGCGTGCTGATATTCATTCGGTTGTGCATTCGCATTCCACCTATGCGACGGCTATGTCGATGCTCCGACGGGACATTCCTAGCGTTCACTACATGATTGGTATCTTTGGTGGTGACAGTGTGCGTTGTGCTGATTATGCCCACTATGGGAGTCAGGCGTTGTCTGATAACGCACTGGCTGCTTTAAAAGACAGAACCGGTTGCTTACTGGGTACGCACGGCATGATTGCCTGTGGTGGCGACCTTAAACAGGCGCTTTGGCGAGCGGGAGAACTAGAGGCGCTCTGTCAGCAATATCACCTTGCCTGTTCCATTGGTGAACCTCATGTTTTGACCTCAAAACAGGTAGAAGAGGTCCGAGAGCGAATGGAGACGGGTTATGGCGTCTGGCCGAAAGCGTGACTTCCATGTTCATCAAGCGCTTGAGTTTTGAATTTGGGTAGGCCCGTTGCTATTGCGAGAACGCCAAAAAGGATGATCAACATTGGATACCAACAATAGGGTGATATTGCCAGAGGGGAAATCCCGGCGAGCGCTGCTGCGGTGAGAAGTTGACCACCGTAGGGTACAAGACCCTGAAAGCCGCAGGAAAAAATATCTAAAAGACTGGCTGTTCTTCTTGGGTCAATCTGAAATTGCTGATTCAGATCTTTTGCGATAGGGCCTGCGGACACGATTGCGATTGTATTGTTGGCGGTTGCAAGGTCTAAAAAGCTGACCAGTGTCGCAATGCTGTATTCAGCCCCTTTGGTAGTTTTCACGCCCCGGGTGATAGTAGTCATTAGCCAATCCATACCACCGTAAGCCTTCATTAAAGCTATAATACCGCCGATGACCACGGCTATTGCCGCAAGATCCTGCATCCAGCCCATACCTGTTTGAATACTTCCGAATAACCCAATCATATCGAATGCCTCCGTCCAGATACCAACGACACCTGCGCAGCCAATGCCAATACCCAAAACGGCAATCACGTTAAGCCCCATGAGCGCTGCAACAATAATGAAGATGTAAGGCAGGATAAGCTGGAACTCGTAGTTATCCGGCGCGATGTTGGCCTGCATGTCAAAATCGACAAACATCAGTGCAACAAAGGTGAGCATTGCTGCGGGGGTAACGATGATTAAGTTGGCCTTGAATTTGTCCCTGAGTTTGACGCCCTGGGTGCGCGTCGCGGCGATAGTCGTGTCAGAAATAAATGAAAGATTATCTCCGAACATAGCGCCACCAATCACAATGCCGATTGCCAACGGAACAGGAATGCCAATGCTTTCCGCTAAGCCGATACCGATCGGTACAATCGCTGTAATGGTACCCATCGACGTGCCCATCGCAAAAGATATAAAGCAAGAGATGATGAAGAGTCCGGGCAACAAGATAATTGTTGGGACGAACAACAGGGCCCAGTTTACCGTGGCGTCGCGCGCACCAATGTCAATCGTAAGTGAATAGAAGGCCCCGGCCATCAGAAATATGATGACCAGCAAAATGATTGTTTTCTCGCCACCACCGGTGCAAAAAATATCAACTTTCTGCCCCACTGATAGCTTCTGCTCGCACGGGTTAAGTGTCAGTGCATAGCCGGCGGAGATCATAAAAGCGACGAGAATTGGCATTGCGCCAAAGTCGTTCGCGAGTAATCCCGTAATCACAACAAGCGACACAAATAGCAGCATTGGTGTGAGCCCGAGAAAATTCCCTTGATTGCGTGTCTTCATGGATGCATCCATCGACTCATATTTCAGTATGTCTCACCATGGGGGATGCAAATTTACTTGTCAAAGAAATTTGGTAGAGTGGTCATGTCGAATGAAACAAGTTACAGATTGGGGCCCACGATGAAACTTACTATTGGTCTACAGTTCCTCTGTCTGGTCGTGTCCTTTCAGGCATCGGCAACGAACGAACGTGACACGATCCTTGAGTTGGCTCGGCAGACGATCGAAAAGTCACGCTATGCCACATTTGTGACGGTCGATGATAAAGGACAGCCTAGAACGAGGATTGTTGATCCTTTTATCCCTGACGATGAGTTTGTTATCTATGTTGCGACGAAACCGAATACCCGCAAGGTCATACAAATCGAAGATCATACAGCAGTGACGTTGTTCTATTTCGACGCTGAGGGACGAAACTATGTTTCAGTCATGGGGCAGGCAGAGTTGCTGCGGGACAAAGCAACTAAGCGCCAAATGCGGCGAGCAGCGGATAGCGACAAAATCTATCCGAATTTCCCTAATGATTATTTGTTAATCAAAATTCACCCGCGCCGGGTTGAAGGTCTGTTACCGGGGTACCGAGGTGACCCGCACGACTGGCGCCCTATTGGTGTCGATTTTCTTGGTGAAAAATAGGCTGCGGTTACTCGCGGCTGATGACAATAGCCTCTATGACAACGTCGGTGACCGGGCGATCAGATGTGTTGGTTGCCACATTCGATATCGCGTTTAAAATATCGCTACCCTCGACAAGCTGACCAAACACAGTATGTGCAGATGTGAGTGGCGCCTTATCAAAATCCAGGCCGGTGTTATCGATGACGTTCACAAAGAATTGCGAGGTGTTGGTGTTCGGTCCTGAGTTCGCCATGGCCAGGGTGCCCGTGACATTGCTCAGCGATTCGTCAAATTCATCATCGAATGTACCGCCGAGGATGCTCTCACCACCGGTACCGTTTCCATTGGGGTCGCCACCCTGTATCACAAAATTGGCAATAACCCGATGGAAGATGAGTCCGTCGTAAAAGCCGTTTCGGGCATGTGTTGTGAAATTTATGACTGTGTTCGGCGTAAGCGCACGAAATAGCTGAAATTTCATATCTCCTAAATTTGTATCGATTGTGGCAAATGTATCAAAATTAAATGCGGCGGCGAGCGTTGTGTCTACTTCTGTGTAGTTTGCGCTTTCTAGTGATTGCGCAATGCCGTTGAGCTCGGCGGCTGTCAGCGTATTGGGATTGAGTAGCGCCGCTGCTGCAGGCGTGAATGCTAGAATATCCCTGTAGTCTATTTGTGCGTCCGCATTCACATCACTTTGCAATAAATCAAATGCAAGCCCTGTGAGTTGAATTTCGATACTGTCAGTGGAGAGTGTATCGAGGTTTACATCGCCGTTTAACAGTCGCCTGACGGCAACTTCAGTCAGAGCAGTAACATTTGTGCCTCCCGCGCGCCAATCTGCAGCCGTACCCAGTGCCCGAATTTCGCCAGTATTGAGCGTGGGTGTTGCATCAATTACGTTGTCATCGTCAGCATCGATATCACTGCCTCCGGTGACTGTCACCAAGACCCAATCATTATCCGGAAGACCATCTAGGGTCAGGGAAAAGCTACCGCCAGTTTCAAGGTCGCTGGTGGTGCTGGTTGTCGTAGTCTCGAGGGTTTCCGTGCTGTTGCCAACTCTTGTCGCGACGACGTCTGCGCCGATCAGCGGGCCAAGCAGCACTCTATTGTTATCGTTAGGAATAATCGTAACCGTGATATTGTCACTGGTTGCGGCGCCATCATTGTCTCTCGCCTCGAGGGAAAATGAGAGTGTAGTATTTGTGGTGACAACGGGCGCAGTGAAGGACACAGATAGTGTTGTGTCGTCTGACAGGGTCACGTCAGGCCCCGTGGACTGGACCCATTGCGTGTTGGATATTGAGCCATCGGAGTCGCTCGCTTCGCCCGAAAGGCTGACAACAGTGCCTCCGGTGACTGTCTGGTTGCTACCGGCTGAAACCGTAGGCCTGATATTAACCGGGGTGGGAGCAGGCCCTGGATCCACTGCCTCACTGTCGTCACTGTCGCTGCAGGCGGAAAGCAAACCTAATAGAGCCAGTAAGCTGATGAGTGGAAGTTTTTTTTGTAGTGTGTTGAATACGCGATTAGTCATAGAAAATCTGGTTCTTCTATTAGTTGGTTTTCCAAAGGTGTTCGTTGTTGCAGTTTTGTTGTAGACAAGAACTCGCGATTCTAACGGTTATGTTTGGCGCTGCAAAGGTGCGAACAGTTTCAAATCAATTGAATGCCATCGGAGAATGTGGTCAAGCGGCGTGTTTCTATTGATGTAAATTAAGTAAACCTAGTTGTTATGCTTGTATAAGGGGCTATCACACTAACGCTAACTAGCGCCGGTTCATTGTATTTTTATGGCGAATAATCCCCGCGGGGCTCGCTCGAATAGCTCCAAGCAGCTATTGTCGGGCCTCGCGCAGATCTATTTGATCATGTGCTTGGTCGCGCCCATACCGATGCCCATAGGGATTTCAGGTGTGGGCAGGAACCTGCACTTCCGAACTTATGTGGCAGGTATCTAAGTCTGGTCCGTTGTTAATACAACCCTGCCAAAGGCTTGTCTTGACTCGATGTGGGCGTGGGCAGCCGCTGCTTCCGAAAGGTGGTAGCGGCTATCAATGACCACATTGAGTTCTCCACTTGCGACTTCATCGATTAGGCGCTGTACGTTCGCTCGGGCTCTGGTGCCATTAAAAGCGAGTTCTGCCCCCTGAAAATAGCTGACGTAGGTTTTGTTTTGACCCGCCATTTTCTGAAAGTTGGGTTGATAGGTGTCTCGCCCAACACCACCCATCGCAACAATACGACCACGATAAGCTGCGCAACTTAAACTTTTTTCTAGGTTTTTGCCTCCGACTGAGTCGACGATAAGGTTTGGCCCTTTGCCATCGGTAAGTTCTCGGGCGGCTTCTTCAAAATTTACTTCGGTGTAATTAATACCGTGATCCAGACCATAAGCTTTTAGTTTCTCGAGTCTTGACGCAGAGGATGCCGTTGCAATAACCGTCGCGCCCGCACGTTTCGCTAGCTGAATACCGGCAAGGCCGGTGCCGCTGGCGCCCGCATGAATGAGCACGGTCTCTCCGGCCTGAAGTTTGCCAAACTCAAATAACGAATCGTCTGCAGTGCCAAACGGGATAGGGATACAAGCACCGATGTCATAGGGCATATCGTCAGGAATAGGCCAAGCTGATCGTGAATTAACGGACCTCAAACTGGCGTGCGAGCCACCGTTGTCTGCGGTTGTGACGCGCTGACCTATGAATCTGTCTGTCACCGCATCGCCGACATCTACAATGACACCAGCAGCGAGATAGCCCCCACAATAGGGCGTAGGGCCTGCCGGGCAGTATCCTCTGGCAAGTACATCGCCGCCTTCAATGCTCACCGCGTGAACCTCAACGAGAACATCCCGCGGGCCTACCTTTGGGTCTTCGACTTCTTCGTATTTTAGAACGTTCGGCGAACCACCCTCGTAATAAACTGCAGCTTTCATAGTAAAGAACCTGAATGATTGATTGTATTGAGAATACGACTGAGTCGGTGCTGTGTCTATATTGATAGCCTATTTTTAAGTGAAGCCTGTAACGAGGGTGTTAATAGCATTTTTTGTTGAGCCTGAGGGAGGTGCGGTATATCTCATTGTAGGTTTAGGCGAGATGAAACTAAGGCATATAGTTGTTTAATGGGGTAAGCAGAGACCCCTTCGGGTTTGTATTCATGTGAGCTGTACCGCCTCGACTTAACTCTGCTGTTAGTAGACTCTAAGTATTTGTTGTCGATACCAATGATTAACAAATTAATCCGGTAATTTAGCTCAAAACTGTTGTCTCAAAGGTTATTTGATGACGACCATACTATGGCAATTGTCTTCGATGGCATGATAGATTACTTGATGTGTTGACCTTTAATGGCGATACCAAGCCATATTTGGAAAAAGGCGGGCCTTTGTATTACAAGCGCAAACACTCGCAGCACAAAAAACATAGTCGCTTGAACATAAACAATTACCAGCAGGGGAAGCACCTTGAGCGAAGTCGCGGAGAAGAAAAGTTTCTGGCAGAGTCGATATACGGTAATTTTGATGTGCTTTGCTGCCACCTTTGTTTGCTATATCGACAGGGTAAATATTTCCGTCGCCATCATACCCATGTCAGAAGAGTTTGGATGGGACGTGCGTACGCAGGCGGCAATTCTTTCTTCTTTCTACGTTGGTTACTTGGTCATGCAAATTTACGGTGGCCGGCTGGCTGACCAATTTGGTGGCAAGTTGGTGCTTGGGTCAGGCGTTTTGATCTGGTCTTTGTTCACGATCATGACGCCTTGGGCGGCCGTCTCTGGCATCATCGGCCTCATAATGACTCGTATAGGTATGGGATTAGGTGAAGCCGTCACGTTTCCCTCCGTGTACTCGCTCATTACGAGATGGTTTCCTGCTGACGAAAAATCCAAAGCAGTGGCATTTAATGCCAGTGGTATTCCAATAGGTACTGTGTTCGCTCTCGTTGTGACACCCGTGATTGTTTTGCATCTCGGTTGGGAATGGGCGTTCTATTTGTTTGGCCTAGTGGGTGTCTTTTGGTTTATTGCTTGGCAGAAACTTGTCACCACCACACCACAGGAGCATCCGCACATTAGCGTGTCGGAGCTTCGGCACCTTGAACAGAATGCTACGGCTACTGGGACGGTAGCAGAAAGCCCGCCCTGGGGTGGCTTTTTAAAAAATAAGGCGGTGTGGGCAATTGTTGTGGCGCACTTTTGCAACAACTGGACGCTGTATGTGATTCTTTCTTGGTTGCCGAAATATGTTAACGAGGGACTGGGTGTTAGTTTCGCTGCAGTAGGTTTGATTGCCATGTTGCCGCATATTACTTCGTTTTTTTTCCTGAATATTGCAGGCAACATTGCAGACCGAATGATCAAAAACGGTATGGACGTGACGTTCGTCCGTAAGTTGATGCAGAGTATCGCGTTTGGCGGCTTGGCTGTATGTTTGTTGCTTATTGGAACAGTGAATACGGTTTGGGCTGCGATGGGCATCCTGTGTCTGGGTAAAGTGTTTTCTGCAGCTGGTGTTGGCGGCTACGCTGTTAATCATATGGACATCAGCCCAAAACATGCCGGCACGCTCATGGGTATTACCAACACTGCAGGAACTATTCCGGGAATTATTGGCGTATTTGTTTCAGGTTTGATTCTTGAAGCGACAAACTCTTGGGCCATGGTGTTTCAGGTCACTGCTGGCGTGACACTCTTTGGTATGGTGTTCTATCTGCTCTTCGCATCGGGCGAAAAACAGTTCGATTAATTTGGCACGGCAGGCCTGCTATAGGGATGCCCAAAATTTGTTTAATGCTGCAGCACCGGCCCGAGGGTCCTGCAGCATCCACCAATGGCCAACCCCGCTTAAGAATGCGACTTCCGCCCCTGCACGTGCTGCTGAGTTTCGTGCCATAGCTTCGGTTCCCACATAAGTGTCTTCTTCTGCGATAATGACAAGTCCCGGTTTTTCTCGCATGACAGAGAGATCACGACCTAACTCCCGCATGACCGGTTGGGCTGCATCCCTGTAGAGGGCGAGAATACAATGTCCCATTTCTTCATTGCCGGCTGCGGCGACCTTGGCGGCTATTTCTTCTGACATGCCTAAACTAGCAAACTGCGCGGTTCGTTCAGCCAGCGGCGCCGTGACCATTGCGGCAACGACTTCTTCTCCGACATCTGGCGTTTGCCAAGCCTGAGCCATATCGTGCCAAATGTAATCGGGGTGCAATACCCCGGCCAGATCAACAGTCCAGGATCGCAGCAAATCTGGACGTGTTAACGCGACTCCTGCAACGTGTCCTCCACCCCAGTCGTGCCCAACCAGATCGACTGGTTGATCTATTGCTTCGAGCATCGAAATCAGCCAATTAACGTATTCCACGCGGGTTGCTGTCCAGCCATCAGGTATAGGCGCACCAAATCCCGGAGGAGACAGCAAAACAACATCTTCTCGGTTAAGTTCAGGCATCAAAAGATTCCATATAGCCGATGATTCGGGATTTCCGTGAACAAATACTGCTGGCATTAGCGACTCCGTTGTTTGGCATGACGATATAAGTACCACTAACCTACGATAAATTGGCCATAAAAAAAGATTAAGCAGGAGGGTGACTAAGACTTGCTTGGCCTCAAGGGGAATTCGCGATGGTTCGCGACTGAGCAATCGATTGTTGCTTATTTGTTTAGAAAGTTCAGGGGTAGACCTGCACAGTGCCAGGGCATAGATACAAGACTGCCGGTGCTGGACAGTGTAATGTAGGCAGTTTTTAGATCTTTCCCTCCAAAACAGATGTTTGTCGTTAGTATGTCCGGCATTTCGATCAGTTGGGCGCGTTCGCCGTCGGGAGAGTGAACCGTTATTCCTCCGGTGATGAGCGTGGCGACGCAAACGTTGCCTTCTTCATCAACAGCTAGTGAATCAAACATATGGTAGTCAGGAATTTGTGCCAGCATGCTTCTAGCACCATTGATCACCCCAGGTTCGGTTATGTCAAAACCCCAAAGTCTACCTGTTGGCGTTTCAGCAACATAGAGCTGATCTTCTGCCGGCGAAAGACCGATGCCATTTGGCGCTTCCATTGGAAAAATAGCTTCCTTGATATGTTTGCCGTCGATGGTTGCATAGTAGACACCGGTGCGATCTTTATTTCTTGGGCGATTTTTACCGTGATCCGTAAACCAAAACCCGCCCTGGTGATCAAAGACAATATCGTTCGGGCCACGCAATGGGTGGCCGTTGCACTCGGTGTATAGCACGCTGACCTTACCGCTTGAAAGGTCGACGCGTTCAATTCTGCCACCACTATAATTGCTGGGTTGGTCCCCGGGGAATGTCAGTCCATTTCGATCGTGCCACTCAAAACCACCATTATTGCAAATGTAGCAAGCACCGTCTGGACCAATGGCCGCACCATTGGGGCCGCCTCCGAGTGTTGCAACGACCTCGATTCTGCCCTCAGGAGAAACGCGGCTAAGGGTGCCGCGTTGGATTTCCACTACAAGGATACTGCCGTCAGGCATCGCGATTGGACCTTCAGGAAACTGTAGTCCGGCGGTGATTTCTGTAAGTTGGGGCATGTTTTTGTCCTGTTATTCTTTAGCAAGTGCATCTGCAACGCCGCCCAAGCGTCTTTCCGGGCGTTCGCGTCCTTCACGTTTAATCGTTTCACTCATCTCGAGCATCATATAGTTCGAATGGGTTGCTTCCATGGCTTGTCGATATCCCATAGCATCCTGAGCTGAATTGATTGAATGTTTCAGCATACGTAGGGTCATCAGATTGTTCTCTGCAAATTTCTCTGCTTGTGCAAATGCAGCTTCATAGTGTTTGCCGTTTTCTGTGAGTTCAGTGACCAGCCCCAGTTCCAATGCTTCGTCAGCTGGAATAAAACGATTTTCAAACAGTATTTGCTTAGACTTGCGAATTCCGAGGTCCCAGGGGGCGCTGAACAATTGTAGATGAGAGGGTAAAAACTTTGCATCTTTCGATGCAATAATCAGGTCCATGCAGGATGCAACCATAAAACCACCAAAAATACAGTAACCCTGTACTGCAGCAATGGTTGGTTTCTTCACGTCCCGCCAGCGAAGTGAGTTTTCGATATAGAGATGCCATGACCGATTCAATCTCCCCATGGTGCCATCACCAAATGGCTTGGTTGCAGCGTCTTTCTTTTCCGCTGGGGTGCCCAAATCATGACCGGCGGAAAAATGTTCGCCGCGACCAGCGAGAATAATTACTTTTATCTCATTGTCATAATCCAGTTGGCGAAAGGCATCAGTCATCTCATCAAGAAGCAGCCTAGACTGTGCATTGCGATATCGAGGACGGTTTAGCCAGATAGTGGCGATGCGGTTTTTCCGTTCGACTTCAATATGTTGAAATGTCATCTTTATCACCTTTGAATTTGAGTAAGGTTAGTCTTCGCTTTATCTCATTGCGCCTGAGATGCCAGCTTCGAAGAGTTCGTCGATTCTCTCGTCTTTCAACTGCAATTCCGAGCCGAGCAAACTTCTCGAATGTTGACCGAGTTGTGCGGAAGCCTGCTCGGATTGTAATTTGCTGTGCCGAAATAAGTAAGGAAAACCAGCATATTGGTGAGTACCAAGGTCAGGGTGTTCGAGTTGATGCCACCAATTGATCGATTTTAGGTGGGGGTCTTCCAGTAGCTCATCGGTTGTCTGAACCGGCGCCGCAGGCACACCAACAGCCTGTAGTTGCCTTGTCGCTTCTATCTTCGATTGCGTTTTTGTCCACAATGAAATTAATCTGTCGATCTCGTTCGCCTGAGCGAAACGCGCTGACGGCCCCATTTGCGCATCCAGCTTTTCAATAATTTTGCACAAGCACAGCCACTGTTGCTCGGTTTCTACTGATACTGCAATCCAATCATCTTTACCCTGACAACGATAAACGCCCTGAGGTGCCGTGTCTGGGGAGCGATTGCCGCTGCGAGGAACGTCACCGTTGAGTTGTTCTAGCAATACGAACTCTTCTATGTAATCTACCGCAGTTTCGAACATTGACCCCTGCACGTGCTGACCCTCTCCTGTCTGGTCGCGATGATTGAGTGCCACCAAAGTGGTCGCAGCCATTTGCAAGCCTGTAATAGCATCTGCCTGATAGAAGCCCATGACGAGGGGGGCGTCATTCGGGTACCCAAACAAGCTGTCCCATCCGGATATCGATTCAATCGTAGTTCCGTTGCCACGATAGGCCGAATATGGACCACGTTCTCCGTACGCTGAAAACGAAGTCATAATCAGGTCAGGCTTGATGCTTTTGAGTACGTCATAGCTGAGACCAAGTTTTGGCATCACCTGCGGTCGGTAATTTTCCATGACGATGTCTGCGCTCGCAACTAGCGATAGAAAGAGTGTTTTACCGGTCTCGCTCGACAGGTCCAGTACAAGACTTTTCTTGTCACGGTTAACACTGTTGAAGTTGCAGCTGCTATTTACTAGTTGCGCATCGGGGTTCTTCATGTGCGGCGGTTTTTTAGGTGGCAGGTTGCGCCACACATCGGGTTTGCTCAAAGACTCTACTTTGATCACCTCTGCACCAAGATCGCTTAAGGTTTGGCTGGCAAAAGGTCCGATCCAGGCTTGAGTTAGATCGATGATTCTAACGCCTGTGAGAGGCTTATCTTCTGTTAAGTTTTGATTGGCATTGTGCGCATTTAGTTGAGGACGACTTACCCATCCGCTGAACATTTTACTTGGTTGTGGTTTTGCTGCCGGGGTACAGGATAAGCGGGCGGGTGGTCCGGTTCTTTGCCACCTCGGATAAATTGGATGGCTTTGTGCTTGCCAATACTTGAGATAAGCAAGCTGAATGTCGTCAATCGTTTGCGCTGGTGACAACACTTTACCGACCGCAGAGCTGTGTGGGGGCTCAGACATAATAGTGAACAGATCATGGGCATCAAAAGGGGAAGGTAAACCCTCCACAAAAGACTTCAATTTTGGATAGTCCTGACGATCGCGAAATGTTGCAAGGGATTCAGGAATGTGTGAGTCGTCGAGGCCAATAATATCGAGCAGCGAGGTTAGAGCAGACTTCATCGCAAAATTGAAGGAAAGATAACTATCGCCAAATTGATACAAGCGGACGCCTAGTGGGTCAATGCCTGGACCACCATCTCTGGCTTCTGGTTGGTCTACCTGTGTGCGTAAGGTGGGAACAATTGTGGCGAGCAATTGCATACAACTGACTTCGATTTGCTCATGGGTACCGGTGCCTCGAAAATTATGAAGTGCAGCCAAAGCTGCATTAAAGGCGCTGATGCCGCATGCCTTGGCAAGAATTGTTCCAGGCATCCTCAATGGCGCTCGACTATTTTCACCTTGAACAGACATAAATCCGCTCATGGCCTCTGCGATAAAGGCATTCCCTGCATATTTAGCATACGGACCTTGACGCCCAAACGGCGAAATATCGACGATCACAGGACATCCGCCATCAATGATTGATGCGGGCAATGTAGTGATAGGTTTGTCTGTCACAATAACGTCGGCATCTGCCATGACCGATTCCGTTAACCTACCCTCATAGTGTTGTTTGTTGCTATTAAGACTTTGCGCGCGCAAGGCTGATTCAGTAACCGCTGAAACTTCGTTAAAAGCAGTGGCGTAAACGACCTGGGCGCCCCAGCGTGCAAACTGTCTACCGCAAGCAGCGGCAGGTATGGTACTTGCAATCTCAATAACCCTGAGGCCTTGTAATGGTTTTCTCTGGGGCTGGGTCATTGCAGATTCCTTTATAGAGGTGCCATTTGGGACGACTACAGACAGTAGCGAAAATATCAATATTCTGGAAGAGATGATTTTTCGCTGGCTAGCAAAAACATCAATTGTATGACGCCATTATTTATATTACACGATTGATAGTAAGCCGCCTCGGCGAGCATAGATATTTGACAGTGTCGTGACGGCAGTGATACGAATTAACAAAAAGATTTATACAAGCACTAAATTTAGCCTCCCAACCCTGCTAGGCTGCAAAGCTAAAAAGAAATTAGCTCGATGAGATGAATGGTTAAAACACGAATGGAAAACTTTATGCCTGAAGATATAAAACTGGTCGCCCTTGATATAGACGGAACGCTGCTTGCGCCGGGTGTCCCCCATGATGCGGTCCCGGATGATACCGTTGTTGAAGCCGTAAAGGCGCTTCAGGAAAGCGGCATAGTGGTTATGCTGGCAACGGGACGGATGTATCCTGGTGCAGCGCCCATCGCAGATCACCTTGGAATCAAAGAGCCGGTCATCTGTCAACAAGGCGCCTCCATTCATCACGCCGGTGGTGA
This sequence comes from Pseudomonadales bacterium, assembly GCA_964228885.1. Lineage (GTDB taxonomy): Bacteria > Pseudomonadota > Gammaproteobacteria > Pseudomonadales > Azotimanducaceae > UBA4582. The sequence continues at coordinate 1,676 of CAXRCG010000178.1, read as the reverse complement.
GCTACGTTATGCGTACTCGATCGATCAAGACATTGCTGGAGAGCTTTATGACTTTGCAATTAGTCATGGGTATAGTTTGGCTTGGTTTGATCATGAGCGCTATCTGGTGACAAGTATCACCCCTGCGGCGGAATTTTTCGCGGCGGTATCTGGGGTAAACATTGAGGTAAATACTAGGCCCCACGAATCTGGTGTCAAGGCAACGGGTATCGATATCGTGAGTAGTGAAAAAACTTCCAGCGATGTTCATAGGTTGTTGGAAGCTCGATATGGTAGCAGGGTCGCCCTGTTGGATTTTACCACGGTAACAGCTATTCACGAGCCCCGTGCGAGCAAAGGCAACGCCTTAGCTTTGATTGCGGAGAATCTTGGTGTGGATCGATCACAGGTACTTGCCATCGGAGATGGTATTAACGATGTATCGATGCTCTCTTGGGCAGGCCATAGCGGAACGCCAGCTCATGGCGATGCGTATGCAAAAGACTCTGCCAAGGAGATCCTCAAAGGTGAGGGCGTCAGCGGTGTAGTCGCGCGTCTGTTGTCAGTATTGTGACGTCAGGTTTATGAATGCGAAAGTGTTGATTGGCCTCAATCGACCTCTTCTTCCCTTAGAAGTAACTAGTTCATTCACAAAGCCAGAGCGCATTCCGCTCACCCACACCTTTTGCGTCAGTTAATGTCAATTGGGCACGGTACCGGCACGAAAATCAGATCACCTTGGTGCGGCGCCTTCAAGGCAATGACGACGTTGCCCTTGTTGGCCGAAGATAACCGTCTCTCCGCAATCGCGGGCCGGGTAATGTGCCGACAGAAGCGTTCAAGCTTCTCACGTTGATTAGCCTTGCAAGCTTCGGTTCTTGTCACAATTCAAAGAGTCCCTAACTCTGAACCTCAAGACCTTCTAACTTCCCATTACGCCATTTCTTCATAAGTTTGAAGAACTCGATGGGACCACCGCCATAAGTATTGTTTTGAGGCGCAACGTTCACATGACCTTCGTTGTTGTAATAACCAGGCGTACAGGCATTCTGAAAATCTGCAGTTAAACGCGCCTTATTAATAATTGTTTGCACCCACTCAGCTTCAGCTTCAGCGCTGGCTTCAATTCTTGTTGCGCCACGTTTCTTCGCTTCGTTTAATATATGGGCTAGATGAACACTATTTTCATCTAACGAAAACGTATAAGTTGCAGTGAACGCAGATTGCGCTGGTCCAAAAAAGAAACAATTAGGGAAACCCTTGGCATGCATCCCATGGAAAGTCGATAGTCCGTTGGACCATTTCTCTGAAACGGTTAAACCATCCACGCCGGATATGGCGTAGCCAGCTCGTCTAGAATAGTCAGTGCCGACCTCGAAGCCAGTAGCAAATATAATGCAATCTACCTCATATTCTTTACCGCCAAACACAACGCCCTTCTCAGTGAATTCATCGACTCCCTGGCCATCGGTATCCACTAGATGAACGTTTGGTAAGTTGTAAGCCTTCAAATATTCATCATGAAAACATGGTCGCTTACAAAACTGGCGGTAGTAGGGCTTGAGCGATTGCGCTGTTTCTTTATCTTTAACTATCTCATCTGCACGGGCTCTTACCCTTTCCATATTTGCCATATCAGCAAGCTCAATTTTGCGCGCAATATCCATGTGTTTCATGGCTTTGTTCGTCAGGTATTG
>CAXRCG010000177.1:0-4867 GCA_964228885.1 Pseudomonadales bacterium | reverse complement strand
TGCCCCGGGGTAGGGGCAACGTCTTTGAAAGGTAAATGGCGGAACGGACGGGATTCGAACCCGCGACCCCCGGCGTGACAGGCCGGTATTCTAACCAGCTGAACTACCGCTCCGCATAAAACCCTTTCAAAGAGAGCCTGGTGGGTGTTGCAGGGGTCGAACCTGCGACCTACGGCTTGTAAGGCCGTCGCTCTCCCAACTGAGCTAAACACCCCCGCTTGGAAGAAAAGGCATTGTACCGATCACAGGCATCAAGTCAATCCCGTTTTTCGATTCTTGGGCACTGTTAAAGGTGAAAGCGATGGCATCTTCGGAGGATTTTTTAAACAGAAAATTCAATACTGGTTTTATGCAAAAACACCGCGTCGCTGTATATTTCGACGCTCCTAACCCACAACGAATATCTAGTATGCTTGGCAGTGATGTCGATGTTTTAGGGGCGCATTCAACGCTCGCCGTAGACAGCAACGTTAAGGTTGATCTACCCGCCCATACACATCATCAAAGCGTTCTATGTCGTCTTCGCCGAGATAATCCCCGGACTGAACTTCGATGAGTTTGAGTGGCATTTTACCCGGGTTGCTGAGCCTATGTTTTTCACCCATAGGGATAAACGTTGATTCGTTTTTCCTCACAACGTAAACCGAATCACCCCGTGTGACTTCTGCAGTGCCCGATACGACGATCCAGTGCTCCGCCCTATGTTGGTGTTTTTGCAAACTAAGACTCGCGCCGGGGTTTACAGTAATTCGCTTAACCTGAAAACCTTCGTCTTCGTCCACACTATCGTAGCTTCCCCACGGACGGTATACCTTGCGGTGAGTACTGGTTTCTTTTCGAGAAGACTGCTTTAGCGCAGCAACTATTTCTTTCACATCCTGCGCTTGATCTCTGGAGGCAACGAGCAGAGCATCGGCCGTATCAACGACAACTAGATCATCAACTCCCACCAGTGACACCAGACGATGCGGGGCATTGACATAGTTTCGGTTGGAGCTGTGACTAATCACATCGCCCAGAAAACGATTTCCCTCAGTATCCTGCTCGCCGACTTCCCACAACGAAGACCATGAACCCACATCATTCCAGCCAACATCGATAGGAATGACCACCGCGTTTTTAGTGTGTTCCATTACGGCATAGTCAATGGAGATACTCTCGCATTTTGAGAAATGCTCAATATCTAATCTCATAAAATCCAGATCTTGGGATATCGCATCGAAAGCCGCCTTCGACTGCCCCAATAGCGAAGGATGATGGTTGTTCAATTCTTCGAGATATGCGCCCCCGGAAAAAACGAACATGCCGCTATTCCAGCTAAAAGATCCTTCAACGAGATATGCTTTCGCTGTATCCACATCAGGTTTTTCAACGAACTGTTCAACCACATGTGCCGACCCTGCCACCTGCTCGCCCGCACGAATATACCCATAACCCGTTTCTGGCTTATTGGGGACTATGCCAAAAGTCACCAGCTTTCCCTCAGTCGCGAGATCCACAGCTGACTTCACGTGTGCCTGAAACAGCGACTTGTCTGTCACACTGTGATCCGCTGGCAGCACAATGAGAATGGCATCTGGTTCGACACTCAATGCTGCAACAGCAATTGCGGGCGCTGTATTTCTACCCACAGGCTCAAGAATAATCTTTCCCGTCGTGCACCTCGCTTCTCTCATCTGCTCAGCGACTAAAAATCGATGTGCCTCGTTGCACACAACAATTGGATCTTCCAATCCATCAAGTCCCTCAAGACGGAGAATCGTGTCCTGCAGCATGCTGGTAGGGTTGAGCAAAGGCAGTAATTGTTTTGGATATTCTTCTCGGGAAAGCGGCCACAATCGCGAACCTGAGCCACCAGAGAGGATTAGAGGGTATATTTTAGGCATTTCTCATTGTCGGCTGCGGAAAACTGGAGTCTAACATTTTCATTGGTTAGCAATATAGGAAATAGAATTTCCAGCTTCATAGCAGCGAATAAAAATTGAGCATCTCCGTAACCTATGCTCAGCCATCGCCAACATAGCGCCAATCGGTTCGAATCATGTCTGCCGCACTGGCTTTTTAATAAAACCTTTCGCGTCATTGACTATCGCCGACACCGTTTTTGTTAATCGCCGGGCAATACCAGAAAGACACGTCACCCTGTTGCAACTGTTTAGTACAACGCGGTTTTAGCTGAGGCTCGAACGATTTAATCCACATGTCGCGCACAGCAATGTATTTCGTATTTGGACTGCCGCTATCTGGCCAAACCCTGCCGTGGGTTGCCACGCCGCCGCCGTAAAAAACAAAGGAAAATGTCTCTGCACCGGTATAATGCAAAGGTCCCGGATCCAGTTTATTTAACCGATGATATTCGTCGATGACAGGCTTCTGGTTGTACTTGTGACTCTTGAAATAGAATTCGTAAGCCGTTAATAACAACACGAAAAAAAAGACAGCAAAAACAAAACCCAACCACTGGATCTGTACTGGGCGCAGCGTCGTCGCCATGACCATGAGTATTGCCGCTGAGGGCAGCATCGGGATGACATAGGTAGGTATGATATTGCCAGCAAAGGTAAAGAACAGTGTCGGCATGAGCAACCAAAGCCCTAGATAAACCGACAAAGGCTTCTCGACAGCTAACGCCTTTGCAAAAAACTTTTCTCTTCGGAATATCAATTCCCATAAGATGATCAATAACCATGGCAGTAGACCAATCAACAAAAATAGCCAGATCATGCCAATAGGCTGATCTTTTGCCGCACCGTAAAGATCGCCCTCCCACCCAGGTTCAGTGAACCGATAAAAGTGCTCACCTATGAGAAAATACTCAAGAAAACCGGGTGTGCGTTGTTCCTGAAGGTAATACCAGGGAGAGGCAATTAACAACATGAGTACAATACCCGGCAAAAACCAGGTATTTCCGAAAGCTTTCAGAAATCTACCCTGCGTTAATGCCCACACACCACAAGGGAGCCCACAGAGCACTAGCACCACTGGACCCTTCGTAAGAAGCCCGATACACAAACTGGACCAGAGCAAAATAGACCAGCCAACCAGCGCTTTTTCTTGGGTGAGGCACTGCCAGAACGCCAACATCACCGTAGTGGTGCATAAGGTCAAGAGAGGGTCAGTAAGAATTGTGCCGGCACTCTGGAGCACCATAAAAAAAGAGCTATAAACGAAGCACACCGGCAATATCAAAGCCGTTCGATCAAGCAACCTTAACCAGTAACTGATCACAAGCATGGTTGCCGCTGTGTAGAGTATCGAGGGTAATCTCGTCGCAAGTTCCGAGACGCCAAACACGTAGTAACTTAGCGTTGTACTCCAGAAGGCTAGCGGTGGTTTGCCCCAAAACGGCTGATCATCCCGATACCAAAGTGGTATCCATTGATCTAACACAAATGCTTTTCTGGCGATTTCAGCGTACCTGGCTTCCGTGAATTCCATCACAGGAATATAGGAGGCAAGCCACACCCGACCGGCTACGATAATGATGAGTAGCAAAACCCAAATTTTGTTTGTCTGTAAGTAGCTAATCAAGGCCTGTGGCGCCTTCCATGACTTTCAAAATGTGAACTGATTATGCATTCGTTTCACTTGTAATTGTAGTAATCTCGATACCACTCGATGAATTTCGCCACACCCTGTTCAATTGTCGTGGAAGGTCGATATCCGATCTCTTGTCCCAGCGCATCAACATCGGCATAAGTTGTCACAACGTCACCAGGTTGCAACGGTGCCATTTTGGTTACGGCCTTCTTCCCTATGTGTCTCTCCAGCGTCGCAACGTAATCCATTAGTTCAATCGGCGCGTTATTTCCAATATTGTATATCTTGTAAGGTGCTAACTCGCTGCCAGCCACGGGTGGCGAGTCAAGCACATTGACAATGCCTTCAACAATATCATCGATATAGGTAAAGTCCCGCTGGTGTTTACCATGGTTGAATAGTTTTATCGGCGTTTCATTGAAAATCGCATTCGCAAATAGGAACGGAGACATATCTGGCCGGCCCCAGGGACCATAGACGGTGAAGAAACGCAATCCTGTTGTTGGAATCTGATACAGATGGCTATACACATGTGCCATCAATTCATTACTTTTTTTGGTTGCCGCGTACATCGAAACAGGATGATCAACCTGATCCTGTGTGGAGAAAGGTACTGTTTTGCTATTGCCATATACAGAACTGGAGGAGGCATATACAAGATGTTTAACTTTTAGTTTCTGAGCACCCACAAGAATATTCATGAAACCGTGAATGTTCGCTTCAATATATGCATGCGGGTTTTCAATAGAGTACCGCACACCGGCTTGTGCCGCTAAGTGAACAATGTCATCGACCCGCTCTGTTTCAAAAAAAGCTGCCAACTCATTATCTTGTGCGATATCCAATTTTAAAAATTTGAAATTACCCGCTTGGGGCATCGCCCGTAGCTGTTGTAATCTTGCTTCTTTCAGGCCGGTGTCATAGTAGTCGTTAATATTGTCGATACCGACAACCTGCTGCCCACGAGCGAGCAGATAAGTAGCAACATGGTAACCTATAAAGCCGGCAACACCTGTGACGAGTGTTTTCAAGAGATTTCTCCGGGTTGCGTGCCGACGCAACCTGCTTGTCTCAATTTCGCATTAATCAATAACATTGGTTCCTGCCAGACAAAAGGTTAAAGAAACGCGGTGACTCGAACGCCAAGATAATCCTACGCTTAATCAGAGGACACATCACGATGAGCGCACGCCGAGCGCCATCATCTCATCAACAAGGAGAATCTTCATAGGTCCTACCACTACGCACTGCTCTATGTCATTAAAGCTATTCTTTTAAGACCTTCGACCGATCCCGATATAATCCATGCCGTGCTTTGCCACGACAG
>CAXRCG010000176.1:0-48551 GCA_964228885.1 Pseudomonadales bacterium | reverse complement strand
GGCTGTTCGCCATTTAAAGTGGTACGCGAGCTGGGTTTAGAACGTCGTGAGACAGTTCGGTCCCTATCTGCCGTGGGCGTTTGAGAATTGAGAGGAGCTGCTCCTAGTACGAGAGGACCGGAGTGGACGAACCTCTGGTGTTCCGGTTGTGATGCCAATTGCATTGCCGGGTAGCTATGTTCGGAAAGGATAACCGCTGAAAGCATCTAAGTGGGAAGCCCCCCTCAAGATTAGTTCTCACTGGAACTTTAAGTTCCCTAAAGGACCCTCGAAGACTACGAGGTTGATAGGCAAGGTGTGTAAGCGTTGTGAGGCGTTGAGCTAACTTGTACTAATTGTCCGTGAGGCTTGACCATATAACTTGAGCGAATTCACTCGTTTTTTCTATAAAAGAGAAGGCGGAAGTGATGCAGCAATAAGCAAGGTATATGTTTGTAACAACTGTCTTAAAAGGCAGTAGATAAGGCTTGAAATCAGATATTTTGAGCAGGATGTCAGAACAGATTATCACTTTTCATCTTTTTTGTAGCTTTAGTAGAAAGTAAAAGAATTGGTTGTTTAGCGCGAAGCGCTAAATGACTTACCAGTTTGTCTGACGACAATAGCGTGTAGGAACCACCTGATCCCATCCCGAACTCAGAAGTGAAACTGCTCAGCGCCGATGGTAGTGTGGGAGTTCCCATGTGAGAGTAGGACATTGTCAGGCATTTATATAGAAAGCTCGATCCCGAAAGGGGTCGGGCTTTTTTTATGCACGCTATGATAGCAATACGGCATAGCGCAAGTTCTTAAACGGCAGCCATGAGCTATATTTCATAACTATGTTTCATAATTATGTCTCATAACCAAGAGCGATCTTGAGTTCGTTTAGCCCTGAGCCATATTTGTCGGACAACTTGATTGATTTCGAATAGATGGGTTTTCTGACTTGGACTGCGCTCGCGGTTTGTACGGCACGTTTTGACTCGTGGAACTCTAGACATGCCGGCTCAAATTCCAGTCCACAAATATCCAGTAGTTTTCTGATTTCTACTTCCGGTTGCTCAACCAATTGTTCATAACTCACGTCATGTACATAGCCAGGCAGAACCGCGTACCAATGATTCATTAACCTTTGATAGCCCAGATAGTATTGGCCTAACTCTCTTTGGTTATAACTATAAAAAGGTCCGCGGTCAGAAAAGTGATTTTTGAACAGTGAAAGGCAAGTTTCTAGAGGGTCACGGCGGCAGTGGATGACGCGTGCATTGGGAAACATTAATTTGATCATGCCAATGAACTTAAAATTATCCGGCTTTTTGTCAGACACCACGAATGATGATTTACTGAGCTTAGCGAGTGAATCAAGGTAGTGAGTCGCCATCAATTGAAGCTGTTGTGGCTGCAACTTCACAACATTCTCAGGGTAACGCCGTACATCCATATTAGCCATGATCGCGATATTCAAATTCTGCAGCTCGCCACCGCCAAATACCGTGGAATGACTCGCTAATATTTGCTCTATCAAAGAGGTCCCGGAGCGAGGCATGCCTAAAACGAACAATGGCTTAGCGTTTGCATCAGGGTTTATTGCAGACTCCGCAAAGAGCGCTGGCGTGAAAGCCGCAATGATCTTATCTATTTCTCCGTCCCACTGATTGATGTCAAACCTTAGCTGTTCTCTCTTCAATTGGTTCGCTGTGTTGAAATAATCCATGGCTTGTTCAAAGGCTCCAAAGTCCTCGAAACACTTTCCAAGACCAAATGCGAGATGCATCTTCGCATCATTGGGTGTGCCAGCTTGTGTGATCAGATTTTTCATTGCCTCAATGTCATCATCATCAGGCGAATGGTGGTCAATTAACCTAGCTAGTAGCCGGTGGGCCGGCGCATAACCTGGACTCAGCTCTATCGTCTTGCGAAAGAACTTTTCGCTTTCATCAAGATCACCTTTTGCCTTTAGCACATTCGCGAGGCTAAAAGCTGTATCGGCGTTGGATGGCGCTAGTGCATGTGCGCGCTTATAGTTCCTCTCCGCCGCATCAAGGTCGTGTTCTGCTTCGTCTAGACGTGCCAGATTGTGAAACGCATCGGCATAATTCGGGTCAAGCGTTATTGCTGACTCTAATGACTCGCGCGCTTTGTCAAAGTTATTGAGCTGCAGATAACAGGCACCTAAAAGCTGAATGGCAACTGAATTTGTCGGCGCAACGCTAATCACGCGCTGATATTCAATTATCGCCGTTGGAATATCGCCGCGCCTGTGAGCTTCGATGGCGATATTTAATAATCGTGGAACCGTACGCAAAGACATGCTGTTTGGGCCAACAAAGTAATTTAGATAACCGTGAGTCTAGTGCGAAAGACGGTTCGGAAAAAGCGCCACGGTTAATTAGGCGGAAAAGCGGCTGACCAGGACCGCAACTGACTATCGTACCTGAACTCCCCGCAGGACAATTTCTACGAGTTCATCAAGAAAGCTTGGCGCTTTACGATGCATCTCTTCTCTTAATTTTGGTGGGGTGGTCAAAACATGGTTGCTTACAGCGCCCACGACCATATCCATCAGCAACCCATGGTTTAAAGTGGAAGGAACCTCACCTCGTGCTGCAGCACGCCGAATAATTGCGCGCGCCTGTAGCACGGTTTCCTCCATATAGGGTGAGGACATCTCCCTGAGCTCTGGATACCTTGCGGCATCAATGAGTAACCTATTTGACATATTGGCAAAGTTACCCGTTTGGTTTTCAAAAATCATTTGAGCGAGTTGTCTGAGGTCGCTGGGCAATGAACCCGTGTCAATATGATGGACCGGTAGCCAACGCGCCTTCATTGCGGCATGAAGCATCGTTTGCTGGTTATCCCAGCGTCGATAAAGAGAGGACTTGCCTACGCCACATTCGCGCGCAACGGCCTCGAAAGTAAGCGCTGACCATCCGCCATTAGCATAGATCTGCATGACGGCATCGAACACGCGATCTTCGAGTTCTGGATCTCGAGGGCGACCACGTAAAGGTCTGTCTTTTGACGTGCTATCCATTGTTTTATTGTCTAACTTTTGTTGTTTCGGTATATTGGGACGCATACCGTCCGTTAATTAAAGCATAGGATATAAATTTTGAACACACTTTCCAGTCAGGAACGGGATGCGCTTAAAAACTCCGTGAGTAAGCTCATGAACGACGCAAGCTCAGAAGTTGAGGTTAGGCGAGTGATGGAGACAGCACAGGGGTTTGACCCCGACCTTTGGCGCGCGCTGTCTGATATGGGTGTTATCGGTCTGATTGTCGATGAAAAGTTTGGCGGCTCTGGAGTGGGGCCGATGGAGCTTGAAGCGGTAATGGAAGAGACAGGTGCGGCGTTGCTTTGTTCGCCTTTACTCGCAAGCGGCGTAATCGCGGCGGAATTATTGCAGGCGCTGGGCGACGAAGCCCTCAATGCGACCCTGATGCCAAAGATAGCAACAGGCGAGACCATCGCTAGTGCGGTGATTACGGGTGATAGTGGTTGCTGGACTGAATCTGGTGTCGATGTTTCGGCTAACTCCGTCGATGGAGGTTGGAATATAGAGGGACACGGAAACTATGTATTACACGCACAAAATGCTGATGTGCTGATCGTCATCGCAAACACAGAAAGTGGTTTGGCTGCTTACGCGGTCGACCCTTCGGATGACGGTGTTGAGGTAAAGGCCTTGCCAACGTTGGACCGCACGCTTCGTATTGCGAGCGTGCGATTCAGCAGCGCTGGCGCGAAGAAAATTAATGCCACGGGCCCGGTTTGGGAGGCTGTCAGTCAAGCGCTCAATCTAGGCCTTGTCGCGTTGGCTGGTGAGCAAGCTGGCGGCGCAAAAAAAGTGCTAGATTTTACGGTTGAATACGCTAAGACTCGTATTCAGTTTGGGCGGCAAATTGGTAGTTTTCAGGCCATAAAACATATGGCTGCAGACCTACTTGTGGAGACGGAGTCTGCGATTTCTGCGGCCAGGCATGCCGCCAGTTCACTTGCAGATCCTTCCCCACAAACCCATGAGGCAATTAGTCTTGCTGCTTTCGCCTGTGCCGATGCATTTGTGCGAACAGCGGCAGATGGCGTGCAGATGCACGGTGGTATCGCCTTTACTTGGGAGCATCCCGCGCATCTTTATTTGAAGCGAGCACGCGCAAATGCGCAATTATTTGGTAGCTCTGATTTTCATCGCGAAAACTATCTTAAGGCACTTGGAGGCTAGTATGACGACAACAGCGAATATAAATGACGAGAGCCTGCGACAGGAAGTGAAAGCTTGGTTAGCGGAGAATTGGACGCAAGATGTTTCCAAGGAATTGCTAAATGAACAAATCTATTGGGAAGTCTCTGCCGCGCGCAAGCGCTGGTTGAAGAAAGTCGTTGACGCACGATGGGCCGTACCCAGTTGGCCGGAGGAGTGGCACGGACGCGCACTCGCAAACGAGCAAGCGAGCGTCATTGAACGCGAGTTTGCGAAGGTACGCGCACCGGGTGCAGGTCAGGATCGAAACAACCTTTGGGCGAATACGTTGCTAGCGCAGGGTCAACAAGGTCTGAAGGAAAAGCTAATTGGTCCTTTGCTCAGGAGTGAGGTCAATATGTGCCTGCTGTACAGTGAGCCAGGTGCCGGGTCTGATCTCGCAGGAATCCGCACACGCGCTGATAAACAAGGTGACCATTATCTGGTGAACGGTCAGAAAGTTTGGACATCGGGAGCGGCGACGGCGGAATATGGCATGTTGGTTGCTCGTACAAATTGGGATGTTCCTAAACATCAGGGCATTAGTTTTTTCTTTTGTCCTATGAAGCAGTCTGGTATTGAAGTACGGCCCCTGAAACAGATTACCAATGAGAGCCATTTCAACGAGGTCTTTATTACGGATGCGACGGTCCCTGCTGAAAACATTCTTGGTGCACCAGGTATGGGTTGGCAAGTGTTGAATATGGCGCTAGCCTATGAACGTTCATCGATGGGGGAAGGCGCCAGGGGTCCGCGAAGCGGTGTAAAACAAGCCAGCAAGGAAGAACCTTTGATATCTCTGGCGAGAGAAGCTAACAGGCTAGATGAGCCGCATCTTCGGCAGCAGATTGCTCAGGCTATCGCCTATAAAAAGTTGAATGCACTAAACACCGTGCGGGCAAAAGCTGATCTCTCCCAGGGTACATCGTCTTCAATCATGAGTCTGGGCAAATTAGCGATGTCTCGAATTCTGCATGAGGAGGGCAGGATTCGCACCGAAATTCTTGGTGCTGAAAGTCTACTCGAGGGAGCAGACCATCCCCGTGCAGAAGATGCTAACTTTCTTAGTCTCAACGCTTACTTCACTTCGATCGGCGGTGGAACCGACCAGGTTCAGCGAAATATTATCGGTGAAAGAGTATTGGGTTTGCCAAAAGAACCCGAGGTAGATAAGACGATTGCGTTCCGGGATGTGCGGACAAGTTAGTTCATGCGGTCAAGAGACCGGTAAGCGTTTTGAGTGGACCGATTCGGTGCCTTATGTGGAGAAAAACCACATATTCAGATAGTGTCTGCAAGACTCAACAAAGAGATCTCCCATGACACCCGAAGAGAGAGCGGCATTACGTTTTGACAGTAAAACGGTTTACTACCCCGAAGATGGCGCGACTCAATCGATAGCTGCGCCATTGGTGATGTCCTCAAGCTTTCAATACGATGCTGAGATCTATCAGCGCGTTGTTGAAGGGGAACGTAAAGATGTCAATATATATGGCCGTTGCGGTAATCCCACTGAGTATCAATTTGAAGAACAGATGATGCAGATAGAAAGTGCGGACGCCTGTCTTGCCACTGCGTCAGGCATGGCAGCCATTTCTGTTGTTTTGTTTGGGTTATTAAAGAGCGGTGATCATATTGTTTGTGACTGGACCACCTACAGCTCCACCCATGAGATGCTTGATCATCGATTGACCGACTTTGGCATCACTACCACGTTTGTTGATACAGCTGACATTGAAAGTGTGAAGTCGGCGATTCAGGGAAATACACGACTTATTTATTTCGAGTCTATCGCCAATCCGACTATGAAAGTTGCGGATATGAATGCGTTGGTTGAAGTCGCGCGGCAACATGAGGTTTTAACAGTTTGCGATAATACCTTTGCCAGCCCCTGCGTTATTAGACCGCTCGAGTGGGGCGTAGACCTTGTTGTTGAAAGTGCCACGAAGTTTATCAGTGGCCACAGTGACGTGATCGGTGGTGCCATCTGTATGAAGTCAGAGGTACTTCCAGCTGATTTTCTTGAAAAAATTCGATGGGATACGATGGTGAAGTGGGGTTCCCCATTGGCGCCTTTTAACGCGTGGTTACTGTTGCGCAGTCTGCAAACCCTGTCTATACGTGTCGAGCGGCAGTGTCAGTCAGCAATGAAACTGGCGAACCACTTTGCACAACACGAAAAAGTAAATCGTGTTTGGTATCCGGGGCTCGAATCTCATGAACAACATGCGCTGGCTAAAATGCAGATGCCAACTTTTGGCGGTATGTTGAGTTTTGACGTGGGAAATGCAAACAAAGCGTTAGAGGTACTGGATAGTTTGAAGCTTGCCTGTTTCGCCGCAAGTCTTGGCGGGGTACGCACGACCACGCAGATTCCTGCTTCGATGGCTTTTCTCGATATTCCAGAAGCGGAACGCCGCAAAATGGGCATATCTGATGGCATGATCAGGGTGTCGGTAGGTATTGAAGATATCGACGATCTGATTGATGACTTCGATCGCGCCTTAGCACTTGTTTAGCAACGATCTTCGGATTTAATTATGAAGCTAAATCGATCTCTGGGTTTCTGGGATGTGTTCGCTATTGCGCTTGGGCAGGTAATCGGTTCCGGCATTATGGTGCTTGTAGGCATAGGTATTGGTTTTACCGGTTACGGGATTGTCTTAGCTTTCATGTTGTCCGCATTATTATCGATCATCAAGCAGATCCCTGTCGCCTTCATGGGCTCGGCGATGCCGGCAACTGGCGGGTTATACGTATATTGCAAGCGTGTACTGGGTCCCAAAATCGGATTTTTCTATCTGGCGATACTACTTGTCACGCATATTCTGATCGCCTTGTTCGCACTCGGCTTTGCCGAATATGCAATGTCATTGATGCCTGAGTTAGATGGCCAAAGTGTTGCCCTAGGTATTCTCTTCGTGTTTTATCTGATCAACCTGATAGGGGTGAAGGAAGCGGCGTTCGTGCAAAAATTTATGATCGTGTTTTTGCTCTTAGGTTTATCCACGTTGATATTTTTTGGCATAGGAGAGGTCAACTATGAAAATTTTGAGTCTCCTGAAAAGCTTTTCCCCGATGGCTGGTACGGTTTTGGTCTCGCCTGTGTTGTGTTGTCCTTTTCAACCGGCGGAGCACAGTTTATTTCAGAGCTCGGTGGCGAAATGAAAAACCCACAGCGTGACCTGCCGCGAGCGATGATATTCAGCACGTTGCTGGCAGCCGTCTTTTTTACCTTGGTTTCGGTTGTCGCTGTTGGCATTCTGCCGCTTGAGCAAACCGCCGGAAAGTCCCTCGCTGAAGTGGCCAGTGAAATTTTACCCGCGCCGGTATACGTCGCGTTTATCATTGGCGCGGGACTATTTGCGTTGGCAACGAGTATCAACTCAACCTTTACCTGGGCAACGAAGTCTGTGCTTATTGCCTGTGAAGACGGCTGGCTTCCTCGTGGCATAGCGGTTGTAAATAAGCGTTTTAATACTCCTCATATTCTACTGACGGTTTTGCTGGTGATGGGTGCTGCGCCCATTCTTGCAGGGAAAGACCTGAGGTACATCATCATGCTGGGTGGTGGGTTGGTTTTTCTGTATGACCTGATACCTTTGACTGCTGCCTTCTTGTTAGCTCAGCGTCTACCCGAGGTGTTTGCGGGGGCGAGCGTAAAGATGTCTGAGCCGCTCCTTCGTATTGTCAGCTTACTTGGCATGCTTGTGCTTCTGGGCCAGATGGCGCTTTCATTTTCAGATATTGATCAACAGGGGTGGGTGCTGGTTTTCAGTTATATCGTGCTGGTGATCATCTATATTCACTTTCGCGCGCCCTATAATTTGGCGGCGACAAACGGAAGGCCTTGCTGAAGATATCCGCTTAAAGCGGTGACAGTTCGCGTTAGAAATCCTGATCAGCTTCATTTCTGAGAATTTGTTTGAGTGAAATACCTTTGTTGCTGAGATGATTTTCCCTAATAAAATAGTAGGCTGCGCCAATCATGATGAGTGTCGCATAAATACCGGCGGGACCTAAGTTATTTACTATTCCGACATACAGGAAGCCGACTGAAATCATAATTTTGATAATAGCGGCGACCCAGATTGTGGGAATATTCAATTTGAATTCAGCATTCGCGTAGAGCTTGGGTAAAACCTTGGGTAAACGTATCAAGCCGATTGACCAAACAATACCGTAGAACATCAGACCAATGACATTAGCCGAAGCGTACTGAATGATGTTGCCCTTTAGTGCAATCCCGCCCATTGTGAGCAACCCTACCAGTATCAGTGCAACCACCGGTTCGTTAGTGCGGGAGTTTAGATGGCTGAGTATCTCTGGATAGATTTTATGTCTTGCAAGCGCAAAAAAGCTTCGCGAGGCTGTGATCAATGCAACGTTTGCTGAGGTTGCCGCCGCCAATAATGCACTGAGGGTAATGACTACGGCAAACCAGTCTGGGAGAAAGATCTTTGAAGCACTGGTCATTGGCGCCACAATTTGTCCAAGCTCTTGCCAGGGAATGATGCCGGGCAGCACGAGGGTTACAAGGGTATAAATAGTTGCGACGAAGAAGAAGGTGATCGCAAGTGTTAAAGGAATGTTCTTGCCTGGGTTTTTTATTTCCTCACCTATTGCGGTGATCGCGATAAAACCGGAGTAAGAATAGAAGGCGGGTACAGCAGCGTTGAGAATAGACGCTATGCCGTTAGGAGCGACTGGCGTTAATAGATCCCAGTCCAGGAAAAATAATCCGCCGATGCCGAAGCTGAGCAAAGACACAACAAAAATAGCCACAAGGATCATTTGCAAGCGAATGCTGGCGTGTATGCCCGCGAGGTTGATAAGCACCAGACTAATGACCAATCCAATAGCGATCGTGAACCGGTCAGCATTAGGTAAGAAGTACGCCATGTAGTCCGCAAAGCCATAGCCCAGTAAAGGCACGCTAACCATAATGCCGAGTATGCCAACCCACTCTTTCAGAAAACCGAGGAAGGGATGTAAAACAACACTTGAGAAAACGTATCCTGCGGCGCTGACCGGCAGTATTGCACCAACCTGGGCTGCAATCAGACAATTAATGATCGCTGGTACGGCAGCGATGAAGTACGCAATAACAACACCAGGGCCAGCAAGCCCTGCAAGTTGCCCCGGCAAAATAAAAATTGAAGCCCCAACGATATTGCCAATGAGGAGGAATACTGCGCCCCAAAGCCCAATCTTTCGGTCCAGCCGGTTGCTTGTCATGGTGAACCCCGCTTAATGGGTGAAAGACAGCTGTATTTAGAGGGCCTTGAGTGCCTTGTATAATGCGTCGCAAAAAGGTGCGACGTCGTCTTCGTCCATGGCTGTAGAGATCGACCCATGCATGCCTGCTGAAATGAAATAGCCGTCGTTGATCAAGTCTGCTTCTGGACCAGAGATATGTCGCATTGCGCCTCGTGTCTGGGTTTCTGGAGAAGACTTGGGCTCCAATATCTCTAATGCGAAAATAGAATCCTGGCCCAGAATGTTCGCTTTTACATTAACCTGAGATAGAACTTCCTTCATACCTGCTCTGAATTGATCACCAAGATTGTTGATTCTCTTAAATTCTGATTCAGTCATCATCTCCATTGCTGTGTAACCCGCCACCATAGTGACCGGGTTAGCGTTGAAGGTTCCCCCATGGGGGAGTTTGGCTTTCTCAGCACCGCTCTCAAAAACCGACATTACGTCATTGGGACCCGCAACGGCGCCGACCGGAAAACCACCACCAATAATTTTACCCAAACATGTCAGATCGGCGCGCACGTTGTATTTGTCCATGCATCCCCGGAACCCCGATCTGAAGGCGACGACCTCGTCCGCAATTAGCTTAAGACCATACTTGGTTCGCATTTCGGCGAAAAGATCAATGAACGTCTGAGATGGCGGCGTCCTACCCATATTTGCGCCGAACGGGTCGAATAATATCCCCGCCAGATCTGAACCGTGTGCCTCAAGGATGCGACGGCTGTTTTCGACATCATTAAAGGGAATGATGACAATATCGTCCAGCACACCTTGCGGTGTGCCAAAGCTGTAGGCCTTGGCAATGGGGTCGCCCCGGTTAAGGTTTGTTGGTGTTACCGCGAGACTGGTTTCAGCTGCGTCATATGAACCGTGATAGGCATTTTCACATTTGGCAATTTTCGCTTTACCAGTGGCGGCGCGTGCGGCTTTTATGCCGTTCATTACCGCTTCAGTGCCTGAATTCATAAAACGTATCTGCTCAAACCCCGGCACACGCTTACAAAGTAGCTCTGCGAGCTCAACCTCAGCTGAGCTACCAAAGGCGAAGGCCGAACCCTTTGCAATTTGCCGGGTGGTTGCTTCAACGATTTTTGGGTGGCAATGACCGTGAATGAGAGAGGTGTAGTTATTGTTGAAATCAACGTATTTGTTGCCGTCGACATCTACAATGTGTTTCCCCTGACAGGTATCTAGAAAGATCGTATAGGGCGCCGACTGGATGCTGCTCCGACTGCCGCCGTTGGGCAAAACCTTTCTTCCCCTGACATTGAGCTGGTTAGATGTAGATTCTAAATCTGGATATAACACGACAGTCAAACCTCCTGTATGAAAATACTGTTTGGAAGATTAGGGACTGTTGATACCCTAACTCAGTAATTTGTCCTGAACAAGGCAGGGGTTATTCCCCCGTGAAATAACCATAGCCAAGTCTCTATTCCCCTGATAGCCTGA
This sequence comes from Pseudomonadales bacterium, assembly GCA_964228885.1. GTDB lineage: Bacteria > Pseudomonadota > Gammaproteobacteria > Pseudomonadales > Azotimanducaceae > UBA4582. Next base: position 37,606 of record CAXRCG010000176.1, on the reverse strand, counting down.
CGCCCTCTATTCGTGTAAGCAGAAATAGCAATGCATCTGGATAATGACTTTCATCAGGAAGTAGAACTTTTGACTTTTTTTAATCTGAGCACTTCGCACGAAGGAATCAAAATCCACCATGAAGCATCTTCAGAGCGGATCAGTGCTGCTAAGCGATTGTTTGCCAAGGGTCTTATCACACAAAAAGACGGAGGCTATTTAACGCCTTTGGGTCAGCAAGCTGCGGAAAATGTGCAGGCGCTGGTGCGGCTGCTCAATGCGGCTGATAATGCCCTCTAAATCTCTTTTTGTTGCGCCTGGAATATCGTGCCTACTTTTGTCGGAGGCACGAGACAAGGACGCGGGTCGTGCCTAGCCCAGCGTGAAACTTGACCTCGAATAATATGTTCACCGTGTTTTGTTTTTCTGACGAGGTCAGTGTAGGCAAAAGCATCTGCAGCAGAGTAAGTTTGGAGCAGCAAAGGTCTCCGGTGTGATGAAAGGTTAGGATACGAGCCATGGATCGTTCGGCAGTTGTGGATTGTAACCGTTCCAGCTTTTCCTGTCGGAAAAACCGCGGTTTCAGCCTGTATATCGGGTAGGTCAGCTGGCTGAATATAACCTCGCCAAGTGTCTTTTTCGTATTGGTCAAACAAAGGCCCGCTGTGACTCCGGGGAATGAACCCCATTTCGCCCTGACCTTCGACCACATCTTCCAAATAAACGCCGATGGTGATCAAGTCGTAGTTGGTGTGAGGCCAGAACTGAATGTCCTGATGCCACTTTACTTCTTCACCTCCGTGAGGAAATTTGAAATTTAATTTGCTGTGATGAAACTTGATGTCTGGGCCAAGAATATCCTCCGCGAGATCAACAATTTCTGATTGTGATGAAAATTCCCAGTAGGTTTCATCTTGATCCGGTGGGTTATTCAATCGACGAAGTCTTGGATTGTCGTTTGTGTGATCAGGTTCGATATCGAAGACTTTGTCGGAACGCGCTACCTTGCGGCTCTGGTCAACAAACGCCTCTGTCGTTTGGCGTAGTCGTTTTAGCCATGTTCGGGAGACAAATTCCTCCAGAACGAGAAAACCATCACGGTGATATTGTTCAATTTGTGGTTGAGTCAATTGGCGTGTCATGAGGGCGCTCGAGAAAAGTTAATAGCAGTTAGTTAACAAGTTTACCTTTGGAGATTACGAGTTCAATATTTCTGGTGTTGCGAATATCCTCGAGAGGGTTCGCTGACAAGAGCACAAGGTCTGCGACCTTGCCAACTTCAATTGTACCCATTTGATTCTCGAGGTTAAGAAACTCAGCAGGACGAATTGTCGCCGATTTCAGTGCTTCTAATGGAGTAAGACCGGCACGAACTAAAAACGCCAACTCATTGTGAAGGCTATACCCGGGTATTGCCATGCCTATTGGTGTATCCGTGCCGGCACCAATCGGTACCCCGGCTTTGTGCATACGACCGACCATCTCAATGGAGTATTTTTGAAACCTAACCTCCCGCTTAGACATGTCCGGTTCGAACCACGAGGGAGGTGTCAGCCATTCCGATTGAACTTCTGGCGTCATATCTTGTAGGGCTGTTTGCCAGTCATTGCGTTCAAAAGGAGGGATCAGCGCCATGGAATTTAATCGCAGGGTGGGTACCTGTGTGGTCGAACTGAGAGCACTTAATACCGTAGCGCATCTTTCCTCATTGAAAGCCTCGACGGCTGGAATGCGTTGTGAATTGTGTAGTGTTGATCTTAGCTCGTGTCCTGAGCCGGGGACGTAATGCCTTAATGCCTGCACGCGAGCGCGGTGCAGCGCAGCATGGTTGTTAGCACAATCTAGCTCGACATTTCTCAAATGCTCCATTGAATCAACATGAGGGCCCGCTGTTGACGCGGTCATGGAGAGTGGGACGTGTGAAGCTATCGGCATCTCTAGTGCGTTTGCTTCTTCAACCAGTGCGGCAAATACAGCAGGAGAGACTAGTTCATATATTTTGATGAAGTCTGCACCTCTGGCCTTGAGTGCTTTGACGTTCCGTCTTGCGCGAGTCACGTCTTCATTTCGAACGCCAATCTATGGCCTTGAATTGCCGTCGTAAACAACATGCTCACCATCCAGCAATGGGCCGCTGAAATATACTCTTGGTGCAATTGCACCAGGTTTGCGCATTTCCTCGACTACCGGGATTATCTTCCTAAGTAGGCCGCCGGTATCACGAACGCTGGTGATGCCGTACGAAAGAAAAGTTGCCGGCATTAGTTCAGTAAATCGGTCGTCGTAGGTCAGATGGACGTGCATGTCCCAAAGCCCCGGGATGAGAAACTTGCCGGTGCCATCGATAGTTTTTGACGCTTTGGGCGCAGAGATAGAGGATGAAACGTGGCGTATTTCATCTGCCTCAAATACGACTGTCATATCTTCTTGCAGCCCATTTTTTGCATCGATGATTGTCACGTGCTCGATTGCGATAGATGAGTTCAAGTCATCAGATAACGAGTCCGTTGGGTTGCAGGAAACCAGAAACAAGAATATAAGCAGTACAAAAACTTTATTAACCGTTTGTATTAGTGCTTCAGTCATTTTCTTTACCCTGGGCATAGTTGTGGCTATTTGTGGTTTTTTGTTCGCCCCAACGGTTATAAAAAGTCACTTCCTTTGCGGATAGACGATCAGCTGGTTTTAGAACAGCATTCCTCGTATAGGCAACGGGTAGCATCACCGTATGGGTCACGTTATCCGGTATGTTGAGAAGTGTCGAAATTTCCTTTTGTCTTGCTGAGAGCAATGTTGTCCAAGTGGTGCCAAGATCCCGAGCCCGTAGCGACAGCATAAGTGACCATGCAGCCGGCAAAATTGAACCGTAAAATGCAATTTGCTGCGGTATGGCTTGCTGGGGCTCACCGATAGCAAAAATAAGTATCAAGCAAGGCATATCATATAAATTGCGCATCAAAGACTTGTGGGTTGATTTGATTTCAATGCCACGTTCGTTGGCGAGATCCTGCATAATATCAGCGTAGTGGTCAGCGATCTCTGTTTTAATAGTCTGATCTTTGACGATAAGGAAGCGCCAATTTTCTCCCGCGAGACCAACCGGCGCCTGAACGGCAGCTTCAATGCATGCCTCGATGATCTCATCTGGCACCTCTCGCTCAAGGTCTAGCCTACGCCTGACCGACCGGGTTGTTTTCAGTAAGTGATCGAAGTCTTCGATCATAAAAGTATCGTCCTGTGATTGTATAAATTAGGTGCCGGTGTAATTCGGCGCACGTTTCTCGAGAAATGCCTGCATACCTTCCTTTGCGTCGCGGGTTCTGGAGCACAAGACCTGGTTTCTGTTTTCGACCGCCATCACAGCTTCCAAACCTGCTGCATCAATAGAAACATTTAGGCCTTCCTTTGTTAATCTCAAACCCATGGGAGAGGTGGTTAGCATGTCATTGATGTAGCTCTGAGCTGCATTTTGTAGCTCGGCATCCGGCACGACTTCAGAGACGAGGTTAGTCCGAAGTGCGCGCTGTGCGTCGATAAACCGCCCTGTAAGCATCAATTCGGACGCGATCGATGTGCCAATGAGCCTGGGTAAAAAGTAGCTCGCTCCCATGTCACAGGCCGAGAGACCAATGCGAATAAATGCGGCATTCATTCTTGCGCTTTCGCCGGCGATTCGTATATCTGATGCCAGCGCAAAGGCAAAGCCGCCACCACATGCGGGTCCCTGAATGAGTGAAATAATGGGCTGAGGGCAGCGACGCATCCTGATATACACCTCTGCAAGGTAACCCTGAAATCCCATCCCGCCACCGAAAGGAGGCTCGTGCCGCCCTGCTTGTGATGCCTTGATATCCAATCCTGCGCAGAATGCTTTGCCAGCGCCTTGCATGACAACGATCCTAGTATCACGATCTTCCTGCAGGTTGCCGAAGTAGTCTCGCAATTCTGTAACCATTGGTGTGTCGATGGCGTTCAACGCTTCGGGTCGATTCAAAGTCAGCCAGTCCACACCGTTTTTTTTCTCGACCTTGATGGTAGTGTAATCTGTCATATTTAAGATCCTTCTTTTGTCATGTAGTTTGATTCTTACCATTGCACCCAGAAAGAGCGCATACCTCTGAATGTTGGAATCGCGTGGTATTCCAGACCTTTCAGGCTGTGTCTTAAGTTGGGAAATCGGGCGAATAATGCTGTGATCGCCTCCTGCGCTTCCAGCCTTGCCAGATGTGAACCGAGACACAAGTGCCGCCCCCCACCGAACGACTGGTGATGGGTATCCTTGCGTTCGATATCAAACTCTCCCGGGTTGGGGTAAATGTCGGGATCGTGATTGGCGGCCGCCAAAGATGTACTCAATGATTCCCCCATTCCGACCGGACAACCGTTGATGTTGATATCCTTATTAGCAATTCTGCCGGAATCAATCACAGGGGAGTCAAATCTGAGAGCCTCTTCGATAGTGTTTGTGATTAATGCTGGACGTGCCTGCAGTTTTTTCAGTTGGGCAGGGTTGTTTAACAGTGCTTTTGTACAGTTACCAATGAGATCGGTAGTGGTAACGTTACCAGCCACGAGTAGCAGGTTTGCTTGATTGATTATTTCTTGGTCGCTCAATGTGTCTCCCGATGCTTCGGCGTGGACCATGTCGGAAATGAGATCGTCCCCCGGGTTCTCTCGCCGCTTTGCTATTTCACCCTGAAATAACTGATTGAGCTTTTCGTTCGCGATGACGCCCGCGGTTTTTTGTTCTTCGGTTGCAAATGGATTGAATGCGGTAACAACGCTGGTATCAGACCAAGACTTAAATTCACTATGCATGGAAGCATCGATACCTAACATTTCGGCGATGACCACTGTGGGAATCGGACCGGCGAAGTCTTTGATTAGGTCAAACTCGCCACTAGGGTTTGCTTCAATGATTTTTATGAGTACACGCTCAACCACGGCCTTTGTGCGGGGTCGCCATTTTTCCACAGCAGCCGGTGTGAATGAGTGGCTAACGAGAGATCTTAGTCGACGATGGCCGGGTTCATCCATTAAGAGCATTGATGGCTCTTCTTGTGCGTTTAGACTAGCCCCTAGTATTTCGTAGGTAAATGTTCCTGGGTTCGCTTTGCGGGGATCACTCCAGTAATTCCGGTCTCGCAAAATCGCTTTCACGTCATCGTGTCTCGTGTAGATATAGCGATTGAGGTCTGTATCAACATAGACCGGTGCATTTTCCCGCAGTGTTGCGAGCGCTTCATAGGGGTTTTGCTTAAAGGCATCATTAAGTGGCGTGAGCTCTATGCCGCTCGGAAGCTTTGTATCTGACATGGTGATGCCTCTAGCTAAAATCTGTTTCTTTCACGATGACGCGGCGTGGAGAGTTTCTAGCGTCAGCGAATGTTGATACGTCTTCAAAAATTCGCCGTTCCCCTTCTTTTGAATTGTAAAAGCGTTCTTTCAGGTCTTCCAGACTGTCGAATCCGCACAACGCAATGCCGTCAAGCTCAGTTCCTTTGAAACAGTGCAGGACACTGAGTTGCATGTAATGACTCATCGCCTCGTGAATCTCGAGTGCAAGCGGCGCGTGTTTGTCGCGCCAGTGCGCGTCTGATTCTTCATGCGTGAGGTTCGGATGTTTGACCATGCCAAATACGCCAATCGCGCCGGCACAACGAACCACGGGGTCGGTATGTTCTTTAACTTGTCTACGAGCGACGAGATAAACCGCAACGTCAGCCGCTTGCATTAAAGCGGATAGATCATCTGTCTGTACACATACCATCGCGGCAAACGGCCGTTTGGCGTTGCTCGGTCGCTCATCTATATAGAGCCTGCCTTTTAATTCTTCTGCGACAGATCGGGCTTTTTTAGAATCGGTAAAAGTTGCACATAGCTCCAGGTGGCTCTTCAATTGCATGGCTCTATCTCGCTGTGATTTTGTCAAGGATTAGTCGAGTATAGTCGCGTTTTCAGGAAATTGACAAAGGGTCTCTTTGTCTATTTTTCGCTGTTTTTGGTTTCAGCTCCGGAAGAGAGAAAAAGCTCGCCCGTGTTCTCTGGGCGCACCAGATGGCGAAATGCTTTAACGCGACATGGCGATTCAGGCGCGAACAACCGATGCTGTTGAATGACTGATATTTTTGCTGCTGCAAAATTGCTACTTTCCAATTTGAGCATAGGCGTCATGCCATGGCAGGGCCTCTTCGTAAGCAAGGGCAAATTCAAGTAGTTTCTTATCTTCACCAATGGGCGCGATAAACTGAATACCCATTGGGCGATGTTGATCGTCGAAGCCGGCTGGCAGCGAGATGACAGGGCAACCGGACAGGGTGCCGCCAATCACAACTTCCATCCAATGATGGTACGTTGTCATTTGGCGTTCTTCTATTTCCGTTGGCCAGTGTTGTGCAACATCGAAAGGAAAAACTTGGGCGGACGGCAGGGCCAGAAAGTCATACTGCCCGAAAGCGTTGTTGATGGTTTGATACCAGCGGGTTCGGGTTTCAAAGGCGTGCGCCAGTCTATCGGTGGTGATCGTTTCAGCTTGGTCGAGTTCCCATTGCACTTCCGGCTTTAATTGAATTCTCGTTTTTGGATTTTTAAACAATGGGTTGGGTGAATTGGTGAGGCCCCATTGGCGCAGCGTCACCCAGCAAGCCCATAGTGCCTCCATGTTAAAATCGAGGGTCGAATGCTCGATGTGAATACCCGTTGAGCCAAGTGACTGAAGCGCCGCTTCGCATAACGGAATAAGTCCTGCTTCTGTTGCGAGGTGGCCTCCAAGATCAGCTAACCAGCCAATATTTTTGTGCTTGAGGGGTAGAGGGTTGTATTCCTCTGCCGAACCGGGGTTGCCACGCCAACTCAGCGGTGAACGGGTGTCAGGCCCAGCCATTGTCAGAAACAGTTTAATAACGTCCTCAACATGGCGGCCCATGGGTCCCTCGGTTGATAATGAGCCTGTAAACAGGTCTCCCTCGGTTTTGGGTACGCGTCCCAGACTCGGCCTGAACCCAACGACATTGTTGTAGGCCGCGGGGTTGCGTAAAGATCCCATCATATCGCTGCCATCGGCAACGGGTAACAAGTCGAGCGCTAGCGCAACCGCAGCGCCTCCACTACTTCCCCCGGCACATAGTGCCGGATTAAATGCATTCCGGGTCGCACCGTGAAGCGTGTTGTAGGATTGAGAGCCGAGTCCAAATTCGGGCACGTTCGTTTTACCAATAAATATTGCGCCAGCTTCGCGAATCCGACGGGTAAAGATGGCATCACCTGCCGCAACATTGTTGGCTAGCAGCGGTGAGCCACAACTTGTCACATATCCTTGACAGTTAGCCAGGTCCTTAATGGCATGGGGAAAACCGTGCATCCAGCCATGATATTCACCCTTTGCTAGTGCTGTATCGGCTTCCTGTGCCTGTGTTAGCAGCATACTATGATCTGAGATTGACACTATCGCGTTGTACTTAGGATTTATCTGCTCGATGTGATCCAAAGTGTCCTGCATGAGTTCGGTGCAACTAATTTCTCTATTGGCTATTTGTCCCGAGATCGTCGATGCAGATGCATAGTTCATTTTGGTTTGATTCCTGCTCTGATCAGTCTGCAACGCTGGCGACAACGCGTATCTCAACGTGCGCACCGGGCATGGCCAGTTCGGTTGTACCGATAGCGGTCCAGGCAGGCCATGGCGCGGAAACAAACTTGTCTCGTGCCACCATGAATGCCGCGATGTGGCTTTGCATGCCGATGTGATAACTCGTGTATTCGACGATGTTGCTATAGTTGGAACCACTCGCTTCAAGAATCTCACCAATAGATCGCCACGCGTTTTCAAACTCTTCCTCAAGGGTTTCAGGCATTCTCCCTTTGGCGTTTGAACCGACAACGCCGGAACAGTAAACCATTCCGTTACAAACCGTAGCCTGAGAAAAATGAAAATTTTCGTAGCTGTATTTGCCTGATTCTGTCACGACGGACTTAATGGTCATGTGATCTCCTCGGTTGCTTTATCATTGTCGATCAAAGCTACATTATCGGCGGCTTGTTGTCACATTAAGAGCCCGTGTTTCGCGGGATGACCAGACGTCCGTTCGAGGTTATTATATTGTCAAGATGGTGCTGTTAAGGCGGCAATGAGGAGAAGAGTATGGAGATTTCCAGATTGTCAGGGGTTGGTGCGGAAATCACTGGCGTGGATATTCGGCACCTTTCCGACAATGAGTATGAAGGTATCAAGTCCGCTTTTACCGAGAGTGGACTGGTCTTTTTTCGCGATCAGCATCTAACTGAAGAAGATCACATTGCGTTTGCCAAACGTTGGGGTGAAATCAACATTAACCGATTCTTCAAGGCGAATGACAAATATCCTGAAATTGCCATGGTCACCAAAGAGGAGCACCAGGAACAGAACATAGGGGGTGGCTGGCATACAGATCATAGCTATGATCAAGAACCCGCGCTTGGTTCTATCCTGGTTGCAAAAGAACTGCCCGAATCAGGAGGAGATACATGGTTTACGAGTATGTATAAGGCTTACGACAGCCTTTCAGATGGCCTGAAAGAAACCCTTGGGCGGATGCGCGCGGTCCATTCCGCCCATTACGCGTTCGGGACAAAGTCAGGCGATAAGCAATCTGGAGGAACCGGTGGACGTATCGGTAATTCTGATGTAGCTGATGCGCTTGAAAACCCGGTCCATCCGGTTGTCATCACGCATCCGATGAGTGGTAGAAAAGCGCTTTATGTCAACGGCGCATTTACGCTTCATTTTGAAAATTGGTCTGTGGAAGACTCTGTGCCCTTACTCGAGTATCTCTATGCCATAGCTATCAGAGACGAGTTCGTCACTAAATTTAGATGGCAGCCTGGCTCGGTTGCATTCTGGGATAACAGGGCAACTTGGCACTATGCGCAGAATGACTACCAGGGCCAACGACGTGAAATGCATCGCATAACCATAGAGGGGTGTGCGCTTAGCTAAGGCTAACCCGCAGCGTTATTGCTAGGCAGTGAAAGGACGCTGTTTACGTAATAGGCAGGCAGTAAAGCTTGTTTATCCATCGTAAAAGAACGGTTTGTGTAGGCCTATCAGCGTTTGTTCCCGTGCTGTCTCAGCTCTGCTGATGGCCTGTTCAGATAGGTGGTTGGTCGTCTCCGTTGTCTGAATTCTTTGCGCTATATCCCTGCGGCCATAATGCACCTGAAGGAAAAAACGACCGCTGTCCCCGTTCATTGTAGGCATTCGGCGGTGCCAAATATCTGAAACGAACAACCCAACATCTCCTGCATTTGCCAGCAGCGGAACGACCTTCTTGCCATTGTAAGCCAAATCGTCACTCATGGATTCATCCGGTGGGGGGAACTTACCTGACAATTGACTCCCTTCCAAAACGCCGGTGGGTCCATCTTCAAGCTTACAATCTTTGAGATAAATGTGGACACCGATAGCGAAAACAGGATGAGGAATGTCTTTTGGCCAAGTCACGCCCTCAGGTAACGGCACATGCGGCCCGGCGTCGATATGCCATGCTTGCCCACCATGCGAGCTGGTGTCATTAGGGGGATTGCGCCAGGCGGTATTGGCTATGATGTGGCAATCTTCGCCTAATAAGGGCTCTATAGTCTCAAGAATTTTTGGGTTCGCAGTCGCCTGTTGTGACAGTGGGCTGTGATTTAACATTTCGTAACGAAAACACTCATCGTCATTTGCTGTTCTGCCTGAACCAGCGCGATTCGCTCTGGGATGCTCATCAAAGACGTGGTTGATTTCTGCGGCCAATGCCTCTATCTCGGAGGGCTCGAATGCATTGGGCAGAAGAGTGTATCCTCTAGTCTCAAGTTCACGCGCAGCCGACTGACAATCGCCGGCTTCACGATATGCAAAGTATCCTCGAACGCGTCTCAACATGGAATGATCCCCTAATCTAGATTTAGTACGACCTTAACACCGCAATTAATGGCATGTGCCGATAAACAACTGCCTTACAGCTGTTCTTAAAAGACTATTCGCAAGGCCAAGGCTGAGGCACGGTCAGACTGCAAACATCTTCGCGCCATCACTCGCAAGATCTTCGACACCCGTAGACGCAATGTGATGGGTGGTTCCGGCATCCGACTGTCTTTATCGATGCGCGGTTGATCCTTGTCTCTCTAGTGCTTCTCATGAAGCCGAACCGGTAAATGGGTGTAGCCTTTGACAAATGTTGATAGCGTTCTGACCGGTTCACCGGTGACTTCAACTTTGTCGAATCTCTTTAAGATTTCTTCCCAGGCGATTTTTATCTGCATTTCTGCGAGTCGATTACCCATGCAGCGATGAATACCAAAGCCAAATGAAAGGTGGTGCCTTGGGTTTACACGGTCGATGATAAAGTCATTTGGGTTGTCGATGACTTCCTCGTCACGATTTCCAGAGACATACCACATGAGTAACTTGTCACCTTTCCTAATTTGTTTGCCACCGAGCTCTGTGTCCTGCGCTGCAGTTCTTCGCATATATGCTAGGGGTGTTTGCCAACGAATGATTTCAGGCACCAGTTTCGGTATCAGGTTCGGATTCTCTTTTAGCTTCTGATATTCATCCGGATGCTGGTTCAGAGCCAGCACGCCCCCAGTGAGTGAGTTTCTGGTCGTGTCATTACCACCAACGATGAGTAAGATCAGGTTGCCAAGATACTCCATAGGGTCCATTTCACGAGTGTTCTCACCATGCGCGAGCATCGAAATCAGATCAGTCCTTGGCGGCTCGTTAACCCTCTCGTTCCAGAGCCGGGTGAAGTATTCAAGACACTTCATTAGCTCTTGCTGTCGTACCCGATAATCAATGTCGCTGTCTGGTCCCGCTGTAGCGATGTCGGACCAATGGGTCAACAGACGTCGATCTTCGAAGGGAAAATCAAACAGGGTCGCAAGCATCTGGGTTGTCAGTTCGATTGAAACGAGATCAACCCAGTTGAATTCTTTGTCTCTGGGCAATGAGTCTAAAATATTGCAAACGCGCTCGCGTATGGTGCCTTCCATTAGCGCGAGATTACTTGGTTGTACTACCGGTGAAACGGTCGCACGTTGGACATCGTGTTTAGGTGGGTCCATCGCAATGAAGTTGCTAGTTTGAAAGTTGGCTCTTTCATGCTGGCGACTGGTGGGTAATCCGAGCGTGATACCGTCTTCTGAAGAAAACAGGTCGTGATTCTTGTCAACATACATGATGTCGTTGAATTTTGTAATCGACCAATGTCTGCCCCAGTCTTCATCGTCGTTCAGGTGTACCGGGTCTTCTTTTCGCAATCTCTCAAAATATGCCCAGTGTGAATCAGTTTGGAACAGGCGAGCCTGTACAACGCTGAGTTCGTCAATCGGAAGAGAATATGGGTCAGGAATGATATCGTCAGCCTGTTTGATTGCTTCGCTCATCGGTTTGCCTGAAGTTTGTTTGGTAGGCGGATAATGTACGGTGAATCAGGTGTCAATTGCAAGATTGAAGGTGAATCTGATGTTAAAAGCGAGTGTGACTAGTTTGTGCGCGTGAGCGCTTTAATGACAAGCTTTGCATTGGGTCAAACGGGCTGCGAACCCGGCGCTTTTGGTCGTAACCGAGTGAATACATTAATCATGTACGTCCGAATTTCCTTTTGTGCCTTGGGATAGGATTCCTGTTTCTGGTGCGAGGAAGCCCATGTCAAAGTATCAAAGCAGCGGTCGACAAAATCGGTAATGGTTTAAGCCAACGCTGGATTGACCAACTATAAATTCACAGGTTGAGGATTGACTCCATTTGCGATGTTTTTTGCTCGGCTCAGCAGTAAATCATCAAAATCGGTATGAGTAAGAATATAAAGGCGATCAGCCTTAATACCTTCGAAAACAATTTCTGCGAGCTGCTCAGGCTGCATACCTTGTGCCAAGAATGTCTTGAACGCATTTCGCATTTCTAACTGCTCTGCTGTGGGGCCAGTGTCTCCTTCGTTTGTCACGCGATCTTGACGGTTTCGTCCACTGTCATGAATGTTGGTGTTGATGAAACCCGGGCAAAGGACAGATGCACCTACTTTGAGGGATTGCTGGCGTAAATCTGAATATAAATTTTCAGTCAGTGCAACGACGCCGTGCTTGGTCACAGAATAACAGGCATTGGTTACGCCACCCAGCAGACCTGCGACCGAGGCTGTATTCACAATGTGGCATTGTGTATTTTGCGCAATCATGAGCGGCGTAAAAATACGAACGCCGTGAATAACACTCCACAGGTTGACACCGATGACCCATTCCCAGTCTTTGGCGGTGCTTTCCCACGCGTTACCGCCGCCGCCAACACCGGCGTTGTTAAACAAAAGGTGAACTGCGCCGAAGTGATTTATCGTCTTTTTAGCGAGAGCTTCGATCTCTTCCTCTAGAGACACATCTGTTCTAACGGCCAGGATATTGTTGTTGCCTGCCGCTTTTAGATCGGTCTCAGCTTTCTCTAGCGCATCCCGCTCGATGTCCGCCATGACAACCTGCATGCCTTCTGCGAGACATTTTTTTGTGAGAGCCAAACCGATTCCACTGGCTGCGCCTGTAATTACCGCGACCTTGCCGCTAAAGTCTTTCATTTTTTTGTCCTACGCTGGTTACGTAACATTAGTATTTGGGCATTGACTAACTGTTATGAGATCCATCACAAAGAGGCGCATTACGGGTCGCTTTGCAGCCGCAAAAATATAGGGTTTTTGATGCTTCTGCGGTGTATTTCAAAGGAAGGAATTCCGTGTCGGCATGCGAACCGTCGCAGAAAGGTTGTTTCTGGCTTTTGCCGCAGGCGCACCAAAAATACGACTTGCCCGCTTCTACTTCGGTACCGAAAGGTGTGTCTGCTGCTCGAACAGGGTCTGACATGTTGATTCTCCTTAGAGTCGTGGTTGTTTGACGGAATTAGGTTGTTAGTTCTTTTGCCAGACAGATACCTGGCTGACGATATATTCATATTTTCTTCGGTGCTCTCTGATCATAAATGGTAGGTCTTCCTCGTGTATTCGGGTAAAGCCAGGCAAGAGTGATCCAAGCTTGGCCAACGTTTCTTCACTTGAGCCGCCGTCCAAAAACAAATCGGGATCAGTGTATTGTTCCATCCAGGTGTTAGGGGAAGCAAATACCAATATGCCGCCTGTACCGATGTAGGTATCGTCAGCTGTGAATTGTGTCAGGCATGCGGCCGGAGTGGTGAGCCGACACATAAGGTTGCTGAGAAGTATTGCATCATACGGGCCGTTCTCCGCAAGAGCAGGAATACCTGCGAGGTCCATCGCGTCGCCAACAACAAAATCAATCTTGTCTTTATCAACGTCATCGGCGACCCTTGCGACCATTGGCGTGACGAATTGACCGGTCTCTATTCTTCGATAGTCTAGCCTGCCGTCGGATTTAAGTGCATTGGCGGCATCGATGAACGCTTGGCTGAAGTCAAGCCCAGTGACTTGCGAAAAAGTTCTGCTGAGGTCAAAGGTTGTTCGACCCACCGCACAACCGAGGTCGAGTGCTCGCCCTTTGTTGTTAGCATGTTGGTCCATCAACTCGACGGTTCTTTCCATTAAATTCATGTGTCCCGGATGACCGATCCGCTCCGTGATAGCATCATCTCGCTGTTCTTCATCAGACCCCCAGTGGAATAACATGTATTGATCAACTAGCTGAGTCGTCTCATATTTTTTCCCGCCGTCATTTTCTGTTCCTTCGCTGGTTACAAGGCGGAAACCTGCGTGTTGGAAAAAGTGCGGACGAAAGTGAAAGCGTGACCAGATGCTTGCTTCATCTCCGGTACTGATAAATGAACCGCCAAGTATCATCTGATGTTCATTGTCATAACAGGGGGTGGAGAAGTCCGTGTAATACGGATGAATTTTGAATTCGTTTAAGGGATGAAAAGCGTCTTCGCACCATTGCCAGACATTTCCCATAACGTCGTGAAACCCAAGCGAATTGGGCGCGTTGGCATCGATCGGACTTTCACTGCCGAACCGTAGGTTAAGGTTGTATATCTTTGGCATGGCATCATGCATAACGGTATCAGCTGCAGTCGACTTCTCTGTAGAGGCTTGCCACTTTTGCTGGTCGGGGATGTCGATGTCGCGGATCTTCAGATACTCAGCTTCGTTGGGCAACCTAAATGTTTGGCCAGGGTTGTTCTCGTTTAGCCATTCGCAATAAGCTTTGGCTTCGTAGTAGTTGACGACCGCAGGCCAGGTCCATTGCATTGGTTCGACTGAGAAAATGGTCCTTAGCTTGTATCTGTGAGAGCCGGATGGGCCATCTTGCACCCAAAATGTTGGCCATTTTGCGTTTCTGAATCGTCGCCATCCCCAGCCAGCTTCGCTCCAATAACTTTCATTTTCGTAACCACCCGCTTTTACAAAGCAATGGTACTCTGCGTTGCTGACGAGAAATTTACTTGCTTGCAGACTGCATGTTTCCCGAATGTCCTGTCCGTATTCGTTGTCCCAGCCGAAACTTGGCCAATTTTTTGGTTTGCCAAGTTTAACGTTATCGCTCGCCACCTGAATGAGCGGATTCTCATCGGGTATAGGTGCTGGGCGGCTCGCTATTTCAATACCCTGAAATTCGGGCCAGTTCTCAGGCTTCGTCACATGCTCGATAGGAAGCTCCCGGATAAGCACGCTAGAGGTCTCAAGATGAATACGTTCATGCTCACAGCCCATCACAATCGACCAGGCGGGCGAATCCATCGTAATAGCCTCATCCAATGCTGGATGGTGGCGTATAACATCTACGACTAAGTCGTAAATTACTTGGCGATAGCTGCGAACGTCGTCCATATGGGGCCAAATGTCTGGTTGACCTTCGTGTAGGTCATCCCAGCCCATTTCGTCTACACCAGCTTCGAAAAGAAGCTCGTAAGCCTGATTAACGGGTTGATCGATGAGTCCGCTAACCAAAAGCTTATTCGCGTAGAAGCATGCGGGGTGCGCGTAGTAGAAAACGAGCGGGTGTCTAGTCTTGTGATAGGGAGGGAGAAAGTACACTTCGTCACTGTTTAGGGAAGAAAACAGTAGCTCTGTTAGCGCCCAAGTGTTGTTGAAGTAATCGAGTACGGCCTGTCTGCCGGCGTTCAAATTCAGTAGTGGCAGTGATGGCGAGCCGGCTGTGGTGGGATTTGAAACGCCAGCGCTGCTGATCTCGTCTATCGTGTTGTTCTCGGTCGTTGTAGCTTTCATTCTTTCTGGCCGCATGGATTAGATGGCTCCGTTTTCTATCACTTTTTATGCTTTGAAGTTTCGATAAAGACAGTAACATTCCTGCCTTCATCAATAAACCAGATACCGAACAAAAGGGTTGTCATGCGCTTTTTAAAATACACTGGCTATTTATTAGCAGTCTTAACAGTCACTTTGGTGTTCCTGTTGTATAAGGGAGACCTGCCAGCAGAGGTGGTTGATGTAAAATATCGTAGCGAAAATTCTCGCTTCCTTGATATTGCGTCTGGTGCTCGAATCCACTTTCGGGATGAAGGTAATCCGTCGGGAAAACCTCTTGTCCTCATTCATGGCTCGAATGCCTCGCTCCACACTTGGGAACCTTGGGTTCAACGACTGGGGAACGAATTTCGTGTTATTACGCTTGATCTTCCCGGGCACGGTCTTACCGGCCGGGTACCCGGTGATGATTACTCCTCGACTGCGTTCGTTGAGACGATCAACGCGGTGGTCGAACACCTTGGCGTCAAAGCGTTTGCGTTAGGCGGGAACTCTATGGGTGGTGGTGCGACCTGGCGATACACCCTTGCGTATCCTGAAAAAGTGAGCGCGATGATTCTAATTGATGCGTCCGGACCACCACAGTGGTGGCATGAACGTGTTCAACCGACCGAGGATGATAACGAGCGCAGACCCTTGGCATTCACGTTGCTGTCGAAACCCTGGTTCCGCGCCATCGCACGATACATTGATCCCTACCAACTTGCTGTGCAGGGTGTCCAATCATCTTACAATAACTCTCCTGTGGTTGATCAGGCGCTGATAGACAGATATTACGAGCTCTCTATTCGCGAGGGTACGCGAGATGCGACGCTCGCAAGGTTTTCTAGTTACTCCGCGGGTGAAGCAGAGGCAATAGATCTTTCCGTCCTCACACAGCCAACTCTGATCATGTGGGGCGTTGAAGATGCTCTGATTCCCGTGAGTGTGGCTGATAAGTTTGAAATGGTTTTGCCGAACGCAAGCAAAGTCGTTTACGAAGGGGTAGGTCACATTCCGATGGAGGAGCACCCAGACGAATCTGCGGATGATGTCAGCGCATTTCTGAAAACGCTTTAGTTTCGACGCCGGCAGGGGAATAAAAAATTACAGACGCCGTCACGAGGCAAGGCGGCTACTCGGATTAACTCACCCTTCATGTGAGGGCGGTAGACGAAGAGGGACGATGGGTGCGAGCATCCACTCCTCGAATATAGCCGTTCAAAGCGGATAGCGCCAACAGGGAAACGATGGGCGTCAAGCCTTCAGTGTTGCCGGGCCAAAGGCCGGTGATCGATTTTCAAAGTTTGCTTTAATCGCTTCGACTTGGTTTTCGGTGCCAATAAGTGTCGTTTGAAGCCTAGATTCCATGGCTAAGCCGATGGCTTCGTCTGCATGCCAAGATTCTTCGAACAACTTCTTGCCAAATCTGATTGCATCTGGGCTTTTACCTGCGATGTCTTTTGCTAGTGCCATTGCTGCTTCAAGCGGATTCTCTGCTACCCGGGTGACAAGTCCCAGATCGCTGGCATCCTGACCGCTAAGAATGCGTCCGCTAAACGTAAGTTCTTTGGCGACATCAATTGGTATCAAATCCCTCAATGTTTGAGTGATACTCATGTCAGGGATCAAGCCCCATTTTATTTCCATAACTGACAATTTTGCATCCGGGGCAGCGATTCTAATATCAGCGCCGAGCGCAATTTGTAAACCGCCCCCGTAGGAAACGCCATGTATTGCGGCGATAACGGGAACAGGTAATCGCTTCCAAACGTATGCCGGGCGCTGGGCGTTGTTTGCCGGCCCATCATTGAAAGTTTGGAGGTTTACAGCGCTTTGATCACTTTGTCTGTCCGACATCCCTTGAAAGCTACCCATGTCTAGGCCCGCGCAAAAACCGCGACCATTACCAGAGAGTACGACTACCCGGAGTGAATCATCTGCGGCAAGTGTTTCTCCTGCTTCGATGATCGCGCTGAACATTTGTGGACTCAGTGCGTTGTACTTGTCTGGGCGGTTTAATCTTACGTCTGCGATGCCCTCTGAAATTTCAATTGTGACAAGTTCGCTCATATTAAGTCTCCAGTTGTATTTTTGTTTGCCCGTTCAAAAGCTATCAAGCTGTTTGGCTGCGTAAAGTTTAACGCAAGCGAGCACATGAATGGTATCGATGATGCTTGTCACTTGGGTTGTAAAAGATGTACTTTGGATAAAATGACCCTATGGAGTACTTGACAGTGAGCAGAGAGTTTAATTCTACATCCTCCACCGCATCGATTAGCACCGTTTTGCCTGTCGCCGATGTGAAGGGGCAAGTGGCCCACCCGGAGCATATTGCGCATTCAGAACGCCTGGAGCGCAAGCTATATGAGGTGCGTGAAAACGTCTGGTGTATGGTGGGCAATGGCCTTTCTAACCAGTCTTTTGTCGAAGGACCTGAGGGGCTGATCTGCATCGATACCGGCGAATGTGTGGAAGAGATGCAGAGTGCGTTAGAGGAAGTCAGGAAATTCACTCAGGCGCCGGTAGTTGCCTGCCTCTATACACATTTTCATTATGTGAATGGCACCACGGCTTTGTTCAGCGAATTGCCTGAGGGTTTAAGTGCTGATTCTCTGCCCATATACGGTCATCAGGGAATCAAAGGAAATATTGCTCGTTACGGTGGTGAGGTTGGACCTCGCATTACACGGGGACTGGTTTCGCAATTTGCGATTTCGATGCCAACCGCGGAAGTCGATGGCTGTGTGAACGTCGGGTTGGGTAAATTTTTCCGAAATAGTGACCATGCCCCGTTCACTCCCGGGCACGTTCCGGTGACTCATGAGTTCAACGCTGACTTGAGTGCAACCATTGCTGGTTTGCAGGTTGAGTTCTCCCATGCACCATCAGACGCAAATGATTCTGCCACGATTTGGTTTCCCTCTCTGGGTGTATGTATAAATAATTTAGTTTGGCCGGCATTGTTCAATGTTTTTGCCATCAGGGGTGAAGAGTATCGCGACCCTAGGTTGTTGTTGGCGGGCTTAGATGACATGTCAGCGCTAAGTGCGGACTATCTCCTGTGTGCTCATGGGCCGCCACTGAGCGGTCGAGATGAAATTGCTGAAGTCATTATCGATTATCACGATTCGATTCAATTGCTTTGGGATCAGACCGTCCGAGGGGTTAACAAAGGGTTAAGTTTGGATGAATTAACTCGGTTCGTTCAGTTGCCGGAGAGATTTAATCGGACATACTTTACGCGCCAGTACTACGGTCTGGTGGAACATCATGTCAAACAAATCCACGCCGGACTATTTGGTTGGTTTGATGAGGATGTCGCTAATCTTTTCCCTTTGGCGCCGAAAGATCGGGCGAGTAGAATCGTTAAGGGATTTGGCGGTCCAGAAAAAGTGTTGTCGATGATGGATGTCGCGATGAGTGAGGATGACTATCGTTGGGCGCTGGAGTTAGGAAGCTGGCTTGAGAAAGCAACTGAAGATCAGTTGTATCGTGATGCGCTGGCAAATGTTGTGCGGGTTGTCGGGCAACGGACTATTTCAGCGAATATCCGAAATTGGTGCCTGACGAAGGCGCTAGAGCTTGAGGGAGCGCTAAACCTAGACCGTTTTCGTCAACACCGGTTCAGGGTTGGCGAGGTTTTGGCAAAACCACCCGAAACTTTTGTCAAAGTACTGCGGGTCTTACTTGATCCTGAGAAAGCATCTGAAATCGATATGGAATTAAGGCTAAGGTTTGATGATGGCTCTAGCACCGGGTTAAAAATTCGGCGAGGTGTTGCGATCGCGACCGATGGAAGTGGTGCAGATATCGAAGTTTCAGTTAACCACGAAGTCTGGGCGAACTTGTTAGGTGGTAAGTTGACTTTAGCGACGGCAATAGCGGATGGGAAATTTGAGGTCAACGGCGAGCAGACTGCAGTAACTCAGTTTTTTAGCGCCTTCGATCATCCATCCTTTGGCGGCGAGTGAATTTCTCTCAAGGCGCGAGATATTGAATCGGTTTTGAGTTTGTCAGTTTAAGCCCACCCCATAGAGAGTTTAGTGTCATGAAGGCTTTAGAAAGTGATTCGCTTCTTATTGTTTATGTTGATATCAAAAGCCCTTACGCATTTGTCGCGTTAGAACCAACTTTTGCAATGGAGCGGCGGCTAGGTTTTCAATTTGACTGGAGACCTCTGACGCTTGATATACCGAGTTATGCTGGTTCGGCCCGTAAGGAAAAAGGCAAAATCGTTGAAAGTAACCGCAGCAAAAAAAAATGGTTGGGTATCAAATATGCTTATATGGACGCTCGTCGATATGCTGAGAGGCAGGGATATAAATTATATGGTACTGAAAAAATTTGGGATTCGAGTCTGGCTAACATCGGCATTTTGTGGGCGACGCGCCATGATAGAGACAGGCTTAAGGAATATTTTGCCGCGGTGTATCCTTTGTTCTGGCGAAGAGAGCTGGACATAGAAGATGTCGACGTTGTGAGCCGGTGTTTAACTTCCGCAGGCATCGTCACCGAGGGTTTTAAAGACTTTTGCGAAACCGACGGCAGGGCGCTTCACGATCAACTCCAGTCGCAATTTCATCCAAGTGGTATATACGGTGTGCCAACCTATGTTTTCGAGAATGAAGTGCTGTTTGGGCGAGAGCACCTACCCTATATAGAATGGCGTTTGAGCGGTTGCATTGGTGCCGCACCGGACATAAGTAACGCATTATGAATTCCCTAGCGATCTACATTGACTTTAAATCGGCAGCTTCGTATTTGGCAATGGAAGCGACGCTTGAACTGATCCGACGCCAAGCTGTCGAGGTCATATGGAAGCCCTATCAAGTGCGAGTGCAGGCAATCGCGGATAAAAAAGAAATAGAGACGGTGACGGAATCCCACCTCCGGGTCCGCGAAACTCAGCGTCAGCAGACGCACTTAAAATATGCTGCTATCCAGGGAAAACCCATGGTTTTTCAAAAAGAGCCTAAAGGCTCGGGCGCTGCGTTAACGGCACTAGCCCAGCTCGAATGCGATCCTGTGGAATATATACAAGCAGCATTTTTGGCCTATTGGCAGGATGGTTTAGACCTCGACGACCCCGCGATCGTCAAAGCGATTCTGAGTCAATGCCGCGTTGAGTGGAACAGCATTTCTTTTGATCAGAAAGGCGAAGATCTCCTCGCGGCGCAGCAGATCGAGGCTGAGGAACAGGGGGTATTCGACACGCCGATGTATGTCGTCGGTGGTGACAGGTTTTTGGGGCGCGAGCAACTGCCCTGGATGCGGGCTCTGCTGGCAAACAAGCTCTAGAGAACGAGTGTCTGAAGATTCAGACGGCGTGCGCTTCAAAGCTTAGGAACCTATTCATCATCAGCGCTGGTTACAGCTGAGGTTGGTCCTGCTCCGCGTTCCCCCGCTCTCATATCCATGAGCCCGCCATCGATCCTCATATGCTGTCCTGTTACAAATGACGACTCATCGGATGCAAGAAAGCAGGCCATATTGGCAATATCTGACGCCTCTCCTGATCGCTTGATGGGATGCATGTGGGCAAGTAAAGGACGCATAATCTCAGCGGTAGGCTCGTTGCTTTGGCCGTCTGGGTCTATCATTGGTTTAAATATAGGCGTTGCGATCCCGCCGGGACAAATGCAGTTGGCCCTGACATTAAATGCCGCAAGTTCATGGGCGATTGATCGGGTATAGCCGATAACAGCAGCCTTGACGCCGGAATAGACATGGGGACCATAACCACCCTGTATGCCGGCAACGCTTGCTGTGCTGATGATTGATCCATAGCCTTGCGCTTTCATTATTTTAGCTGCGTGTTTTGCGCCCAGTACCACCCCGGTAAACATGACGCCGATCGTAGTGTCGTACGCTTCCCCCATTTCGATCGTATCGACATCTCCGGATATCCCGCCAAAGCCGGCGTTGTTAAAAATTGTATCTAGACTTCCGAAATGCGAGACGGTCAGCTCAACAAGTGCTTTAACATCTGCTTCGTTTGAAACATTGGTGTGTTGATAGAGAACGGATTCTCCAAGCTCAGCTTGAAGTGCAACACCGGCTTCATCTTGAACATCGGCGATAACTACTCTCGCGCCCTCGGTGACGAATTTTCTGACGGTGCCTTCACCGATACCGCTTGCTCCGCCGGTGATGATCGCCACCTTGTTTGTTAGTCGAGTCATTGCTTGCTCCCTCAAGTTTATTATCGTGACACATCTAGTTGGGTCGAAAAAGTGTTCCTAGGTGACAGTAGGGTTAATCCATCCTCAGCTCAAGCGTAAGTTTATCTTGTTCAATGATTTGATCGGCATTTTGAATGAGTTCGTCAAGATCATGTAGGCCTGCATGGATAAATCGACCGGTTAATTTGTCGGCTTTACCAGAGGCCAGGGCTAGTACAACAGCTTCGCATTTTTCTATTGGGGTCCAGTTGTCTTTTGGAATGTCACTAAATTTCGGTTGGTTGGTCAGATCCGTTGCAACAAGCCCCGGGCTGACGGTAAAGATGCTGACGCCGAAATCTCTTGCCGCAGCAGCAAAACATGTACTCATTCGTAAGAGCGCAACTTTACTAACGGCATAGGCTGATGAACGCGGGTTTGGTGTTGCGCTTATCAGGCTGCCAATGTCGATGATTCGACCTTTGCCCTGCTGTGTCATGTGCCTCAATGCCGCATGTGAACATAGGTAGGCACCACGAACGTTAACTTTCTGAACCTGCCACCACTCGTCTGGATCTTGCTCCCAGGGTAAACACGCACCAGTATCAATCCCCGCGTTGTTGATCAATAGATCCAAATGACCATGTTTTTCAATTACAGCGTTGACGACATCACGGACCTGTCTAGAGTTAGTGACGTCCATTTGGAAAGCGTCACTGGTTCCTCCAGCTGCGGCGATATTATCTTCAATGTGTTTCAGATCGTCTGGGTTGCGCGCAGTGATAATGGTGTTAGCGCCGGCGCTAGCAATTGTTTCGGCAAGCGCTTTGCCAATGCCACGATTGGCACCGGTGATCAGTGCCGTTTGCCCGGTTAGCATTTTGGTGTCCATAGTAAGTTTCTACATTAACGATAGTGAGGTCTTTGTTTGTTTGTCGCGCTATTCGATGAGCGGTAGAGCCTATTAATTGTACTTTTCTTTCCACACCTCAGTGACAGGAGTGAGTGACATTTAATATCAGGTAGAAAAACAACAGTACAAAATAACTGTCAGAAAATATCGAGATCGTTGGCTAGTATGATTTCACCATCCCAGGTTGCTCGGACCTCTTCAACGACTTTTTGTTCCGGCGCGCCGAAGTGAAGTCCATGGTACAGAACGAGTTTGGCGGGTTTAGCGCTTCTAGCTAGTTTGGCAAGGTTCGATGACGTGGTGTGTGCGCTTGTGTGGTAATTTTGCCAGAAAATTGAACGCCCGCTGAGACCTGCTTCACTTACAACTTCATGAAAAAGGATGTCTGCTCCAGTGGCTTTTTTTGCCAGCGTTTCGGAATAAGCTGTATCTCCTGATATCACGATGACTTTATCCGGTGTGGTTATTTTGTATCCATAAGCAGGCTTAACGTGGCCATGATTAACATCAAATGCTTCGATGATTAGCCCATCTTTTTCAAAAACGATGCCCTCTGATATTTCTGTCGCAGAAACTTTGTAGCCCAGCGGATTGGGTGTTGGCTGATTGCCACCGGTTCTTAGGCTTACATCGGCAGCCATGAGTTGAGCAAGTGCCTGAGTCATGTTGGAAAGACCATCTGGACCAAAAGCTAGCAGGCCGTCTCTGCGGCGCCACCACATTGTGTAGGCAAGCTCAACAAAATCCATGGTGTGATCACTATGCAAATGTGTGAGAAACACACAGCAAATCTGGGAAGGGTACAGAGCTGGAATATCATATTGATATCGGGCTTTCGTTGCATTGCGTATCGCGCCGGCACCCACGTCGAAGAGATAAGCTTCACCCTGATATATCACGGCAATGCTAGCGCTGGCGCGTTTCGCGTCCGGGATAGGTGTGCCAGAACCAAGTACAACAACTTGGGTAGGGCGTAAAAGCTCCTCTGTACCCGGTCCGTTTCTTGGTTCGTTGCGAGCACCTGTGACGAGAGACGGGTTCGCACCATTAATCTGCTTCGCAGAATTATTTTGTGCCTTCGAGTTTTGTAAATTTGCTGTGGATGCTGAACAAGCGCCAAGCAAGGTTAAACAGCACGCAAGAATGAATTTTGTCCAATGATCAGCGAAGAATCTAATACTCATTAGGGTTAGATTGATTTAGCGAATGCGAGTGCATCCCACTCTTCAAGTGCATATTGCGTGCGAAAGAACAGAGCATCTCGCCAGTCGACCCCAAGATCGCCGCACTCTTTTTCGAAGATAGCAATGTCTGTGCTGACCGAAGCAATACACATGATCATCTGGCTGACAATTAACCCCATGCGATAATCGTTTTCGAGTTGGTCTATGTTGTAGTCTTTTACACCATGAGAAAGGAGTTGTTGATGGTACTTGCGAAGAAGTTCAGCTTCATTAGCCTGCCGATCAGGCGTCGACATGCACATGCCAATCATACGAGCGCAATCCCAGGCGCCCTGAGCAACAAAAGGAAACTGCCAATCGATTACCGCAAAGTCGCCGCCATTAATTGTGGGAAAGAACATTTGTTTTGCGTGGTAGTCGCCGTGAACTAAGGTTAATGGCTGGGCGGAAATATAGTTGATTACTTCTGGGATTTTACTGTTGAGCACTTGCATGATTTCAGTAGTGGTATCTGTCTTCTCAAATAGGGATTTGAGGGCGGGAGCGCTGGCATTTGCCCCTCCGAGTGCCGCCGTATAGAAGTCGTAATTATCATTTTGGACCATCCAATCCTTTTGTTTGAGGATCGGATCATTCCACCATCTTGCGTGAAAAGCTGGGAGAGCGTCGACGGCTTCTATAGCTTGCGAGGCTGTAATCGCCCAGGAAGGTGATTCTGCTGGCGCCAAGTCTCTCATTAGTATGACACAATCCTGAGTTACAGGGTTGTGTTCCGCATACAGACATTCGGGCGTAGCAATGCCTACATCAGGGAATTCCTTGTAAAAAGATGTTTCTCGTCGATACTGGTCGTAGTTTGCAATGATCTGTTCCAATACCATGGGGTTTCGGGATGCAACTTTGGCTACCATCTTTTGAGGCAGTTCTGACAAAGGGTCCTTGTAGCTAACTTCGAGCAGAACAATTTCAGCGGTTTGGCCGGGTATATCTGAGTCAGTCGCCCTACAACTT
Organism: Pseudomonadales bacterium; assembly: GCA_964228885.1. Lineage (GTDB taxonomy): Bacteria > Pseudomonadota > Gammaproteobacteria > Pseudomonadales > Azotimanducaceae > UBA4582. The sequence goes on along the minus strand of CAXRCG010000176.1, from coordinate 13,137 downwards.
ATCACTTCGTTGCTGCCGAGTTTTCCCCAATTGGATAAAGCCTCATTCAACCAGTCAACCGTAAAATCTTTTCTCTCTTTGGGGATTTCCATAGCGACCTCTCTTGTTGTTTTTGTATAAAGCTTTGACAGTCTGCGCATGTTAAAGCCTTTCAGTGATCAGGCATAGCATACAAAGATGTTTCAAATTAGCATCAATGAAAACTTGTTTTAAGCTGCCGTCTCGCTAGCGTTGGTGTTCCTCCATCTTAGCTGTTTTAGGCGTAAGAGATGTTGTCTCAACGTGTCGGCGATAATGAAACAAAAAAATGCAGGGTTGTATTAAAGGTGTCAATCGGAAAGTTGTGGTGTGGTTTGAAAGCCGAAGGGTTGTCATAGTGGACGCGAATCGTTCAGTTCTATCTGAGCAATGCCAATACCCGATTCGCCGGCAACCGCATATAGCAGATAGGTGAATTCTCCCTCCACATACACCGCAGGATCTCGAAGTTGGTTTACCGCACCGTATGCCACGCTTCGAACGGAAGGTCTCAATGGGGCATTCGCGCCTTCCCACGCGTGTTCAGGTCTGAGTACTTCAAGTGTGGCGGATACTTCCCATTGATACCAGTCACCTGAGATATCAATACTGCTTAGCTTGATATGTTCGGGGGTGTCACCTACTTCAGTCCAGAATACGTATAGCGTCGAGTTTTTCCGTAATACTGCGGCATGTCGCATGTGTTTGTTGAAGAGTAGGGGGCCCTCTTCGAAGGGGCCTTGCGGTGTTGCAGCACGATAGAATTGTCCGGGCATGGCAAGTCCATAGGTAAATCCGTGCCGGTTAAAGGCGCGGAAGTACGTTTTACCCAGTGTGCGGGGATCAGCTAAAAAGTGGATGCCATCGCATGACACTGCGAGACGGGTTGTTTGATACGCGAGACCTTCAAGACCATGAAAGTACATCAAGATTTGCTTGTTTACGTGGTCGACATGTACGTCCGGCGATGCGATGTGAGGGGTTGTTACTTCTTCCTTGATGCCATGCTGTAATTTTACGCCGGCTGTCAGTCGATTTGCTTCAATGCGTGCGAGTTGCGTTCGGGTAATTTCTGGTGGCACAGTCAAGAAATGAGATTGTTCAAGCTGTAGGCTGCCGGGCCGATAAATGTGCCACGGACCAGTGAGATTATCAGCGTAGGCCAACCTGATATAGCTGCCCTTATGGTCGGCGAAGTATAAATAGTATTTGCCAAGCGCGTTTTCAATCCAATCTGGCATCCGAATAAGCGAGGGGCCCTGGATGTTCTTGCCTATTGAAGCATCAAGCCCTGGATGAATAATAGGCCCATTTGTAAGTCGGCGGACTTGGACGCTGCTTTGCATGCTGGCGATTGTTGGGTTGATTGATGTCTAATGAGCATAGTTAAGTTACTTATTTTACTCAAGTTGTGGTGGCATCGAGAAAGATTTAGTGTAGTACTGTTATGTACATGTACACACAGTACCGATGTGAAATAGGATAAAATATGTCTGATGAAAAATTTGTTGTTACTGACCGGCACCAAGGTTGGGCCGAGCTGATTTTAAATAGGCCGGAGCGAAGAAATGCGATTATCGCGCCTATGAGTGTGGCGCTTAAATCAGAGTTGACCGCGCTTGCCAGCGATAACGACGTGCAGTGTGTTGTGCTTCGTGGTGCCGAGGGTTATTTTTGTTCAGGAGTCGATCTCAAGGCGCTGCAGGCTGACCCTCCTCCCCCTTGGCGGGACCAGCAATTTAGTAGCTGGCGTGAACTCCACATCTGTTTGTATGAGTTCCCCAAGCCAATTATCGGCGCCTTCGAAAAATTTGGCATTAACGCGGGCGCTGCTTTGGCGATGGCTTGCGATTTGCTCGTAAGCGGCGAAACCGCGTTCTTACAGGTGGGTGAAATACAACAGGGTTCAGGTGTTCCAATGAATGCTGCCTGGTCGAAAATTAAAATGACAGAGCAGGTGTTTGCCCGGTTAGCATTTATGGGAGATCGCGTGCAAGGTCCGGATTTGGTGCAATTAGGGTTAGCGATGGAATGCGTTGCCGATGACATGGTGGTGGAGCGGTGTCATGAAATCGCAAAAAGGATTGCGTCCTTTCCTATCGGGGCTTCGTCCACAGTGAAAAGCAATATTGTTAGTCAGCGTGGCGTTAGTGACGTTGAAGCTTTTTTTTCAAAGGGAGGCGCCTCTGCAGCACTGCTGACGGCAGGCAAGGTTCGGTAGTTAGCAGTAAGATGTTGAGGGTTACAATCCCAGAACTGCCTGAGCGATAATGTTGTGTTGAACCTCGCTAGATCCACCGGCAATGGTATAGCCCCGGTGGTGATACATTCTGCTCGCGACCATATCACTATAGTCTGAGCCAATTGCGCCGGTGCCATCGGCGCGCATGCGTGAATCTAGCGGCAGGCCATACAGTGCAATCGCTTCAAACATCAGGGAATCCATTGCCTGTACCAATTGACTCCCCTTTAATTTAAGCATGGACACTTCCGCTCCAATGCTGCCGCCGGCATCGAACTTCGAAAGGTATCTAAGCGCTGTTGCATCGAGTGTCTCTAGGCGAATTTCGAGCGACGACAGTTTCTGCCAGAAAGTGTCATCGAACGCGATGCCTCGTTTTTGTTCTTCTCGGGTAATGGTGAAGATATTCCCCAGTATCCGTCTGTTTTCAGCGACCCGGGAAACCTGAAGTCTCTCGTTACCAAGCAGGTTTTTTGCGACGGTCCAACCTTTGTTTTCCTCACCCAGACGATTTGTTTTGGGCACGACGACGTCGTCAAAAAACACCTGGTTCCAGAGCCGAACGCCATTGAACGCGAGTAGCGGTTCTACTTTTATTCCGGGGGTTTTCATATCGATCAGTAAAAAACTGATCCCCAGTTGCGGCTTGACATCAGTGTCTGTTTTCACAAGCACAAAGATATGGTCCGCAAGTTCAGCTGCGCTGGTCCATATTTTAGATCCGTTGACGACATAATTGTCACCCTCAGAGGTCGCAGTGGTGCGAAGCGATGCCAGGTCTGAGCCTGCTTGAGGCTCCGAATAGCCCTGACACCAGGACATTTCAGCATTTAAAATTCTTGGCAGGTATTTATTTTTTTGATCCTCGGAGCCGTATTTGATGATTGCTGGTCCAACCATGCTAAAGCCAAACCCCTGTAACTCGGGGGCATGTGCAGAGCGCAATTCAATATCAAACAGATGTCGCCTAACAGCTGACCACTGCGCGCCACCAACTTCTACTGGCCAATGTGGCGCTGCCCAGCCTTTTCTATTCAGAATTCGGGTCCATTCGTCAGTTTCTGATTTTTCTACACTATAGCCAAGGCGAACTTTTTCGCTGACTTTTTTATCCAGATTAGCGGCCACATAAGCGCGTACTTCAGATTGAAATTCAATGTCAGCGTTATTGAGTGCGAGCTTCAATTTTGTTCCCCTTACCTTTCAAGCGCGTTTATTACTGCCGAATTTGTTTTGGCGTAAGAGTACACGCTCAAAAGCGACAGGGCAAAGTCGCGGTGATTGATTCTCATCGCCGTTAGCACTACTCTAGGAAAGCGACTAAAGCGACTGTCGACATTCAGCAATATGTCGCGTCGGACTGGCGTCAGCAACCATCGGGAGATTATTCAGCGTCCGCGCTAGATAAGGTTTTTAGTGACTGAAGGTGACACCACCCATTGGCCTAAAATAACGAATTGATAATGATAAGAATTAACGATCTGAGCCGAAGAAACTTCTTGAATTTGGTGGGCGTCGCCGGCGGCAGCACCGCAATTTACCAGACTTCCCTTGCCATGGGCGTGATGTCTGAAACTGGCCAGCCGGCTAGGCTGGACCTGAAGCAAGTCAAGGGACAGAAAAAGTCTGTATTAGTGCTAGGAGCTGGCATATCTGGTCTGACCGTCGCCTATGAGTTGGAACGTGTGGGATACAAGGTGACTGTGCTTGAAGCTTCTAAGCGAATTGGCGGACGTAACCTCACTCTTCGCCATGGTGACGAAGTCGATGAGTTGGGCCAGAAACAAATCTGTGAATTTGATGATGATCCGAAAATGTTTTTTGACGCCGGCCCCGCAAGAATCCCGGGGCATCACCGAAGGTTGTTGCAGTATTGCAAAACGTTGAAAGTGCCGCTCCAGATAAAAACTAATTTTAGTCGACCTGCTTATACCCATGATGCCGATCATTTTGGCGGCGAACCCATACGTGTGAGTAGATTCATTGCAGATGCGAGAGGTTTCCTTTCCGAGTTGCTTCATAAAGCGGTTGATAAAAATACATTTGACGAGAGCTTGTCACTCGAGGAAATTGAAAGTCTCAGAGACTTTGTCAAGAATTATGGAGACCTAAAAGCTGATGGTACCTATCAAGGGACTATTCGAGGCGGTATCAAATCCGGCGGCATGAACAAGCCGTCAACGCCGTATGAGCCCATAGAACTAAAGGCCTTGCTAGATAGCAATTTCTGGCGTTCAGGTTTGATGAGCTCTGAAAACCCAGACTGGGGCGATCCTTTAATGGAAATTTCCGGTGGTATGGACGGTATCGTTAAGGCGTTTGTGAAAGCGATTAGAAGTAAAATCGTCACTAACGCACAGGTGCAGAGCATAAGGAATACGACTGATGGTGTAGAGGTTGAATATCATCACGGTGGCGAGCGTAAGCAATTAAAAGCTGATTGGTGTTTCAATAGTATACCTTCGCATTTTATGCCATCGATACCTAACAACTTTGCCGATGACTATATAGCGGGATTGAGCGCGATGACTCGTGGCAATTTCTTCAAGCTCGGTTTTCAAATGAAGAGCCGATTCTGGGAAGACGAAGGGATTTACGGCGGTATTACCAGAACAAACCAGCGCATCAATCAAATTTGGTATCCTTCAGCGGATATCCATTCTGAAAAAGGTGTTGTGTTGGGCGCCTATGCTTTCTACGGTCAGTCAGCTTTTTTTGAAAAAATGACCCCCGCACAGCGACTAAAATTTGCTGCCGATTGTGGCGAGGTTGTTCACCCGGGTTACAAAGATCAGATTGAGGCTGGTGTCAGTGTGCCTTGGGGGAGAATGAACCATATAATGGGTTGCGGGGTTAGGTGGTCGGATGAAGTCCGAGCAAAATATTGGGATAGATTGCGCCTGCCGGAGGGCAGGCACTACATGATGGGCGATCAGATTAGCTATCACTCCAGTTGGCAAGAAGGTGCTTTAGCCTCGGCTGAGTTTGCATTGCAGGATATGGATCGGCGAGTAAGATCCGCTGACGCGGCAACAGCGGGGGTAAAATGAGCGACGACCTAATTAAGTCGTTGGTGTTTTTTTTGTTGATAGTAGGAGCTCCGAGCGCTAACGGAAAAGACCAATCAATTCCACCTGATGATCTTGTCTACTGCGCCGTGTGTCACGGGGTCAATTTGATGGGCAATCCTCTGTTAAAAGCGCCGAGACTAAGCGGCATGGCGTCATGGCACGTAAAACAACAGTTGCAAAGTTTTAGGCAAGGCTGGCGCGGCGTGCATGAAGAAGACCTTGCGGGTCTTGAAATGAGGCCTATGGCAAGAGGGCTGACCGATAAGCAAATCGAGCGGGCTGCAAAATTCGTTTCCAGTACATGGTCGGATGTGCCTCGTAAGACCATTGAAGGAGATGTCGATCACGGTAAAATTTTATACCAAAGTTGTTTGGCGTGTCATGGTAGAGAAGGGGAAGGCGTTGAAGCCCTGCGTGGGTCTCCGCTCGCAGGTCTGAACGATTGGTATGTTAAAGCGCAACTCGAAAATTATCAAAATGGTCGGCGTGGCCATAACACGGAAGATGTCTATGGTACGCAAATGAAGGCGGCCTCGATGGTGTTAAGCAATCAAGTTGATATGCTCGACATCGTCAGTTACATCGCAACCTTACAGCCTAAACCGAGTCAGAATTAATCGTAGGTTAGCCATGGCCTGCTCAATCGTGTCAGCAGGAAACGCACTTTCGAACGGTCCGATACCGAATTCCTTCCTGAGTGCTTGCGTTGATTTATACCAGCAGTCTTCCCAATCTATATCCATTTGGCCGGTATTGAGCCAGCTATTGGCAATTTGGTCGTAGAGGTATTGCGTTGTTTCAGGTTTGGCGAATGCAACCCATGCGAGGGCCGCGCATAGTTCACTCCTTGCCAAAGCGTCTCCTTGTTTTCCTTGTTTTCCTTGTTTAAATGATGACTGATTATTGTCACAATGTTACTAGGCACTAGGTGCCAACTAAAATGATAAGAGAAGGAGTCGAAATGAAATCTTTGAGACGCTGTATGCCGCTTGTGTTTTTACTGAGTTGTCTTGCAATGTTCCAGACAGCTGGGGCGCAGGAGTTACCAGAGTTACTAAAAGATGCTCCGCCTCAAAAACTGATGGCTGTTGGGCTGGGTTTAATGGACTTGGAAGATGATCGTAAAGCAGAGTTCGGTAAAGTGGTGGATGAATTTTCCGTCAAAACTGCCAAGGCAATACGAAAAATAATGAAAAGAAATGAGCCTGGAATGCCTAGAAAAATTGGTAATAGGCTGAAACGGGCATTCAAGGATCTGGACAAGCAGATGGAGCCGATCGTGCCGAAAGAAAAATGGGATGCTTATCTTATTTTCAAAAAAGGGTTGGCGGATCAACTTACACCGGGTAGATGACCGGTGTAAGTTATGTCTAATCCTTTGGCTGTTCAGCTTTTGGTTTTTCCAGTTACCTCGTTTGCAGAAGCTCTACCCAATTCCCATCCGGGTCTGCAATCATTGATATCGTTACGCCAGGACGGATTTCAGTGGGGGGCACTGCTACTTGATAGCCTGCCTCGCCACACAATGCAGTCATCTCCTCTAGATTGCTGACAGAAATCGTGAAATATCGGTAGCCTGTCGATCCACCTATTCCGCCAGGGGCTGCTTCTGCAGGAGGTTTTTTCCCGTTCACGACGATCTTGACTGTGGTGGTGCCGCAGGTGAGGCGAGTCATGTGGCTGCCGCCTGGCATATCCATTTCGCCATCTGGTTTTAGGCCCAGGGTGTCTCGATAGAATTTAACCATTGGGGCTGCGTCCAGCGTGATGATACCCAGATCAATTGAGTCTTTTGTAAGTTGTAGTGCCATGTTTGCTCCCGTTTTTAAAAACATACTGTAACTGGAATCTTTGGCTACCACTACCTTGCATTAGTTCAGACTTGTGCTCATCGAATTAAATTCAACAGGCCTTGATTGCGATAACACGCGTTTCGTAGCCACAGTGGGTGTTGGCACGTTTTGTAATAATGCTGGTCTAACTTGTCGAACACCTATCCTTAATGGGTGGGCTATAAAACTACCGCATGGCTAGATCGAATGTCCCTCATTAGGCCCAATAGTCCAAAATTTCAGCATTACATCGACTGATGGTACTGTTGTCGATTACAGAATTGAAGGTTTGTTTGTCTCCAGGTGCTAGAACGTCGTTTTTAACAACATAAACAACGCTTTTCTCGATGGCGAGGCCAGACCTGTTTAACCAGACAGCATGCACAGTGACATAGGAGAGATCTGTATTACCAGTATTCTGGACATAGCCTTTCATCAACGTTCGCTCGTTTGCACGTTTGCACATGGTGACGATAACCTTTAATGCAGGTATTTTTTTTTCTTCCTGAACGATAGTTTTTGGCGCGGATGTCTGAGTTTCGGCAGGCTCAAATACTTTGTCCCACATAAGGTAGATTCCGAACAGGCCCAGTGCGATAAGTATTGATATTAGCATTGCGCGATTAGTCATGGGCCGCACTCGAGTTACGATAGATTGTTGGCAAGTATCCCGTTTGATCAGGTGTTACCTGCAGGCTCCCTGTTTCGCCTGGGGGAGCAGCAGAGTATAAGGAATAAAGCATGGAAGACGCAAAGGCGCTTCTTTGCTGGAGGCGATCGCTGACGCAGTTTCTTGGTCCGCGCCGGGCGCCGAGCGAAAAATAAGGGTGCCACCAGAAGTCTCTTGAGATTGATGGCTTTTGAAACTCTTAACGCAGTTACCTTTTCACTCTGACGAAAATCACTATTTGATTTGCCTTGTTGCTTACGGTCAACGACCATGTTCGTAGTCCCCAATTTCTACTGTGGTGAACGAAAGGTTGATCATAAAGCTTATTGTGTCTGATTCGGTGCTATCAATCTCAACATTAAGGTATAGTCGGCACTGAAATACCTCAGCTTCCCAAAGGAGAATGCATATGCGCGTTTATGTCGGCAGTGACCATGGTGGCATCGAAATGCGCGAGCAACTTTCGGCGTTGTTAATCGAATGGGGCCATGAAGTGCTCGAGACCTTCGGTCCACAAAGCGGTGAATCGGCGGACTACCCCGATGTCGCATCTGATCTCTGTCGCGCACTACTTGCGAGCGAAGAAAGCGATGTTCCAGCTTTTGGCTTGCTTGTGTGCGGTACAGGGCAGGGAATGGCAATCTCAGCCAATAAATTCTCTGGTATACGCGCGGGAGCGGTGAGTGATGCGTTTTCGGCAAAAATGATTCGGGAACACAACGATGCAAATGTGATTTGTCTCGGACAAAGAGTGCTGGGCAGCGAGCTGGCTGCGCTGATACTGCGCAGCTATATCGAGAGTGCATTTGCCGGAGGGCGGCACGCAACACGGGTCGGCAAGATTAATGGAATTGACAGCCAAGCGCGTTCAGCATCGCCCTAAGCGCGTATCTGGGCTAAGTCCTGTTCGCCTTTGAATGGCAGGTAAGGTAGTCTTCGCCCTACTTCTCGCGCAGCAGATCAACATGAACTCAGTGAAAAAATTCTCTCTTTGGACCGCGATTGCCGTTGTGGTTGCCAACATGGTAGGGACAGGTATCTTCACATCGCTGGGTTTTCAGCTAATGGATATCCACTCGCCGTTTGTGCTGATGATGTTATGGGTCGTCGGAGGGGTGACCGCACTTTGTGGCGCGCTCACCTACGCCGAGTTAAGCGCGCGACTGCCCCGGTCCGGCGGTGAATACAATTTTCTGTCACAAATTTGGCACCCAAGCGCAGGATTCGTTTCCGGCTGGGTTTCCGCGACGATTGGTTTCGCAGCGCCGATAGCGCTAGCGGCGATGACATTTGGGGCATACTTGTCGGCTGTCTTCCCGGAAGTTGACCAGACGCTGTCAGCCTCTTTGCTTGTCGTCGCGTTGACTATTCTGCACTGCATATCCCGTGCTGCAAGCGGTGGGACCCAATCAATTATGACGGTGCTTAAAGTGCTGTTGATCCTAGTGTTCTGTTTCATCGTGGCGATATTTACTGAGCAGCCACAAAATTTCTCTCTAGCGCCTCAAATCGGAGATCAAACGTTGGTGTTGAGCAGTGCTTTTGCCGTGAGCCTGATTTATGTCAATTATGGTTATACCGGTTGGAACGCGGCGACCTACATCACCAATGAGATAGAGGATCCTCAGAAAAACCTGCCTGTCATCCTTATCTCAGGGACGCTGATAGTGATGGTTTTGTATCTATTACTTAACTATTTCTTTTTGTTTGGCGCGCCGATTGACGCGCTAGAAGGAAAAATTGAAATCGGTGTCATTGTTGCGGAGCAGGCGCTGGGTGACGTCGGTGGTAGCGTGATGGGGGGGCTTCTTTCCCTTATGCTGATATCAACGGTGAGTGCAATGGTGCTGGCAGGACCAAGGGTACTTCAAGTAATTGGAGAAGATTTCAAAATTTTCAGTTTCCTCTCCATCGTCAGGCAGGGAGTACCTATCGTCGCGATATTGTTCCAGTCAACAATAGCGCTTGGTTTTATACTAAGCTCAACTTTTGAGTCTGTGCTCGTTTTTGCTGGGTTTGTCATGGGTTTAAATACCGTCTTTACTGTTGCGGGCGTTTTCGTTTTGAGGTTCCGCAAAATCGGTGAAGAAGGAAGCTACAGGACCTGGGGATACCCGGTGACGCCTCTGGTATATCTGGGCCTCACAATCTGGACGTTGACTTATATCCTAATTAATCGACCAGAAGAAGGTCTCAATGGGCTTGCGTTAATAGGGACCGGATTGGTGGTCTATTATTTGTCGAGCCTAAAGGGTACGAGTAGCCCAAAGCCAGATCAAATGATTGGGGATAAGTAGCCTTCTGTGACAACCCGCCCAACATGTGCTGACGCACGATTTTATGCCCTGGTCAGATTATTAGCGAGCGATAGTGCCGACGGCATCCTGCCAGCAGGACTCGAAGGAAATGATCTGCATCTGGCACGAGAGCGGTTGGGTATTGACTTGCCTCCCTTTCTGCGGACGCTACTCGTTGCTGATGGCACGGTCACGATGGCGCTTGAAGCGTATTATGATGAACCAGTCGATGTGGTGACAATGAATCAGTCGTTTGAGGAGCTCGCCACTTCATTACCTGCCCTCGCGATTGAGCAAGGTGAGGAGGTGCTCTATCGAGAAGTGATATTGCGTGGCCGGCAATCAGATTGTGTTTACGCTTCGGCGTATAGTTTGATACGAAAAGCGGCTGTAGGGCAAAGTCTCTATCAGGCGCTTGTGGAAGAGCGAGTAGGCATCGGCACTCTGCTGCGAAATACAGCAAAAGGTAGTTACCGCGAAATCCTAAAGCTTCGAGTGGGGGGGCTAGGTGATGACCTAGAAATTGGCACGGGGGAATTGATGGTAAACAGAACTTATTGTGTCTACCTTGATTCTGCTCCCGGCATACTGATTACAGAGGTGTTTCCGGTTTCGCGCTACAGCTTGGGAAGATAATCATAGCGAGGGTAGATAAGGAAAAGCGGTATGGGTGAATATGATTGGCATGATTTTGTCGGCAACCTTGGCGTGTTTCTAATACTGCTTTGCTATCTCTTGTTACAGATTGGAAATATGAAAAGTGACGGGGTTCTTTATTCTGCGCTAAACGGGGTAGGAGCCCTGCTCATACTGGTGTCGCTGACTTATGATTTTAATCTCTCGGCATTTATCATTGAGTTAGCCTGGGTGGCTATCAGTGTGCTCGGTATTTACAAGTATTATCATCAACGGTGTCGTCTGGATGACGGCAACAGAGCGGCAAAAGGGCAGTCCAGTTGAGCAACCAATTGGCGGCGCTGAATCGGCTCTTTCGCCCGCAGGGACAACTATTTTACGGTTGGTATATCGTCGGTGCTGCTAGTGGAATTCAAATGTTATCCGGCCTTTTGTGGATGCAATCATACGGCGCCTATGTTGTGCTGCTGCAAGATGATTTCGGCTGGAGTAAAACAATGTTGGCCGGTGCGTTTGCGCTGACTAGAATTGAAAGTGGCATCCTCGGCCCCTTACAAGGGTGGTTAGTCGACAAGTACGGACCTAAAATCATTTTAAGAATTGGAATTGTGATATTTGGCTTGGGTTTTATACTATTTAGTCGTATTGATTCAATCCTAACCTTCTATTTGACCTTTGCAATGATAGCGGTTGGTTCCAGTCTAGGTGGATTTGCGACATTGATGGTATCAATCGTAAACTGGTTCAACCAGCATCGTGCGAAGGCTATTTCTTTTTCTCAGTTGGGTTATTCTCTCGGCGGACTTGCGGTGCCTTTAGTGATTCTGTGTCTAGAGGGATATGGCTGGCGATTTACTGCGATGCTATCCGGCATAATTGTTCTGGCGGTGGGTTTGCCACTGGTTCAATTGGTTAAACATCGTCCCGCTGAAACGGGCGATCTAGTCGACGGAGAACCGGAAAAGCTGTCGTCGACAGCAAAATCAGAAGTGTCTGTGTTTAACGAGAATCGCGATTTTACCGCCAGGCAAGCAATGCGAACCTCATCATTCTGGTTAATATCAACGGGGCATGCTTGTGCTCTTCTGGTAGTGTCATCTGTCATGGTTCATGTTGTTCCGCACTTAACAGAGGGGTTAGGTTATAGCCTTTCGCAGGCCGGTCTGGTTGTCGCATTGATGACAGGTTGTCAGATGTTAGGTCAACTCGCGGGTGGTTATCTTGGTGACAAGTTCAACAAACGTGTCATCTGTATCTGCTGTATGGTTGCTCATGCCATCGGTCTCATGACAATTGCCTATGCCTCTACTTACTGGATGGTAATTGGTTTTACCTTGCTACACGGGCTTGCATGGGGAGTTCGCGGGCCGCTCATGGTTGCCCTGAGAGCCGATTATTTCGGACCTTCGTCTTTTGGTACGATCATGGGCTTTTCTTCTCTCATCGTGATGTTTGGTATGTCGGGCGGTCCCATCGTTGCAGGGCTGATGGCTGACATCTATGGAAACTATGAACTGGGCTTTACAGTGCTCGCTATCGGCGCGTTCATAGGTTCTTTTTGTTTTTTGGCGGCAACGCCACCGAAAGCGCCCGCAAGAGTGGCGATGTAAATAACGATAACTACCTGTTGACGCGGCTTTTTCGGATGTTCGGAGAGGATAGGGATATGCGTCAAGGTGGTTTTGCGATCGGCTGTGATGGGAAATCAAGTGTTGCCCGATTTTCCTGACCAAAATTGATCTATTTTTCGCCGAAGAATCTTGGTATAAAACTCGCTCGTTATCGTTGCAATCGCGGAGGAGAAACCATGAGCGAAGCATTGGAAGCAAATACACCGCCAGAATTTAAACGTCCGGGTGACTCTGAGGTCGATACGAGCGGCCCTCTGCCATCTGCGTATGACCTCGCGATTGAAGATATCAATCCGGTTAATCCCCGCTTGTTCAGGGAAAACAAAATGTTGGAATTCTTCAAGCGATTGCGCGAAGAAGATCCGGTCCATTTTAATGAGACAGAACTTGCAGGCAGATTCTGGTCGTTAACCCGTTACGAAGATATTAAAAAAGTTGACTCTGACCATGCGAACTTCTCGTCTGCGCACGGTATTACGCTGGGGCTACCCATTGATATGGAACTGCCTGAGGGTGCGTTGAATGTCAGTATGTTTATCGCGATGGATCCACCGACCCACGATGTTCAAAGAAAAACAGTGACCGGTGTTGTTGCGCCGAGCAATCTAGCGAAGCTCGAGCCCCTGATACGCGAGCGAACACAAGAAGTGCTTGACTCCTTGCCTATGGACGAACCTTTTGACTGGGTTGAAACCGTATCAATTGAACTGACAACCCGAATGCTAGCGACATTGTTTGAT
>CAXRCG010000175.1:0-6562 GCA_964228885.1 Pseudomonadales bacterium | reverse complement strand
TCTGCGGGTCCAACACGAGCGCCAATCCTTGAAATAAGGTGCCCTGTCCCAGTATTTCCCTGATGCCACTCAACAACATGATGACGAGGAGAAAACCTGTGCCCATCATAAACCCATCGACAACGCTTGCTCTGATTGGATTGCGACTGGCAAAACTCTCTGCCCGGGCAAGAACAGTACAATTTGTGACAATTAATGCGACGAACAGTCCGATCCGTTGATGAATCTCAAACAACCAGTGCTGCAACGCGAGGTCGGCGCAGGTGACAAAGGTCGCGATAACCATAATCTGTAATGGCAACCGAATTCGTTCATCTAGAGAGTCTTTGACGATACAGATCAGGAGGTTAGAAGCGGTCAGCACTAATAAAGTGACGACACCAAGGATGGTACCGTTCACTAGGGTCGTCGAAACGGCAAGCAGTGGGCAAAGCCCTAACAATTGCACTAGCGCGGGGTTTTTTAGCCAGAGACCATCGGCGGCAAGCGCTCGGTAATCAGTACTCATTATTTTCACCAGTATTTAATGCATCCTTGGTTGGGTCGATTAATTTTCCAGTTGAACCAGCCCAGATAGGGGATCGGCTTTCGAAATGAACTAACCCCGTTTTTACGCCTTCAATGATGGCAGCTGGTGTGATTGTCGCGCCGCTAAATTGATCGAATATACCGCCGTTCTTTTTGACGGCCCAATCTGCTTGTCGAAGGTTGTTAAGACTCTTGCCTGCAAAAGTGTGTATCCAGCCTGAAACACCTGTCTCGATTTTATCGCCCAGCCCCGGTGTTTCCTTGTGCGAAATAACGCGGACGCCGAGTACTTCCCCTTTGGTGTTAACCCCAAGCCAGAATGAGATATTTCCGTTGTAACCCTTGTTTGTCGATCGTCTGAAGACAAAGCCGGTTATTTCCCCCTCGGATCTAAGTTGATAGACATCGGACTCGATTTCAAGCAGTTCAATCTTCGGGTCGTTCGCAATTTCAATGAGTTGTTTTTGCGCAAATCGTATTTGATTCTCCATAATCCTGTCGCGAGATAGAAGGTTGCTCATGGAAACTAGCAGCCCACAGAAGGCAGCAAGGACAAAAAAGGTGATTAACGGCTTCTTGCTACTTCTCACTCTCCCCCCTCCCAGATAGTGTGGACAATGCTGGTGGCGCCAGTCTAAGTCGGTCTATCAGCGGTGCTGCTGCGTTCATCAGCAAAATAGCAAAAGCAATGCCCTCGGGGTAAGCGCCTGTGGTTCTTATAATAAATGTAATGATGCCAACGCCGACGCCGAAGATGATTTGCCCAGTGGTTCCACTAGGAGATGAAACCGGATCAGTCACGATAAAGAACGCAGCGATCATTGTGCAGCTTGAGAATAGATGTAATAGGGGCGAACCTAGACTGTCCGAGCTGCCGCTGTCGTAGAAAAACATCGACAGTAGCGTGAGCGTCAAAAGCAGTGAAGCCGGCGCATGATATTGAATGACTCGGTTTTTTAGTAGATACAAACCGCCCAATAGGAAGGCAAGGTTAATCCATCCCCATCCAACCCCGGCGAGGCTGTTAAAGCCATATTTGGGTAACCACACTTCGTCGATCGTCTGACTGCCCCGAAATTTGATTATATCCAGCGGTGTGGCAGCGGTGATGCCATCAGGCACAGAGAGTAAGCCCAATTTGATTTGGATCAAAACAGCGATATTCGGACCAGTGCTATCAATGGCGGGCCACTGCGACATCGCCAGTGGAAAAGAAAGTATTAAGAGGGCAAAACCGACCATCGCTGGATTAAAGACATTATGTCCAAGCCCGCCGTAAATGTGTTTGCCGAAAATGATCGCAAAAAGCACGCCTGCAGTGACCAGCCATATCGAAAGGTAAGGTGGTAAGCAAACGGCGATCAGTGACGCAGTGACAATCGCGCTACCGTCTGTTAACTGTGACTTGATGGATGCACCTGAATGGTGCCCGGAAGTCGAAGGATCACGTAGGGATAGCAAAATAAACTCAGCGGTTAATGCAACGACAATGGCGACAAAAAGATTGATGAGCACGCCGGGGCCGAGGAACCAGGTCAGCGTCATAATGCCGGGCAGTAGCGCCAGCAAGACTTGAATCATCATATTTCGAGTCGTGTTTTTCATTTACCTGACCTGATTGCCGCTGCGTCTTTACGCTGTTTTTTTAAAGACTGAAGAATTACGCTGCGATCAGATTTGCTAGGACGAGACCTGAGGTTTTGCGTTCGAGTTAATTCCCTCGCCTGGTGTTTTTGATATCGTTGCTGTAGACGTTCGGCTTTAGCAAATTCAGTTTTCCTTTGCCTACCTAATGCTTTTGCTTCGGTAAATATTTGCGTAAGGGGCAATTGGCTTGGACAAACTTTGTCGCAAAGTTGGCATTCGATGCAGTCGTTTAGCCCTATCGCTTCCAGTCGCTCGATAGACGTTCTTTCCCAATACAAAGCTTGAGGAGCAAGATCGCGCGGGCACCTTAATTCGCAAAGATCACATCCGATACACTCGGTTGTTGACGAGTCCTGTTTTAACGATTTTTCCGCCAGCATGATTGTGCCTGTGAAGTCTTGAGTGCTCGCTTCTTTTACTTGGATGATGTCGATACAATCGACAGGACAGGGTTCAAGGCAGAGGTCGCAGCCGGTGCATTGCTGCTCAATGACGGCATGTAATCGTTGCGGTGCTCCGATGATTGCATCTACCGGACACGCGGGTAGACAGAGCGTACAACCAATGCATTCGGACGCCCGAATGCGTGCAATCGTCATCGCTTCGTGTTGCGTGTCATTTTCTAATTGTAGCGGCTCGCGACCCAGTAGGTTAGCTAGCGCCTTGACTGTATCCTGTCCACCGGGAGGACAGAGGTTAATTGCTTCGCCAGTGACGATTGCCTCGGCGTAAGGAAGGCATCCGGGGAAGCCACACTGGGCACATTGCGTTTGGGGTAACAATCGGTTGATATCTCCGACGACAGAGTCTGTGTCAGACTGAAAACGTTTGGCTGAAAAACTCAGTAGGTATGCAGAGGCCCCGCCTAGTAGCGTGATCGTGAACACGCCTAAAATAACTTCGGTAAACTCGTTCAATACAAGGTCCATTAGTCCATTCCCGTGAAGCCCATAAAGCCCAGCGATATAAGACCTGCAGTGATCATGTGTATGGCTGCACCCTGGAACGGCAGCGGAATGTTGGCTGATTCAAGACGTTCGCGCATGCTTGCGAACATAATCAGCATGATTGAAAAACCGAGCGCTGCACCGAAACCAAAAATAACCGACTCGTGAAAAGAATGTGTCTGTCTGACGTTTAGCAGGGCGACACCGAGTACTGCGCAGTTCGTCGTTATGAGTGGAATAAAAATGCCAAGTACTTGATGTAATAACGGTTGGGTCGATTTGATCACCATTTCAGCGAACTGAACCAATGATGCGATGATGACAATAAAAGTGATGATTCTAAGATATGCCAGATTCAGCGGAACGAGTAGGTAGGTTTCGACCAGATAGCTTGCTGCGGACGCAATCGTCAAGACGAAGGTCGTTGCCGCCGCCATGCCGATTGCACTTTCAAATTTCTGAGAAGCGCCCATGAAAGGGCACAGGCCGAGAAACTGAACCATGACAAAATTGTTGATAAAGATGGTGCCGAAAAGAATGGTCAGAGGTGCTTGTATGAAATCGGGCATGGCTTGTTTTTAGGCTTAGGTAACCGCCATTCCGGGCTGCGCGCCGTTGTCTGCTTCCACAAGAAAAATATCGCTACCGCCAGGTCCTGCCGCCAATACCATACCTTCGGAGATACCAAACTTCATTTTACGAGGGGCGAGGTTGGCGACAAGAACAACGTGTTTCCCGATCAGTGAGGCTGGCTGATACGCACTCTTTATGCCGGAAAAAACATTGCGTTTTTCATCGCCGATGTCGAGTGTAAGCTGCAGCAGTTTATCAGCTCCTTCAACATGTTCCGCATTAATAACCTTCGCAACTCGCAAATCTATCTTGCTGAAATCGTCAATTGAGATGTATTGGTCTGTTGATTCGTTTTTTGGCTCGCTGGCTTTGGGCGTTTGTTCTAGCGTCGATTGGGTTGAAGCCTCGACCATTTTGGCCACATCTTTTGATTCCAGGCGGGCAAGTATGGGTTTGAACTTGTTCAACTTGTGACTGCCCAATGGTTTGGTGAGGTCTTGCCAGACCAGAGGCGAAACGTTAAGAAAGTTTTCTGCCCGTTCCGCAAGTGACGGTAGCACCGGTTTTAGATAGATCATCAGTGCCCGGAACATGTTGATGCCGTCGGAGCAAACTTGCTGCACCTCGGTTCTTTTTTCTGGGTCCTTGATCATTGCCCAGGGTTGATGTTCGGCGATGTACTGGTTCGCCTTGTCTGCCATTGCCATAATCTGGCGCATGGCTTTGCTGAATTCATCCTGTTCATACAGCTGTGCAATGTTATCTCGCTCGTTAAGCATTTCTTCGACTAATCCTGTTGTCGGCGCGCTAGCCAATTCTCCGTCGAACTGTTTGTTGATGAATCCGGCGCAGCGACTCGCGATATTCACAACCTTGCCGACGAGATCTGAATTCACCTTAGTGACAAAATCTTCGAGGTTGATGTCCAGATCATCTATGCCACTGCCCAGCTTTGTCGCGAAGTAATAGCGTAAATATTCAGGATCAAGAAAATCAAGATAGGTTTTGGCATTGATGAATGTTCCACGTGACTTAGACATCTTCTGTCCATCCACAGTAATAAAACCGTGCGCATGTACGCGTGTTGGTGTGCGAAATTCAGCTTTGCTCAACATGGCGGGCCAAAATAGGGCGTGGAAGTTGATGATGTCTTTGCCAATAAAGTGGTGCACCTCGTATGTTGAGTCAGCCTTCCAGTAGTCATCAAACGCTGGGGCTTCTTCTCCGCTCTGCTGATCGCAGTAGTGTTGGAATGAAGCCATGTACCCGATAGGTGCGTCTAGCCAGACATAAAAGTATTTGCCTGATTCGCCCGGAATCTCAAAGCCAAAATAAGGCGCATCACGACTGATGTCCCAATCCTGCAGTCCTGCGTCCAGCCACTCCGCCAGCTTGTTTGCGACTTGTGGATGGAGGGTGCCGCTGCGAGTCCACTCGCTCAGGAAATCATTAAAATTAGAGAGTGCGAAGAAAAAATGCGTAGATTCTTTTAACACAGGTGTCGCGCCTGATATTTTAGATGCTGGGTCAATCAGGTCGGTTGCGTCATAGGTTGCACCGCAAGCCTCGCAATTATCGCCATATTGATCTGGGGTCTTGCATTTGGGACAGGTGCCGACAATAAACCGATCCGCTAGGAACATGTTTTTTTCTGGATCAAATAATTGATTGACGGACCGCGTTTTGATTTGTCCCGCTTCTTTCAGCCGATTGTAAATCAGTGATGAGTAGTGTTGATTCTCGTCAGAATGGGTTGAATGATAGTTGTCATGGCTAACGTGAAACCCCTGAAAATCCTGTTCGTGTTCACGTTTTATATCAGCAATGAGCGCTTCCGGTGTGACACCGAGTTCCTCAGCTTTCAGCATGATCGCCGTACCGTGCGTATCGTCAGCACATACGTAGATGCACTGGTTGCCCCGAAGGCGCTGAAATCTGGTCCAGATATCCGTTTGAACATGCTCCAGCATGTGACCGAGGTGTATTGAGCCGTTTGCGTTTGGCAGGGCGCTGGTCACGAGTATGTTGCGTTTTTCCATGGGAACGAATCTGTGTCTTTTCGAGGGTGCTAAATATACTGATGCAGCGGGTTAATTTCATCTTAAATAAGGTTTTTCTCCCTTAAACAGCTCGCCTTCCTCTTAATCTCGCTATAATGCCGCTCCGAATAGTCCCTGGTGTTTTGGTTAAGGAAAGGAAAAATGTCGCAGGAAACTTCATTGAGATTCATCTTTGAAGATACCGATATCCGCGGTGATTTTGTCCGGCTGGATGAAAGTTATCGTGAGATTCTCAGAGTGCATAATTACCCCGAACGAGTGGCTGAGCTGCTCGGTGAGTTTCTCATTGCGAGTGTGCTACTGAGCGGAACAATTAAGTATAGAGGGCGATTTGTGTTACAAATCAGAAGTCAGGGTAAAATACCGCTTTTAATGGTGGAAGCTACCCATGATAAGAAAATTCGCGGCATTGCCCGGCTCGCGGAAGAGGATACGAGACCCGATATTTCAGCCGACGATGATTTCTCGGTGCTTTTCGCAAAAGGTACGCTGGTCGTCACTGTGGATCCTATCGATGGCGAGCAGTACCAGAGTGTTGTACCGCTGGTTGGAAATAGCTTGGAGAAATGTCTAAGCCATTATTTTGCGCAATCAGAGCAATTGGAAACTTTAGTAAAACTCGCTGCTAATGGGGTCAATGCAGCGGGTTTCTTATTGCAACAGCTGCCCGTGCAACAGGTGCCTGATAAGAAATCAAGAGTTGCGCAGTGGGACCACCATCTGATCCTTGGGCAAACGGTAAAACCTGATGAACTCCTTTCGCTTGAGGGTCAGGTACTGTTACAGCGACTATACGGCGAGGAAACG
>CAXRCG010000174.1:0-5778 GCA_964228885.1 Pseudomonadales bacterium | reverse complement strand
ACTATATACGCTTGGTTTTGTTTGGAAATAATGCGCCCTACTCGAAGTGAATGCCGGTGAGATTCTCAGATGCCACGAAAAGTTGTTTTGCACTTTCCGCATCATAGAGCCAGGGTGCATAGCCATTTCGAGGATCCGCCGATGTTACGGGCTGTGCGACCTGGCAGTCCGCCAAATAGGCGCCGCCGTGTTTCAAGAGTTCTGGCGCTGTTGCAGCCCAAACCGTGGTCGCCGCGCCTTGCTGTAACGTTTTTTCCTCAACGCCATCATTTCGTATCGCTTCCCTCATACTCTCGAATACAGCGGTAGGGAGATGGCGCATGAGGTCAGTTTCAATGACCCCCGGGTGTACCGAAAGAGATAGAAAGCGGTCTGAGTATCGTCTTTGAAGCTCGAGAGTGAACCAAGCATTCGCCGTCTTCGACTGGGCATAGGCGAGGCTAGGATCGTAATCTCGGTTCGTCCAATTGAGATCATCAAGGTTAACGGAACCTCGCAGATGCGCGCCTGAACTCAGGGTAATGACCCGACCACCTCTTACTATGAGCGACATAAGCCCTGCCGTAAGAGCAAAGTGGCCAAGATGATTTGTGCCGAATTGGGTCTCGAAACCATCTTCAGTCTTGCCCTCAGGGCTCATCATGACGCCGGCGTTATTGACAAGAAGATCAATAGGCCTGCCTTCTGCGACGATTTCTATCGTAGCGGACTGTATGCTCGACAATGAAGCCAAGTCGACAATTTTCGCATCGAATAAAGCGCTGGGCATTTCCTCATTTAGTAATGCAAGTGCAGCATCGACTTTATCTGGACTTCGACCGGCTATCGTCACTGAAGCACCTACAGAAGCGAAAGATTTTGCAGTTTCAAGTCCCAGTCCACCTGTGGCGCCAGTGATAAAGGCGTGTTTTCCGTCCAGGCGAACACCCTCGAGTATGTCGTTAGCTGTGGATAGGCCACTAAAACTCATGTCTTAAACTCCTTTTATGTATGCGAACAATCTACTCTGCGTGTGATGGAACCAAACGCACAAGCGGAATAGGCCGCTTGGTTAATGACTGGTATTCATCATAGCGCCCTGCATTCCGATCATTGTGTTCCTTCCACAGTCGGTCATAGTCAAGATGGCCTTGATCGAGCACTTCGGCGGTTGCCGTGACGCGAACACGACTAAGCTGGAATTCCACTTTCGGATCCGCTCGCAGATTCAACAACCAGGCGGGTGGCTTTGGATCACCTGCTTTCGAAGCAACAACAATTTTGCTGCCGTTATCGTCGAGATATATGAGCGCACTTGTGCGGGTCTGACCGCTCTTGCGCCCATTTGTGCGAAGAAGCAATGTTGGCACACCCAGCAACTTGTGCCCTATCAACCCATCTGTCACTTCATAGATACTCTGGTGAATCTTTAGAATTGTCGAAAAAATGCTCATCTCGTGTGAACCTCTTTGTTGATGATGTTCCTTGTCTATTGATCAGTTTGTATGCGCCAATGGCGCGGCAACGATTTAACCGTTGCTAACGTGTGCAAAATCCATTAATTCATCTTGCCTGCAGACTGAACCCGGCGCGGTAGAGAAAGAACTTTGTTATCGCAGCTATCTAAATTTCCCAGCCCCTCAATTAAATCACAGCCAATACGAGACGCACCGTATCATAAAGTCAATCAAAGAAATAGCCACCAAATGTTTAGTAAAGCAAGATTACTAGGGTTTAAGCGTCTAACATGGTGCCCGGGGCCGGGGTCGAACCGGCACCGCTCGAAAGCGACAAGATTTTAAGTCTTGCGTGTCTACCAATTTCACCACCCGGGCAATAGAGATGGATCGTGAAAGCCGCGTAGTTTAACTACCTCGGGACGGTTGCTCAATCGCTGAAGGCAAATCTTTCATAATTATTGACGTCCCGGTATCTGCTTTTACTAATTGAAGCTCTCATCATTTCCCAATCCAGCGTATTGGCGCGACAGCGATCAGATGAGCATTGACACCCAGAAACAAGAAATTCGCTGGGTTAACACTTGAGAATGAGCTTTTCCTGACCTTGTTAGCCTAAAGTTTAAACCAGTCCGAATTGGTAGATGCAAGTGTCTACTGATGTCTCTGACTGAATAATCTGAAAATATTGGCTGACAACTTAAGGGTTTGTGGACAGAGATTTCTCCAGCAAGCGTTTACATCGATAGGCGCTCTCGCCATAATCTGAGCCTGACAGCTTGTATGTCAACATATTCCTCTTATCTAATTAAAGCCAAAACGTGTCTGAAACTGAATTCTATAGCCAGGTCTCTGATGGTCGCCACCAACGCAGTCGCGACAGCAAGCGAAAAATTGTGACCGCGATGCTCGAATTGGTCCGCGCCGGTGTCATCTCGCCGACCGCCGAGGAAGTTGCCGCTCGCGCAAATGTCGGCTTGCGAACGGTTTTCAGAAGATTCAAGGACATGGAGAGCCTCTACGCAGAGATGTCTCTGGCAATCAGTCAGAAGGTTGCCCCCCTACTAGATGAGGCGCCGAGTCATGGGGATTGGCGACAAAATTTTAGACAACTAGTAGATCGTCGCCTACAGATGTATGAAATCATCATGCCCTATCGCATCGCTTCCAATGCAATGAAACTCAAGTCTAATGTTTTGCTGTCGCGGCACAGCGAGTTGGTTAAGGATGAGCGCAAACTCCTTCGAGCCGTTTTACCTAACTTTTTGTTGACCGATCCTGTGCTCGCTGAGGCACTTGAGGCAGCGCTTAGTTTCGATATGTGGAATCAACTACGCAATGATCAGGACCTTAATGTCGGTCAGGCAACAGCCGTCGTTCAGAAGTTTTGCGCCGCGCTATTACTAAGCACCTAAGATAAATCACGACTGGCTTTTCAAACCTATCTTACTTGATACTAGTCTGGCTAGACGCTAAACAACCTCATATTTCCGAACAGAGAGTAGCCCTATTTAGCGCAGCCTGACCACGGCTTGCTCGTTTGTCTGTTACTGCTGATTATTTTGATAGCCACAGGTCATTGCAGCTAAGGACGACCGACTGAGAATAATCGGTCGCCCGTTGAGTTACTCTCCGTGGAACGCTTTAACATCCATGCCACCATCGTAAATCGCAGTGTTCTGAACAAGATCGGTACCCTGCCATGTTACGGTACTTCTTACACTACTCAGGAAATTAGCCCACGCTGGTTGCATGTTGAGGTAATTCATCCACTCTTCCATTTCGGCAACAGATTTAAAACCGTTAACGAGCATATGCGTCGAAAACGCATTGTTCGCGCCATTGCGATTCCCAACAGGTAACGCATGTAACGCGGTTTGTCCGGGATATTTGCCTCCCGTCGCCACCATGAGTGCCTCCATTGCGCCTACGAGTTTGACCGGATCCGTTGAGTGAAAACGAGTCACTTGCCAGACACGGTCCTCATTCGAGATATCGCCCCAAGTTTTAATCAAGCTCCCCATATATTGCGATACGGGTGTTGATGAAGCTTCCAACGCAGACCAAAAAGTGGCTATGTCGGGATCGCCTAAAAGACTGTTTTCCCATTCTTCGATAGCCGCCATGCTATCCATCAATAACACGAAGGTATGCGTAGCGGGGCTGATGCCGTTGGCTAGAATTGTATTGACATGCAAACCACCTTTGTAACTCTTACCTTTCTTAGACTTCATAAATGTATCCGTCGCCTCGAGCACCGCCACCTGTTTCGAGTTAGGGACTGCTACTTCATAAATTTTGAAAGAAGGTGCGGCGAGGACACTGTTGCCGATCATCGCTAAAGCGCCAAGCAAGAGATATTTGAATGAGACGTGCATTGGTAGATTCCTTATGTTGAGTTTTAGAGCTAGAAAAATCTGAGTCGCTCTCGCGAGTTCAAACAACAATATTCAAACGACCTTAGCAGGTGCGTCAATATTGGTTCGATTTTGGTATTTTGATTCACCAATCGTATCCGATGGGATGGTGGCAACCCTTACTAAATATGTCCAATAAACCACATTAGGTTAAGATCATAAATTACTGTATTTCATGATTATTTTTTTAAAAAATGAGTGATAAGAATGTTCGTAAGATCGCAGCCCTCTTTCGCTCACAAAATATGTTGCCGAATAACCACTTCTTTACGCATTTTTGGCATCGCGTTATGCTGAGACGATAGCTGGAGGGATACTAACGATGAAATTTCGACTCATAGCGATAATGCTATTCTACGTGACCTTGATCGGTTGTGATCAGATGTCGAAGGACGTGGACAACGCTCCTAAAGACGTGAGCGAGGCTCAGAAAAATGTGGACGAGGCCGAGAAAAACGTCGAAGAGGCTCAGAAACACCTGAGCAAGGCCCAGTCAGACCTCAGCGAGGCACAGAAAAACCTGAGCGAAGCGCTTAGCGAGGCGCTGAGAGACCTGAGCACAACGCAGAAAGATGTTAGCACGGCTTCGAAAGATGTGAGCGAGACCCCGGAAGACGTAAGCAAGTCTTCTAAAGAACGCGGTGAAGCAGTGTTGCCCATACACAAAGGAAAGCCTTTGAAGCGAGACGGCCTTCTTTACGCGCTGAACAGCACCGAGCCTCTCAGCGCGAAGGTTCAAACATTCTATAAAAGTGGTCAGCTTGAAGCCGAGTTCACGGTTATTAATGGCAAACAGCAAGGCCGATATCAGAGGTGGCATCAAAACGGCCAACCGGCGATTGAGAAGTCACCCATCAATGGAAAGAACCAATTTACGACGAAGACCTGGAACAGGGACGGTCAGCTTGAATCAGAGGCCACAGAAGTTAATGGTAGGATGACAAGCGTATATCAGACATGGCACGAGCAGGGTCAGCTTCGGAGCAAAACCACTTACGTCGACAGCATGAAGGAAGGATGGTATCGGCAATATGATACCCAAGGCGTTGAAGTGGCTACCATCTGCTACCGCGCTGATGAAGAGACAAGTTATATCTACTGCAAGGGGAATTAACAATTCAGGCTGCTACGGGAATCTAAGATGTTTAAGCGTAATCGGCTCCAATTAGAATGAAAAACCGTCGTTAGAAAAAAGCTGCCTATCCCTGCGCATGAGTATCGTCAAGCCACGAAACGCTTTAAGCGTGAGCATTCTTGTCACCAAATTAGTTAACGCTAATTCTGTCGCTAGACACGAATCACTCTCGCGCAATTCCCGTTGATCAAATCATCAGAGCGAACCATGGTGAGAAAGCTCAATTGTTATGCGCTCTTCGATTCAACGCTTCCAATACCACCTGTAAACAAGTTAATGTTTACTCTAGATAATTAACAGGACGCTAGATCTAATGTTAAAAATCATTCTCCTCTCATGTTTGTTTTTCGCTGTTAATGTTTTGGCAGAAAATGTTGAGCAACTGAAAGAGAAGGCAGCGCAAGGGGACATCATTGCCCAGTCGCAGCTGGGGCTTATGTACGATGCAGGAGACGGCGTTGTTCAAGATTACAAAGAAGCCATCAAATGGTACCGGCTAGCTGCAGAACAGGGTTATATCATTGCCCAGTATAATCTCGGCGTCATGTATTATAACGGCCAAGGCGTTGAGCGAGATTACACAATAGCTCACATGTGGTTCTGCATTGCAGCAGCTAACGGGTATGAAAACGCTATTGAATCTCGTGACCTAACAGCAACAAAGATGTCATCAGAAGACGTGAGCAAAGCGCAGGGTTTAGCTCAAGCGTGGGTTAACGTTCATCCCTAGTTCTAATGAGAAGATGTCTTAGTGCCGCTGCAAAGCAGTAAATCCGTGGCTATTCAGGCT
>CAXRCG010000173.1:0-15799 GCA_964228885.1 Pseudomonadales bacterium | reverse complement strand
TGCCGCGCGCGGTTGCGACCGATTTGGTCGGCGTTTCATGACCACCCTTTATGTTGAACTTCCAGATTGGTTTTTCTTTGACCGCCAATTTCTATCCCTCCCAATTGGAATCTCGGCTTAACGTGCCAAAAATCCTGTAATGATGTCTTTAAACTGTTTTGGCTGTTCTAAATTCGATAGATGCGCAGCATCTTCGATCACTTTGAACGTGCTATTTGGGGTCGCATCTGCCATCGATTGCATGACAACTACAGGCGCGGCCAAATCTTGATCGCCAGTCACATAAAGTGTTTCGGCTTGCAACGTTGAAAGAGACGGCAGAAAATCTAGGGTCTGTAAACATTGCGCGGCACCTTCATATCCAGCCGCCGAAGTGGATTTGAACATATCCCGAACAACATCGAGCTTTGGTTTATTGGACGCATCCGCAAGGAACGGGTCAGTGAACCAACGGGTCAAAGTCGGTTCGCACAGTGCGGCAAGGTTCTCGGCATGGAGCTTTGCGATATTATCCTCCCAGATCGCTTTATAGGGATCGGGTGCATCAGCACGGGCATCACAACAGATAAGCCTCTTCACGCGATTCGGATGCGCGATTGCAACGGCTAGGGCTGTCATACCACCGAGAGAGACACCCAGCATATCGGCGCGCTCGATTTCAAGATGGTCGATGAGTCCAACAACGTCAGACATCAATCTGGGAAACCCATATGGAGGTGCGGATGCGTCGCTTTGCCCATGACCACGCGTGTCATAGCGAAGAACACGATGAGTTTTGCCTAGGTAGCTTGTCTCATGATCGAACAGCCGCATATCCGTCGCGAGCGAATTCAACAAAATGATCCAATCGCCATCAGCGGGCCCATCAATTTGATAGGCCAGCTTCACACCGTCTTGCATTGTTACGGTTCCAGTCATCATCATTGCGTTGTTTCCAAGTGCAAAGCACCCAGCGCATCATTGACCCTTGGCATAACTTTTTCAGCGGTCAATATCATGGAGCGGCGTCCTAATTCCCGATCGGCCCAATCATGACCTGCATAAACAAGTTTGCCAAACGGCCCGACTTCGTCAAGGAACGCGAGCACTTGATCCGTAACGCTTTCGGGATCGCCATAAATGACCAACCTATCCAACACATACTCAAGCGTCACATCTTCGTCCGGCATGTTCTGATCTTCTTTGAACAGGTTCAAACGGCCACCAGCCCGCATTTTGTGCAACAACTGGCTGTAGTAGAATACATACGGGCTATTTGGATCTCGGGCGTAAGCTTCGGCGGTTGCCATGTCCTCAGCGACACAGATGTTTTTGGCAACGCTCCAGTTGCTGAGATCGACTTTCCGCCCGCCCTGCTTGCACCCTTCGACATAGTTGGGCCAATGAGTTTTGACCCATTTAGGGAGTAGAAAGTTCGCTGAAATAGGCTGCCAGCCGCGCGCCGCCATCGCAGTTACGCCCTTCGAAAACGGTGCAACAACCGTCCCAACAATGGGGGGATGTGGATCCTGATAGGGTTTGATGATCGTCCCTTGCCCAATTTCAGGGATCATGGTGTTCTGGGTGGAAACCTCAAAAAACTCGCCCTTCAGATTATAAGGCGCCTCACCTTCCCAAATCTGCAGCACCATATTGATGCACTCAAGGAACATTGCGTTACGGTCTTTATTGAGGTTTCCGAAAACTTCGGCGTCCGACATTAGGCCACCGGGAGAAATCCCAAAGTTCATTCTGCCCTTTGTCATGTGATCTAACATCGCAATTTCTGCAGCAACGCGCGCTGGATGGGAATTAGGCATGTTCACAGTGCCTGTTCCCAATCGTATGTTCTTGGTCTCATAGGCAAGGCTTGCCATAAACGCGACGGTTGACGTGATTACTTCAGCCAAATCGGTCGTGTGTTCGCCGCAATACCCATCAACAAATCCAAGCTCGTCCGCCAGAATGAAGGCCTCACGATCTTCTTGCAGACTCTGCGAAATCGACTTTCCCACTGGGTGAATTGGCATCGTAAAGAATGACAGCTCCATCGGAACCTCTCCTGAATTGGCGGCAGCACTAACTTTCGATATAAACGTCACTAGCTAGCAGAGAAAGCGATGGTTTCTTATGTCGGCAATCAGATTTTATGATTTCACTATCGAAAACCTCGCGAAGGCCTGTTTTGAAAATATAAACAGCTGACCCACAAATTAAGTGCGCATGGAAAATTGAATCCTGATCGATAGGATCAATTTTTCTTCTTACCGACATAAGATTTGATGAGTTGAATTGACGGGCGGCTGGGTGTCTGATGGGAAGAAGTATTTTTGGAGAGCATCATGACAGGTACATTTTCGGTTGTTGTAGCAGGGTTTGGTTGGTGGGGGCGCCACATGGTGAACCGCCTCGCCCTCACGGAGTCGTTCAACGTGCGCGCCGTGATCGAGCCGAACAAAGCGAACCACGCCGATATCGTCGCGCTCGGCATAGAGGTGTGTGAAGATTTCGAAACAGCCTTGGCCATGCCTGATGTCGATGCGGTCATTTTGACCACGCCCAACCCATTTCATGAAGAGCAGGTCACGCTCTGCGCTACCGCAGGCAAACACGTCTTTTGCGAAAAGCCGCTTGGCCTGACCGGCGAAAGCGCGCGGCGCTCTGTTCAGGCTTGTATTGATGCAGGCGTAACTTTGGGCATCGGACATGAACGCCGGTTTGAACCGGGTCTAGAGGCGTTGAAAAAGCAGATCGATGATGGAAGCCTTGGAACCATTATGCACGCCGAAGCTGCATGGAGCCATGACAAGCTAATCAACGTTCCCGCAGGCGATTGGCGTACGTCAAAAGAGGTTTGCCCCGCCGCCGGCATGACAGCTATGGGCATTCACTTGACAGATTTACTGATCTCCTACTTTGGACGGGTGAAGACGGTGCAAGCTATAACAGCACAGCGTTCGCTGGATTGGGAAACTGGCGATTTGGTCACAGTTCAGCTCGGGTTTGAAGCGGGCATGACAGCCACGCTCAGTGCCATTCTTAACACCCCACATTTCATTCGGATGCATGTATTTGGTACTGCTAAATGGATCGAAGTCCGCAACGACACCCATCCTGACACCCCAGGCGGCAAGGTTCGCTTTGTCGAAGCCGTGACAGGCCAGCCCAGCGCAGAAACCATTTTCGATTGGACAGATGCCGTCGTGGACAACCTGACCGCATTTCGCAATGCCTGCGTTGAGGGTGTGCCCTATCGCTTTAGCTATGATGAAATGATCCATAACATCGAAGTCCTAGAAGCAATAACTCACTCCGCTGAACATCGCGAAACAATTCATTTAAATAACTAGATGATGAAATTACCGATCATAATGGTCGCCCCCAACGGTGCGCGTCGCAGCAAAGCCGATCACCCCATGCTGCCCATCACAATTAACGAAACTGTCGAGGCCTGCCGCGCATGCGAAGGAGCTGGGGCGACAGGCGCACACCTACATATTCGTGACGCGGAGGGGCTTCATACGCTCGACGCGGACCAATACAAGCGCCTGTTAGATAAACTAGACAAAGCACTACCAAATTTCTTTGCCCAGGTTACTAGCGAAACAGCAGGGCGATACAGCGCCAATGATCAGCGTGACTTGATCCATGCGCTAAAGCCGAAATCCATTTCCGTGGCGCTACGCGAATTCATCCCGAACGAAGCGGCAGAATCCGCCGCGCGCGATTGCTATCATTGGGCGTTCGAAAATGATGTAGCCATTCAACATATTTGCTATAGCGCAAAAGAACGGGACCGGCTGATTGCGCTAATCAATGCGGGGACAATTCCGGGCACGCGGCATCATGTTCAACTGGTCTTGGGGGCCTATGACGGAAGCAAGAAAAGCGATGCAAATGATGTCGCTTCCTTTGCGCACCCTTTGATCAATGCCTCGGAAGATCATAGCTTTGATTGGATGCTCTGCGCGTTCGGCCAAACAGAAACCGACTGTCTTGTGAGGACGATCAAGTTCGGAGGAAAAGCTCGTATCGGATTTGAAAACTCGCTGTGTCACAGTAATGGGCAACGCGCCGAAAGCAACGCGGATCGCGTTCGGGAATTAGTCGCAAACCTACACGCCTGAACAGGTGCATCACGCTCAGAATAAAGACTTATGAAGTGACAGTTATTTCCCAGCTTTTTGAGATTTTCACGCCTATCTCGCTGATCTTTTTGATCAGCCTCTGATTACAAAAATCGTCGGGGATCATCAACACGTCCCGCACGAGCCGATTGGTAATGATGATCGGGATCCTCTGATTGGTCTTTTCGACGATCACAACAACGGAACTACCTCTTACAACCTCACTTAGCATTTCACTAAGGGCCGCGAGTCTGTGCGGATTCACCATTGCTTTTGCGCTCGCTGATTTGACGCTTTTTCGGCTTCCGATCAGAACCTACTTTCCACCGGTGACGATACTGAACTCGGGAAATCTTGGCTTTCCATTGGAGCTATTAGCGTTCGGGGAGGACGATCTGATAAAGTTTTGGCATTCTATTTCGTTGTTGGAACTATTCAGTATATTTTGAGGCCAGTTATCGTCGCGGGCGCCTTTCCGATAAAGAATGTCATCAAGGAACCAATCATTTGGGCGGTCTTTGCGGCGCTGGTCTTCACACTCTGCTCATCGCCGGTTCCCTCCGTTGTTACGGATACAAATGACATACTGTGCGGCATGAAGATACCCGCCATGATGATCTTGCTCGGGATCGCAATCGGTCAACTTAGATTGAGTGATCTACGAAGCGCAGGCCTGTTGGCCATCGGGCGACTTGGGATCGGAGTTTCGGTGGTGGGGCTTACAGCGATTTCAGCGCTTGGCGCAACGGAGACGGCCGCCGGAAAGATATTTTTTCTCACCTCGATGCCGTCGGCCGTTGTGGCCTATGTCATCGCAGCGCAGTTTGATCGTGACCCACAACAGGTCGCAGGTTTGGTTAATTTTTCCACTTTACTCAAGATCCTATATTTACCGGTACTCTTGTGGTTCGCGCTTGCCATGGAAAGCACTTAAGCACCCAAAGCGAGGTCAACAGAAAACCTGATGGGTTGCATCTGTTCTTATGTGTTTTCCATTTAGACGATTTCCTTATCTTGTGAGTAACGTAAGGAGAAACTCACTGTGCCTATTGATGTTGTGGAAAAGCCAGAAACGGTAGACCTCAAAGCCCTTCGGAACACATTGTCTTGTTTTCCCACAGGCGTCGCCATCGCAACCAGTGTTGCACGCAATGGCGCACCGCTTGGTGTAACGATCAGTTCTTTCAACTCCGTATCGATGGACCCCCCGCTCGTACTTTGGAGCCTTGCGCGAAATGCCGCTAGCCTCCCCGAATACCTCGCACATTCAGGCTTCGCGATTAATATTCTCTCGAGCGAACAAGCAGACCTGTGCAAACTTTTCGCAAGCCCTGAGAGGGATCGGTTTGCGACATTAGACTGGTGTTCAGGGATGAATGGCGTGCCTATTTTGCCTGGGTGCGCGGCAACAATCGAATGCTCAACACACGCGATCTATGACGGCGGTGATCACGAAATACTTGTCGGCCGCGTCATAAAACACAATGCAAGTGATCGGGTACCTCTTGTTTTCGGAAAAGGACGACTTGGGCCGTTCGAAACTTAGTGACTTTTTCTTTTCGGTGAGATGAAAGAACACCTTTTTCTGGTGACGGTGATCCCTATGCGCGTTCCAGTCCCAAATGAGTCTCTGCAGGCGACTCCATTATGCGTTAATTTAATGTTAACTTTGTTCCAACAAAATACAAAATTGACAATCGGCGATCCATCTTGGCAGGTACAAAGAGCGGCACAAAACACTTTGAATTCAGATCAATCATCTACTGCAGCCTTCACTGATTTTGTACCTGAATTGCGGCGAGAGGATTTCGAAAAGAGTCAATTCGCCATTAATCTCTTTAATAAAAACGGCGGCGTTTACAAACTTTTGAAATTACGAGGAGATAAGGTCAAAGCATTTAACTGGGATGTGAGCCCTTAAAGCCACTGGATATCCATTACAGATTTTGAAATTGGGCCCATACACTACGTTTCACGAGTAGACGTGGTCCTCTCTTCAATTGATCTATTGCTGGAGATTTGCGCTTAGACCCAAGCATTAAATTCGAGCCCAGATACGTAAATATAGCTTGCGCTTAGTTGTTACTGTTGACGATCATTTACGATCCAATCGACTAATGAAAGAAGTAAAACCCAAAAAGAAACCATCAAGATCGCCATTCTCAGGCATGTAATAAGACGGATTCGTTACACAGCCACAAATGGACCTTGGCCGAATCTTACCTCATCGAGACGCTTAGTCCCTAAAACAGACATTGGAACGGCTTCACTGCGCCCTGCTCGTTCGATTTAAGGAACGCTAAAAACTTCTGTTCCCCGTGTCGAAACGAATAACCGCATCGTACACTTTAACAAAAGCAGCAAGAAACAGTGGGAGCCAAATCAAAGTATTATTCACGACTCATCACCATTACGTCCAACTAATCTATTCGTCCCCTCCAAAAATCACTTCAAATAGTTTGAAAAAATCTCAGCGCTTAAAACTATCATTTCGTTAATGTGGCAATCTTAGGATCTCCGATGAGAACTATTAATGATTGAATGCGACCGAGCGGACGCCCTATGGCGACATCGGCACAGCTTTTCGCTAGTGTCTACGGCGCTTTGTCGGTGCCCGCTTGAACTTGCACGTTGCCAAGTTCCTATTTCTTTTTGAGGTCATCCAGAATGGCGAGAGACTGATTTGAGAGCGGCAAATTAACCGGTTCATTCAACACAGCTGAAACATCTGCGGCAGAATAACTTTCCATGACCATTCTTGCATGTTCTGGCGAAACCATAACCTCGCGATCAAGCAAAACAGCTTCGAGGAAATGAATGGTCTCCGGCCCCATCTGCCCGGCGAAAGCATGATCGACCTGCTCTCCTGGCATCGTCGACATTGGGTACTGTGTGCCTTCTTTTACCGTGTTAAGCCAATTGTCGCGGCTGGTGTCATCAAGGATCAGAGATCCTTCGGTTCCGGTGATCTCGATCCATGTGCCGCAGTAATTAGGGTAACTTGGCGGGAGGTTCCAACCGCCGCCGATAACAACCAAGGTCCCGTCACTCATCGTCACGGTGCTCCACTGACAATCAAACGAACCGTTCAATTCTTGCATGCAACCATAGGCGCCTTGAGAATAGATGCGTTCAGGTTTCGCGGGGCCGAGCAGCCAAAACACAAAATCAAGGTCGTGGGTGCTTTCCATTGCGGCAGGTGATAGCTTAACGCGGTTGGCAATCTTTTTGCCGAGGTTACGGGACAGATGTCGGCTGACCATGACATTTACGACCTTGCCGAGTGTCCCGTCATCAATCGACTTCTTGGCATAGGCGATTTTCGGATTGAACCGCTGCGAATAGCCAATCGTAAATTTGACACCTTTTTGATGAGACAACGCGATCAGTTCATCTGCTTCAGCTAATTCAAGAGCAATCGGTTTTTCCAACAACACGTGTTTACCAGCACGCATGCAATCGCGTGCTATCGGGTAGTGTGTCTGTTCAGGCGTTGTCGAGATATAGACAACCTCTATTGCTGGATTGTTCACAATTTCTTGGTAATCCGCCGTGGCGGTGGCTGGGTTGGTCAACATCGTGACCTCAGCCAAACGTTCAGGCCGGATTTCGCAGATGTGCAACTTATCGACAAGCGCTGAACGAGCCAGTGTCTCCGCGCGAATTCCACCACACCAACCCGTGCCAATTACGGCGACTTCAACAAGTCTCATATTTTCTGCTTTCTATTTTGGAAATGAAGCGGCTGATGGCGCTGAATACAGCGCGCCACCAACAAAGCTTATTGGCCAGTCAGCTCTTCAACCAGCGCCTTATAGGCAACAGCCTGTTTTTCGCGCATAGCCTGATATGTAGGGCCATCCAGCAAATCGATGGTTTCATTCAGACGGCCCATCATGCGCGTGAAAGTGCGGTCTTCAATCAGCTGTGCAAAGGAATCCTGCAGAGCGTCCACGGCTTCACTAGGTGTGCCAGCAGGCGCCAGAAGAACACGATGCATAAAGCCGACATCGCCTTCGATACCGGATTCTGCGAATGTTGGAACATCATCGAACATGCGTTCCGAACCAGCTGTTGCCAACACGCGGATCTCGCCCGCATCGATTTGGGAAGACAGCGTTGATGGGAAGCCCATGGTCACGTCAGAATCGCCAGACAAAAGCGCCTGCATAGCGGGCCCACCGCCTTGATAGGGAACGAGGTTAAACTGGACACCGCGGGCCTGCATGATTTGGGCAGCAGGCACAAACAATGCGCCCCAGTTACCCGAATGCGACATGCTGATGCCACCTGGATCGGATTCTGCTGCAGCGATCAAATCCTCAAAAGTTTCGTATGGGCTATCTGCACGAACAACGACACCAATGGGCGCAAAGTTTACCCGCGCGATCGGAATGAAATCCGAAATCGGATCATATGGAACGTCCGTTACATATTGCTGCAACATGTCCACATAGTTGTGCGTGAACAAAAGCGTGTACCCATCGGCCTCGGAATTTGCAACTTCCTGAGTGCCCGCTTGTCCCCCAGCTCCCGGTGTCAAACGTACGATCATTGCTTGCTCAAGATATGTGGGAATGATCGAGGTGATCACACGCGCATTCAAGTCATGGGACCCACCTGGGCCAAACGGTATTACCATAGTGATTGGCTTTTCCGGGTATTCAGCCGAAGCCCCAGTTCCAACTGCAGCAAGAGCAAGGCCACCTGCGAGTGCAACCTTTTTGAAGATTGAAGTAATCATAGTTTTTTCCTCTCTTTTTCGCATCTGTCAGTCGGTTGAAGGGTGATGCGGACCCTTTCGTTTTAATGTGACGACGGTATATTCGATAGCCGCCTACACAACATGACACCGATCACAGGGATCGAGAGCAGCACAGCAATTGCTGCCAGTCTTTCCTGGAATAAGAATTCAATGGTCGCGCCGTTACCCATGGAGAGCGTTTGCCCGAACGCGTATTCAAGTGGCCCGCCGAGGATGAAGCCCATTACCATCGGCATGACATCGAATTTCGCGGCTCTGGCGATAAGGCCGATCACGCCAAATGCAACGAGTATTACAAGATCAACGCTGTCAGACCGGAACACGAATGTCCCTGCAAAGGCGAACATCAGCACGACAGGTACAAGCACCGACGTTTTGATTTGGACCAACCGTGAGAAGAACGGGATCGACAGGTAACCGATAACCAGAAACAATAGGTTAGCAAAAACCATCGCCACCAAAATAGCAAAGACTGTAGCGCCTTGTTCTTCGAACAACTGCGGGCCTGGACGAAGCCCTTGAGCCACGAACGCACCAAGCAAAATCGCGGTAACGTTATCGCCTGGGATGCCAAGGGTCAGTAGCGGCACCATCGTCGGCCCATTCACTGAGTTGTTTGCTGCTTCGGCAGCGGCAATCCCTTCGAGCTCGCCTTCGCCAAATGTTTCGGGATGCTCGGACGCGTTTTTAGCAGCCGAATAACCAATCATCGCGGCGACGACCTGCCCAAGGCCGGGGATGATGCCGATGCTTGTTCCAATAGCAGTAGACCTACACACAGTCTTAAAGCAGCGACGGAATTCAGCGAACGTCAGGCGCTCACCCATGACACTGGCTAATTTCCCGATCTTGTCGGATTTCATAACGACATTCACGATTTCGGGAATGGCAAACACCCCGATCAACATCGGCAGCAATGGTATGCCTGAACGCAGCTCGAAGACGCCAAAGGTAAAGCGATCGACCGCACCAATCGGATCAGTGCCAATAAAGGACAGCCACAACC
This sequence comes from Pseudomonadales bacterium, assembly GCA_964228885.1. GTDB lineage: Bacteria > Pseudomonadota > Gammaproteobacteria > Pseudomonadales > Azotimanducaceae > UBA4582. Next base: position 5,922 of record CAXRCG010000173.1, on the reverse strand, counting down.
CCAGCAACATCATGACAAGTGATTTCAAAGGATTCCGCCCAGACGTCGCCGCGATGATCACAAGGCTGAGCAAAAGAACCGCAAACAGCTCTGGTGGGCCGAACTGCATCACGAGGAAGGCAATCGGGAAAATCATTAGCATCGTAAACATGTCGCTCATTGTATCGCCGAAAACAGAAGAACAGAGCGCCATATCAAGCGCTTTGCGTGACTTTCCTTGTTTGGTCAGCTGATAGCCATCTCTTGAGGTCGCGACAGAAGCGCCCGTTCCGGGCATCGACAAGAGGATTGCAGGGATCGAGCCGCCAAAGATTCCGCCCTTATAAACCCCAAGCAGAAATGGAATTCCCACTATAGGATCAAGAAAAAATGAAATTGGCAGCAAAATGGCCATTGCCAAGAGTGTTGTGAACCCAGGCAAAGCACCGACAAGCATACCGCCAAACAGCCCTGCGGACATCAAAAGGAATGTGTCCAAACGGAACGCCATTCCAAATCCAGTTATGAACTCATCAAGCATCGAAAAATCCTAAAGTCCAAGTATCTGCGCGTAAAACAGTTCAATCGCGTTCAACTCGGGCAGTGAAACTGCCAAAAGTCTGGTCGCCATAAGGTACAGTGCGAAAGGTCCGATGGCGGCCAAGATGGCGATCTGCAAAACTGACCTGTTTCCTGTCAGAAGTGAAACCAGAATTATTGTGATGAAGGAGGAAAGGAAAAAGCCAATAGGCTCCATCGCTAGTGCGTAAAACATCATGCATAAGAACAGCTGCACACCGCGCCATACCGCGGGCAAATCCGTTGTTGCGCCCGCGTCTTCTTCAGCTTCATTCGACTTCATGAACAGAAACATCCCGCCGGATAAAACCGCTAAGACACTCAACGTTATATTTGGGAAAAGGCTTGGCGTTATAGCCGTCAACATCTGACCTAACAGAACTTTTGGCGGTTCAACAATTTGGCCCATGAATGCAACGGCCGTTGCCGCCAACACACAAAATACCAAAAGGAACCATCGTTCTATGGACAGCGTTTTAAATTCCATTTCGCACTCCTCCCCAAAGCTGGCAGCAATATCTAGTACTACCTCCCAGGGCGTAATGATCCTCGCTATCACTTCGCCCTAAAAAAAGATAAACAAACGCAAGACGTCAAAACAACTTGTGGTTCCTTATGGTGCGCATCAGAAAACTTGATAGACAACTCGTGGCTGTGATCCGGCTAGCTCAGGTTCATCCGTCAGAAAACCTTTTACGAACCTCGACACAGCTGAGCCGAATGACTCTGCATAAAGTGTCTGAAAAAGCCTTCACCACTGTCGAAGTACCCTTTGAGGCTGGTTCAATAAGCAAGTAGTCTACTTTAAGTTCAGGCTTGCTGATCGGTGACAGCCTTAAACATGGATCATCAAATTTTGAGATACAAAGGCAGCCAGGCAAAATGGACGCAAAGTGGCCTTTGTCCAGCAGATCAAATGTCGTCATCATACTGTCGATCTCAAAAACCGAATGCTGAGACTGACAAATATTCTCTAAATACTGATCAATTCCTTTTCGACGGGCGTTCGCAGGCCCGGGCAACACCAGATTAAGTGGCTCTGCTGTAGCAAGATTAGTCCGAGCGGGTTCGTTGCCATCTTTTCTAGTGCTCTCAACCAATATCTCAAGGTCTGTTTCAACATGAACGCTCCTCAAACCATCAGGAATTGAGCCAGCAGGAACAACAGCAAAATCAAGTTCCCCGTTTGATACGCGGTGTGTTAGCATTTCGCTGTAACCCTCACTGATTTGCACATCGACAAAGGGATGCCTTTCCCCAAACTCGATTAAAGTTGGTGCAAGGATTGAACGAGAGAACGTCGGCATTATACCTGCCCTAACACGTCCTCCGATTTGACCGCGTGCGGATAATACATCTTGTTCGAGTTCGTCTATTTCACGCAAAATACGCGTGGCGCGTTGATATACTATGTCACCGATTTTCGTAGGCACGACGCCTGTCGGTGTTCGTTCGAAAAAGGAAACACCGAGCCATTCCTCAAATTCGCGGATCCGCATACTTACGCCGGATTGGGTCGCGTTGACGCGGTGGGCTGCCGCCGTGATCGAACCTTCATCATAAACCGCGGCCAGATAACGAAGCTGTTGAGTTTTTATGTTTTTCATTCAGGGTCCAACGTGTCAATTATTACCATTTCGATCATTAAGAGATCTCGTTGCCTGTCTCGTTGCCTGTCTCGTTGCAGTTTAAAGTAAGTAGATCTTCTTTTTAATGGGTTTTGGCCTGTATTTCAATATATAATTGATATTTATTACTTTATATTAATTCTAACGATTTTATGCTTAATTTATTAATATAATCGATTTTAATTGATTTTAGGAGGAAATCACCATAAATATTGGTGAGGAGTTGTGTTTTAAGTGTCGAAATCCAATGTCCCCAACACTTTCGAATGGAAGGAAAACTAATGATTATTTTTAAAAAACTTGCCCGAGTGGCGATGTTAGGATTGACTATATTTTCTGCGGGAGCGTTGTGTGCACAAGAGCTTCGGATTGGAACTGCCAGTCAGGGGGGCGCATTTTATCCCGTAGGTCAGACGATTTCGTCGCTTGTAAGAAAATATGCTGATGGTTTGGCCATGGTTCCGGTTGTTACACAGGGCTCGGTACAAAATCCAAGACTTGTTAGCTCTGGCGAAGTAGACATCGCAATCACCAACAACAACCTTTCTGTATTGGCTAATGCCGGCAAAGGCCCTTACGCAAAGGGTGGCGCGATGGACCTTCGTGCCATTGGTGCTCTTCATTTCTCGGTTTTGCACATGATGACACTTGACGGTTCTGAGATCAATTCTATCGCAGACTTGAAAAGCAAACGGGTCGCTGTAGGACCAGCTGGTGGTGGGACAATCCCGTTCATGGGGCAGGTTCTCGATCTTTACGGCCTTTCAATCGATGACATTACCCCAAGCTTTCTGAGCTATTCAGATGGGTTCAGCCAGCTTGCTGACGGAAATGTCGATGCAGCTTTTGCACTTTCAGGATACCCGGCCGGTGCAGTGATGCAGGCCAGCGCTAACAAAAAGCTGAAATACATCACACTGACACCAGAGGATATTAAAACCGCACTTGCAAAATATCCCAATTATAACACTGTAGTCATACCAGCAGATGTTTATAATACCGAAGCCGATGGATCTCTTTTGGGTGTGAGCAACATGCTGATCGTCGACGCAGGCATGTCGAACGAAGTGGCGATGGCCATTACTGCGGCCATCTATGACCACATGGATGAATTTCGCGCCGAAAATGCCCATGCGCACCAGATTGAGCCCGAGCTTTCTCTAAATCTGAAGATTCGGCTGCATCCAGGTGCAGAAGCTTATCACAAAAAATAAATGACAAAACGACCGGGAAGGGCACCAGAGCTGTACTAAACTGCTCTGGTGTGTGCTGAGGCATGGACAAATTAATTGACAAGATTTTTCTGCATAGCACCGCTTTAATCGCATTTTTTATTGGCAGCTTTCATCTGCTGAACGTCTCGGGCTTGTTTGTCCTGTCGACCCGCGATGTACGAATCTTCCATCTCATGATGATGCTCGCACTACTCTTCTTAAACAAACCAACGCTAAAAAGTCTCGAAGACTCCGTCGGAGACAAACTCGTCCGAGTACTTTTAATCTTGGTCAGCGCGGCCTCCTGTATTTACCTGATGTCGCGGTGGAAAGATATTGCGTTAAGCGGTGGCGAGACAATGGCAATGGACGCGTGGGTTGGCATCGTGGTGTTGCTTCTCGTGCTAGAAGCAGCCCGCCGAGGGGTAGGACTGGTGCTATCAATTATCTGCCTGATTTTCTTCACATACCCATTCTACTCATCTTATCTGCCCGGGGTTTTCTACGGCCGTGGCTACAGCCTTGCTCGCATGTCAGAATTTCTGACAACAACTAGTCAAGGGGTATTCGGCATCCCTCTTGGGGTTTCTTCAACCTATATCATCCTGTTTTCGATCTACGGCGCATTTCTTTCAAATTTTGGAGCCGGCGACTTCTTTTTTAAGTTTGCCTCCCAAATGACACGAGGTATGCGCGCAGCCGGTGCGAAAACAGCAGTAATTTTTTCGACGCTGCTAGGTATGATATCTGGATCCGCCGCCGGAAACGTCGCGGTAACCGGCACCCTTACAATTCCCATGATGAAAAAAGAAGGGTATCAGCCCCACCAGGCGGGCGCGATCGAAGCCGTGGTCTCGACCGGGGGACAAATCATGCCCCCAGTTATGGGTGCAGCCGCCTTCATAATGGCTGAAGTTGTAGGCACTCCCTATGCGAACGTGATGAAAGTTGCTGTGGTGCCTGCACTTTTGTTCTTTGCTTCCCTATTTTTTGTAGTGCATCTACAAGCCGCCAAGAACGGTTTAGAACCAAATACTCAGATAACCCCAGAAGATGACGAACCGCTTTGGCTAGTTTTGCTCAAAGGGGGGCAGTTCATCATTCCCTTTGCGACACTCATCACAATGATGCTTAACGGGTTCTCACCCTTCAAGGCTTCATTCTACTCGATCCTCGTATTACTAGCCTGCCATGCTCTATGGACGCGACGGATCGATATTGATCTGATCGTAAAATCAACCAAGGCAATCACCGAAGGTGCCAAGGCAGTGATCCCTATTGCGATAGCTTGTACCGCCGCAGGCATTATTGCGGGCACCTTAGGCATTACAGGACTTGGGTCAAAGATTGCCGGCCTGATAGTATCAGCGTCCAGTGGATACATCTTTGTAGCGCTATTGCTGACTATGATCACGGCGATCATTCTGGGTATGGGGTTGCCCACAACTGCAGCCTATCTGGTTCTCGCAACAGTTGTTGCACCCGCATTGGCCAAAATGGGTTTACCGCTTCTGACCGCGCATCTGTTCGTTTTCTTTTACGGGTGTGTATCGACTATTACGCCACCCGTGGCACTGGCCTCTTATGTGGCAGCTGGCATAGCCAACGCAGACATAAACAAAGTTGGCTGGACAGCCTTAACCTATGGTATGACATGCTACATTCTTCCCTTCATTTTTGTCTTTGGCCCGGCTCTAATGTTAAACGGTTCATTTGGTGAAATCGCCTTCGCAGTCTCATCGGGTACTGTTGGGGTGTATGCCATCGCCGTCTCTGTAATTGGCTACGCACGAAGTCCTTTGAATATAGGACCACGTGCGCTCGCGGCATTGTCGGGCATCGCTCTGCTACACCAGAGTTTAGTAAGCGACCTGGCTGGCATTTTAGGAGTCGGGTTCGTAATTTTCTTATCACGGACGGTTCAACATAAAGCGTAATCAAAGGAAAATAAAATGGCACGAGAATTTCGCCGAGTTGTCACCGGTCACGATGCAAATGGTAAATCAGTTGTCGTCAGGGATGGCGTCGCAACACAGTATCTGGAGCGCCCCAATAGACCCGGTGTCAGACTGACAAATTTCTGGATCGAGCGCGGCAGTCCAGCAGAGTTTGACGGCCCAACAGAAACCTGTACTGGAGATTTCATCCTGCATCCCCCTGCTCTAGGTAGCACATTTCGGTGTGTGGAGTTCCTGCCCGAGGATCCTGAGGTTCTAAAAACCTTGAATGGCAAAGAGGCCTTTAGCGAAATGGGGGCAAGTAGCAACATCGTAGAAGGTGGTCGACATCCGTTTATGCATCGCACCGACTCGCTGGATTATGCCATCGTGCTGACAGGAGAGATCTGGATGATGTTGGATGAAGAAGAGGATGATCTTTTGCTGAAAGCGGGAGATGTTCTGATCCAGCGCGGCAATAATCACGCTTGGTCGAACAGAGGTACCGAGCCATGCGTCATCGCGTTCGTTTTGGTTGACGGGGTCAACCGAAGAGATGCTGCAGAGATCGGAAGAGCACACGTC
>CAXRCG010000172.1:0-2147 GCA_964228885.1 Pseudomonadales bacterium | reverse complement strand
ACTGATGTTGTAAACATTGGTGTGGGCGGCTCAGACCTGGGGCCATTGATGAGCTGTTTTGCCTTAGCAGAATATACTGATGACAACTCAAAGGACATTGGTATTCATTTCGCATCATCTATTGACGGTTCACAATTGGCTGAGATACTGCCTGAGTTAAATCCGGAAACGACGCTTTTTTGTTATGTCTCCAAATCATTCAGCACCATTGACACGCTGAGTAATGCCAATACCGCTTTAGCTTGGCTAGAAGCGGTTAGTGATGATGTGACAGCATTGAAGCATGCGCACTTTATCTGCATTTCTACCGCACCAGAGAAAGTCTCGGCCTGGGGTATTCCTGAGCAGAATCAGATCTTATTTTGGGATTGGGTTGGTGGTCGATACTCCATGTGGTCAGCCGTTGGTTTTACGATTGCATTACAAATTGGAATGGCGGGATTTAAACAGTTTCTCGCAGGAGCTCACGCCGTTGATCAACACTTCTCGAGCACTGAGCTAACGCATAATATTCCGGTATTAATGGGCCTTGTAGATGTCTGGAATTGTAACTTTCTCGGGATTAATGCGCATGCCATACTGCCTTATGACGGTCGCCTAAAACATTTTCCAGCCTATCTTGGCCAGCTGGAAATGGAGTCGAATGGTAAGTCGGTAACCCACGATGGTCAGGGTGTGAATTATCGTACCTGTCCGATACTCTGGGGCGAAATAGGTCCCAATGCCCAACATGCGTTTTATCAGTTATTGCATCAGGGTACTGAACCTGTCAATGCCGATTTTATTGTCAGCAAGTCACGAAATATTGCTATGTCTGATGCTGTCAAAACCAGTTTTAAGGAGCATCATGAACTGAATGTCGCAAATTGTCTGGCGCAATCGCGCGTGCTGGCATTGGGCAATCAGGCGATGTCTGACGAGCAGGTGCAGTCGAGTTCGGTGTTTCAACAGTATGCCGGCAATCAGCCATCAACCACCTTTGTGCTTGATGAATTGACGCCATACACCCTTGGTTCACTGGTTGCGCTCTATGAGCATAAGGTGTTCGTATCGTCGGTACTCTGGGATATTAATCCGTTTGATCAGTGGGGTGTTGAATTAGGCAAACAGATTGCCAAACAACTTCAACCTCTGCTGCATGGCGCTGATAGCAGTGCTGTTGATAGTTCGACACGCTCATTATTAAATCAACTGACTGAGTCGTAATTTATCACCAGTCTTGTTACATTGTGGTCATTAAAACCTAGTAAGGTTCGCAGATAGTTAAACATGGAGATCATTTATCGTGCAAAACAGAGCGGTTAAAAAAGCCATCGTTCCGGTAGCCGGGTTCGGAACCCGTATGCTACCAGCCACCAAAGCCATCCCGAAGGAGATGCTTCCAGTGGTAGATAAGCCCGTAATTCAGTACATCATTGAAGAGTGTGCCGAGGCTGGTATTGATGAGGTGGTATTGATCACTCACGTATCCAAGGGTGCGATTGAGGATCACTTTAAGCCTGCAGAAGAATTAGAAACTTCTTTGGCCAAGCGCGGTAAGACCGATATCTTGGAAAAGGTTCAAAGTACACTCCCCGACGGCATGAAACTCCATTTTGTGCAGCAAGGAGAAGCAAAAGGCCTTGGCCATGCTGTTTTATGTGGCTATGAGATCATTGGTGATGAGCCATTCGCGGTTATCCTGCCAGATGTCCTCATCGAGACAGATCCGAGCATCAACAATCTTGATGAAATGATGCGCGCTTACGGCGAAACTGGTTCAAGTCAGATTATGGTTGAGGCTGTGGCGCACGAGGATATCTCTAAATTCGGTATTGTCGATACCAACCGTGTCATTATTCTTCCCGGTGAGCACTGCAAAATGATCGCAACCGTTGAAAAACCAGAGCCACACTCAGCACCGTCTAATATGGCGGTGGTCGGTCGCTACATTTTCTCACCTTCAATTTGGCAACGTCTGGAAAACACCGGCGTCGGTGTCGGGGGCGAGATTCAGTTGACTGATGCCATGGATGCGCTGATTCATGAAGAGGATGTCCATGCTTTTTACATGCGTGGTCGCAGCCATGATTGTGGTAATAAACGTGGTTATTTGCGCGCCATTCAGGCATTTGCCGGACGTCGTGCCCGCATTGACTAAACCAAGT
>CAXRCG010000171.1:0-3263 GCA_964228885.1 Pseudomonadales bacterium | reverse complement strand
GCTGCCGAGAATCAGCCGCTTGCAAAGTACTGGGTATTGCAAACGACACTGCCGTCAGCAAAGCCGCACCCAACCGGGTATAACTCACTTTCATAAACTCCCCCAAAATCACTAACGAAATTAAAACTTTTATTATTTTCAAACCTGACCCGTTTGAAACCTTGCGTACAATAATCGGCGCTAGCCGCGATGTAAATAGCTGCTAAGGATTTCTACCCATTGCTCACTATTTAGTCAGCATTACTTTGCAGAGAGAGAACAGAATCAGTAAATTTAACCGCCTTGTTTTTATCATAGTAAGATTGCCTTGTTCTCAGCGCATTTTGCCAGAAACAATCTGATCTAACTGTCACCTGGGTGACGAGCCAGGTATATATTGAAACCGCTGAGCAGCGACCTGGAAACACTCTCCAGCAAGCCGCCACAACTTCTGGAAAGCGATTCCATAGATAGGAGCAGCATTGAGGTAGCAGCCTTGTGGGCGACAGAGTCCAAAGGGTAGCGAGCCACCAAGTCATTAGAAGCAAAAAGAATTAGAATAGCGACCAGTCTCAATAAGCCGCGGTTCCAAGATGTCTATTAGCATCGGGAGCAGTACTGTTGATCGGCGACGGCCATGTGAAGATTCGGAGATCAAGCTGGCCAGAGCGTCAATCGGAATTTTTTATTGATGATATTTAGAGACGATCCAGCATAGAGTAATACAGCATTCCAGCAACCAAGCCAGGCCACCGAAGCCAGCGCCCGCCAGGGAAAGGAAAGTGGGTTAGGTTAGCGAAAAGATCGAACTGTTCTGCTTGGCCCATGATTGCTTCGGCAATTATTTTGCCTCCCATGTTAGCCATGGCAATACCGTGACCAGAGTACCCCTGTGCCCAATATACGTGATTCCCTTCACGTCCAAAATGCGGCATTCGTCTCATGGTGATAGCAAGCGTTCCTCCCCATCCGTAATCGATTTTCACATCAGCGAGATTCGGATATATCTTGAGCATGTTTTTTCGAACAAAGGCTTTGATATCGCGGGGAAAATAGGGCGAATAGTTTTCTCCCCCACCAAATATCAAACGATGGTCTGGCGTATTGTGAAAGTAGTTCACGACAAAGCGGGTATCGACAACAGCCACATTATCCCGATTAATCTGTCGACCACGTTTTTCACCCAATGGTTCTGTTGCCAGAATGAAATTATTAATCGGCATTTGATACAAATCTGGGGTTTTGTGAAATCCATTTAAGTAACCATTACAGGCGACAAGCAAGAACTTTGATTTCACATTTCCTGAAGCGGTTGTCACAGTCACACCTTCGTGGTGTTCTTGGATACCTGTAGCGAGTGTTTCTTCGTAAATATCAGCACCAAGATTCGATGCTGCGCGAGCAAGGCCAATTGCCAAATTCAAGGGATGAATATGCCCGGCATGCGAGTCTAGGTACCCCCCATAAAGCGTATCAACACCGAGCATATCAGCAGCTTCTTCACGATCGATGATACGTTTTGCAGTGTAGTCATAGTTTTTTTCAAGGTGCGTCGCATAGTCCCACAGAGATTGTTGATGGCGTTCGCGGTGCGCGAGTGAGAGCTCGCCGTCTGTCAAATCGCAGTCAATATTGAATTCACTAATCCGGTCCCTGACAAGTTGGTTAGCGTCACAGGCGATTTGCCACATCTTGCGGGCGTCATCTATGCCAAGCCATTCTTCTAACTCGATCTGGTCTTTTCGCTGTCCGGTCCCTAGTACACCCCCATTTCGACCAGAAGCACCAGACCCTATTTTGTGACCTTCAAGCAGAGCGACTGAAAAACCTCTATTTGCCAGCTCAATCGCAGCTGATAAACCGGTGTAGCCGCCTCCCACGACACAAACATCTGCTTCAGTTGAACCGTCTAGTGATGGGTAGTCGTGCTGGTTACGAGTTGTCTGAAAATACCAAGAATCGTCGAACCCTGTTTTAGGGTTACCACCGCCTCTTCGTTGTCTCACAGAGCACTTCCGAGATAGCTTACTTCCCATTGAGTCATGGTCCGCATGAAATCCCGCAGCTCAGTACGCTTTACAGAAACGAAAACTTCAACAAAATCGCGACTGAGCAGATCCGCCAGATCATCGCTTTGCTCCAACACATTTAACGCAGCATTTAAGTCGCGAGGAAACGTTGATTTGAGATTATAAGCATCATCAGAGATTGGCTGACTTGGTTCTAATTCTTGGCGAAGACCCAGTAGCCCGCACGCCAAAGTGGATGCGATCATTAGATAGGGATTAGCATCAGCCCCTGCAACCCGGTTTTCCACTCTTCCGGCTTCTGGGTCACTGAACGGCACCCGCAGTCCCGTAGTGCGATTGTCGTAACCCCACTCAAGATTAATTGGTGCTGATAGGCCGCGTACAAATCGCTTGTAAGAGTTGACGTTTGGCGCTATCAAAGCGAATGCCTGCGGCAGATATTTCTGCAGACCACCGATAAAGTGTCGTAAAACTGGCGGCGCTTTGCGCCGTCTCAATTTAAATTGGTTGTTGCCATTTTTGCCTAGCAAACTGCAATGTAGATGCTGTCCACTTCCTGGTAACCCTAACAGTGGTTTAGCCATAAAGCTGGCGAGCAGTCCGTGTTTATGAGCGCAGCCTTTTATCAGCCGTTTCAACAAAAAAAACTGATCCGCCCGCGACATAGCCTCTCCATGGTGGACATTTAGTTCAACTTGGGCAGGACCCATTTCATGCACTATTGCTGATAACTCAAGACCGCAGTCTCGACTCATCGCCTTTACTTCTTCGAGTACCGGCGAAAATTTATCCAGCGCATCTAGGCTGAAGGCCTCACCGCCAAACTCGCTCTGACCGTATTTACCCGCCGCGGCCTGCAAAGAGCGGTCATCTCTTGTCACTGGATCTAACAAATAGAGTTCCACTTCCGGCGCAACAATGGGAACTAAACCTATATCCTCGTATTCTTGGAGAACCTTCTTCAGAACATTGCGCGGGTCATACGCAATGGGATTGCCGCGTTGATCTTTCGTCTCGCAAATTACCTGACCTACGTTTCCCGGCTTCCAGGGAGTCTGGCAATAAGTTGACCAATCCGGAAGCATCAAAAGGTCGCCATCGTTGGCATCGAATTTTTCAAGCGCTGTAGAGTACCCACCCATGATCGTCTGGAAGAAAATTGCTTCTGCAAGGTGTGGGGCCTCGGAATCGGTAAGCGTTTTAGAGGCAATAGTTTTTCCTCTGGGGATTCCGTTTAGGTCGGACAAGATAAGA
>CAXRCG010000170.1:0-4584 GCA_964228885.1 Pseudomonadales bacterium | reverse complement strand
GCAAGTTTTTGCTGCTCTGCCTTTAACTCGGCGAGGGTTTGCTGATGTTGAGACAGCTGCTGATTCAAAATATCGATGGCTGATTGCTGTTCGCGTTGCCTAGCAGCGAATAAATTCTGTTCGTTGATGTAGTGTTCAAGCGCATCAGCCGAAACATTGACGGGCGCGCGAAAAGGTAAATCGTTCGCTTCTGCTTTTAGGCGAGCGATCCGAGCTTCCAGCGCCAGCGAATTGAGCATGCCTTCGTTAAATGAAGAAGCGAATCGGGTGTCGTCTAAAAGTAGTAGGGTTTCGCCTTGCTTAACTAATTGTCCCTCTTCAACGAGTATTTCGGTGAGGATGCCGCCTTCGAGATTTTGAATGACCTGCAATTGGCTTGAAGGAATAACCCGACCCTCGGCACGCGCCACTTCGTCTAGAGTTGCAAAATTGGCCCAGATAATCGCTGAAAGAAAGAAAATTGCGGTTAACCACAGTACCGAGTGCACTGCCACAGGTAATGATTCAACTTCAGCGGCATAAGTTTCAGGCATAAAATCAATATCTGCTTTATTTACCATGTTTTTTGTCCCTGAGCGCGGTGGGGTATGAATTCAGAAATGGTCAATTGTTCGGTCCGGCCAGCATCTTGATGATTTGGTCTTTTGGCCCATCAGCCACGATCTGCCCCTCATTGACAACGATCAGGCGATCTATCAATTCGAGCATTGTCGACTTGTGAGTGATTAAGACCATTGTTTTTTGCTCTACGTAAGGCTTGAGAGAGGCTATGAACAGTTTCTCGGTGGCGTTATCCATACCGCTAGTTGGTTCATCGAGAATGAGTAGGTTACCCTGATTTAACAGCGCTCTTGCGATAGCGACTCCTTGTCTCTGCCCGCCTGACAATCGCATACCACGCTCACCAACATTCAGATCATAACCCTCAGGATGACGGTCAATGAATTCTCCGAGGCCGGCAATGTTTGCAGCTGCCAGTATCGCTGTATCGTCCGATAGCGGTGCGCTCATGGCGATGTTTTCTCGCACGCTACCTTCAAAGAGCATGACATCTTGTGGTACGTAGCTGATCGTTTGACGCAGATCTGTTGGATCTAATTGGTTAATGTCTGTGCCCGATACTAATATGCTACCCTCATCTGGCTGGTAAAAGTGCATCATTAATTTTTGAATCGTGGTTTTGCCTGAGCCCATCTTGCCTACGATACCGATCCGCTCGTTTGGTTTTATGTGAAAACTGACATTTGAAATAGCTGGATTCTGCTGACTGGGGTAGCTAAAGCTAACATTTCTAAACTCAATGGCACCATCAAGGTCAGGCCTGTGTAGAAATTTGTGCCCATCCGGACGTTCGACAGGTAGAGACATCACATGATTTATTGCCTTATATGCAGCGACAGATTGGTAGTAACGGTTAAAGATTCCAGCAACTTGGGCCATGGGAGAAAGGCATCTTCCGGTGAGAATTGTGCAAGCAATGAGTCCACCAACTGAAAGGTCTCCATCAATGATCGCGTATACGCCTGCTGCAACGATTCCTACGTTTGCGAGTTGTTGCACTACTTGGGTAAAGTTCACGGTCACCAGAGCGAGGATTCGTGACTTGAGTGACATTCTTGCAAGTCGGGCGTTGAATCCTTCCCATTTTCGTTGCATCACACCTTCTGCTCTTGCTCCCTTTATCGCATCAAGTCCCGCGAGCGATTCGATTAGCATTGCATGTTTTTTCGCAGATTCGGCAAACGTAGCGGTAACAACTTCCTCCAAGGATCGTTGGACAAAAAAGCTGAAAATAATGATCAACGGGATTGCTGTAATGGGTACCAGTGCGATACTGCCGCCGATGCCATAGATTAGTAGTACAAACAACAGAACAAACGGCAGGTCGATGAGAGTCACAAGCGTGGTGGAGGTGAAAAATTCTCTGAAGCCGTCGAATTCTTGCAAGTTATTCGCAAATGACCCAACTCTGGCTGGCCGCTCCGACATCTTAATATCCATCACTCTGGAAAAGGTTTTGGACGAGAGAATAATATCAGCGCGTTTTCCAGCGACATCAATGAAATAACCCCGTAAGGATTTCATTAACAGATCAAAAGCAATGACAATAATAACGCCAGAGGCTAACACCCATAATGTCTCGGTCGCATAATTTGGGACAACGCGGTCATATACGTTCATGATGAACAGTGGTGAAACCAGTGCAAACAGATTGATCAGTAATGACGCGACGAGGACCTCTGCATAGATTCCTCTAGACCGTCTGATGGTTGACCAAAACCAGTGATTTGACAAATGTGTATTCTTTGACTCATCAAGGGGAGACAAGTCTGGTTTGACATACAGGCATGATCCCGAGTAAAGATGGGCAAGTTCTTCCATGCTGATGGTTTGTGCTCTTTGGTCATTGATATCTTCGGGAAATAATATCGTCGCCTGATTTTCCTGCGGTGATAAAGCCGTCAGTATGCAAGCCTTGCCCTTGGAAAGTAGTAATACAACGGGTAATACAAGCTCCGAGATTTGTCGCAGCTCTTTTTTTACGTGAAGTGAATTGAATCCAGCTTTTTCTGCTGCCCTGATAAATAGCGCTGGCGTGAGCTTACCGTTCTCCAGCGGCAAACCCGCAATCAGGCTTTGCGCTGTAAAAGGTCTGTGTTGCAGCCTTGTGATGGCAACTAAGGCTTCGAGCAATGGATCCTGCGCAGTGTTTTTTGTACCGTTGCTAGTTAAATTGCTCGTCATAGTATCGGGCTTAAGGTCGCGAAAGCGAGCAGTATAGCATTGACTCTTATACGCCTCGAATCGACAATTTAAGTGGCTCTCCGGCGTTCGAGTTGCTGAATCATCTCAGCTAAGGGGTTCGCTTTGTGTTATGTTTATCGGGATTTTCGGCTATGGAGACCAGGATTGGTTTATTTGAAGAATCTGACCTCTTGGGCAATGATAGCGACATGTTTTTTCGGATGGTGGGCCACTGTAAAAGCGGCTGAATTGGAGGAGGCTCAACTCGCTGCGAATGAGGGGCGATATAGTGATGTCGTTATTTTGCTTACGGGCGTTTTGGAGAACAAAGGTCTGGATGAGGCCAGTCGAGTTGTAGCTCATTCGAATCGAGGTATTGCCTACAGTCTGTTAAATGCATATGCCCTCGCGCGTAAAGATCTAAATGCAGCATTGAAGCTAAACCCCGACCACGCCTTGACGCTGAACCATCTTGGGTTGCTCGTAGAGCAGGTAGAGAAGGACTACGGTGTCGCCGCCGATTATTATACACGGGCTTCGGCGCTGGGGTTTTCTGCCAGTCGGGTCAATCTTGCAAAGCTTTTTATGAGCGGTAAGGGTGTACAGCAGATTGACGAAAAAGCATTCGAGCTCTTACAACAGGCGGCTTTGGAAGAATATGCAATGGCGTATGCGCCGCTTGGAAAAATGATGGCTGAGGGTAAGGGGACTAAGAGGAATTCTCAGGCCGCTGTAGCGATGTTTCAAAAATCTGCCTCTGCTGGTATCGCTGATGGTCAGTACGCGCTGGCTGATGCATATGAACGTGGCGTCGGTATTGGGGCCAGCTATTCAAAAGCCGCGCAATACTATTTAAAGGCGGCGGTTCAGGGGCATGGACGAGCGCAGAATTCACTGGGATATTTGTATAGGCGCGGTAGTGGTGTACCTCAGAATTTTCTGGAAGCAGCAAAATGGTATCGGCTGGCCGCGGATCAGGGTGTGGCCTCTGCAATGAATCGCTTGGCATGGTTGTTGGCGGGTTGTCCTGAACCGGAGATTTGTAATGGTGAACTGGCAGTGGAACTTGTGCAGCGGGCTTTTCAACAAAAGGACTTCAATGAGGCTGACCGTGCTAGTTACGAGGATTCGCTTGCGGCTGGGTATGCTCGCTCGGGTCAGTTCGATATGGCGATAGAAACAATGACCGGAATGCTATCAAATTTTAGACCTGGCGACAGGCAATACGCCGGTTTTGCGAGGCGCCTAGCGCTATACCAAACCGGTATACCCAAACAACTTTAGGTTGCCTGAGCCAGATAATGCTAAACAGTTTTCTTGAGCATCTGCGGGCACACCGCATCCCGGTCTCTTTGCGAGAGCATCTTGATTTACAGCATCTGTTTCTGAATCGACTTATTTCTGTTGACATCAATGAGTTCTATTATTTGAGCCGCCTTTGCTTGATCAAGGACGAAAAGTATTTCGATCGATTTGATCTCGCCTTTGCGACCTTTTTTGATTCTCTGGCGCAGGAATCCGCTGTCTTGGATGCAGCGACAGACCTTCCTTGGTTTAGGCAACAACTAACGAATGTGATTGGTTTAACCATTGCGGCCGAAGTTGAGCGTGAGGTACAACACTACAAAGATCAAGTTGCAAAACAAAGGGTCGGGGCGCTCTCAAACTCGACGGATGCAGGCAGCCTTGAAGAATCAGTGAAACCTCGGGAAGGAGAAGGAGAAGGAGAGGGAGAAGGAGAGGGAGAGGGAGAAGGAGAGGGAGAAGGAGAAGGAGAAGGAGAAGGAGAAGGAGAAGGAGAAGGAGAAGGAGGGACTGAGGGCGAAGGCAGTGATGGAG
>CAXRCG010000169.1:0-5933 GCA_964228885.1 Pseudomonadales bacterium | reverse complement strand
GAAAAATGCCAACACAATACCGCCTAAAAGGCCGTTGGCGCCATCAGCCATATTCGCCGCGTTAATGAACCCCAAGCCAACAAAGACAGCACTCGCCAGAAGCAGAACGTCTGCTCCCGGCACTTCCGCTAAACCAAACGTCAAGAGTACTTTCTGCGGCATGAGTTCTGGGTTGAGTAAAAAACCGCTGGTAAGAATGCCCCCGCAGGCTATCAATCGTATACTAGGGCTCAAGGAAACACGAAAATCATCCAATAAACCAATCAACCCTAAGGCGAGGACGATCCACCAGAAACTAGGCGGCTCCAGAGAACCAGGGACTCCTGAAAAAAGGTCAGACTGAAAGCTGGAGCCTACCGACCACAGTATAAAGAATACAGCAATTGCAACACCCCCAAGCCTAGAAGTATTTTTAACCGAGATGCCATGTTTAGCGCTTCGGTCAATACCGAAGTTTCGATGCGAGAACCAAACCATCAGAGCGAGCGACAATAAACCTGCGAAGCCAAGCAGGCCACCCATGACCAATGCTAAAAACGAGGTTTGGGAAGCGCTTAACCCCACCGTGTTTTCGTTTAAGCTCGCATTTTCCGTCAAAACTAAATCTCTTGTCGCGTTGAATATTTCAGAATCCAGATTAGTTGTATTACTTCTGGATCTCTCCTTAACAATGGCTTAGCTCTCTTTTTCGCTCAACGAACCCACAGCGTAATGCCGTACAAGCACAAGGAGTACCGCCAGCATTCCTCCGAGCATTGTTCCTAGGACGCAGATCAAGGCTCGCTTCGGCTCGGATTTTTGCTCCGGAACAACGGGTGGCTCGATAACCTCAAAAACGTAATCTTTCGACGCATTAGCGAGCATGATAATCTTAGTCTGCTCTTCTATGAGGCTTGCAAAAACTTCGTCCAAAGAGACTAAGGAGGTCTGCTCTCTCTGTCCTTCTAAGAAAAGAACCGACTGTTTTGCCTCTCGAATATCTCGCTCTCTAATATCCTCATTGATCCTATAAATAATTAACGAGAGCCAGGCTTCTGCAATAACAGGTGATTCGTGTTTCATAGACAAAGAAACAAATCCCGAGGTTTTATCCTCGCTGACCGAAAAAATTTCAGCGAATTGTTCGAACGCTTCTTGCGCTGATGGCTTGCTCTTTCGTGGCGGATCCGCTTCCCTAACCCAGGTCTTTGTCTTTGCATCATAAATGTCATCATCAAAAATAACTGCGCCCGTTGAATTATCCCAACTATCAAGTGCCATTAGCGCTGGAAGCACCTGCTCATAGATCTGCTTTGTAAAAAAGTCGAGAGACTTCATCTTTTCTTGAGCGATGAGTGATTTACTATCGCCTCCACCTCCGGGTAGGTTGATACCCGCAAGGCTAGCGAGTCCACTGTATTGAGCGGCCATCGCAGACAGACCACTAGCACCACCTTCAATCTTTGGTGCTAATAGCGCTTCTGACTGATAAATATTCGGAAGAAACAGCGCACAAACAACAGATATAAATGCGGCAAGCGCTGTGACCGCTAGAATAATTTTCTTGCCAGACCAGAGCACCGAGAAAAGTTCTCGAAGATCAATTTCGTCGTCAAAGGTGTCTGTCTGTAGCGTATCCTGTTGGTTACCCATTAAATTTCGCGCGTCCCTCATTCTGCGTCCCCTAATTGCTTGCGATTGAGAAGAAGGCTGCAATCGATGCAACGGATTCGAACACGACTGAAGTGACCGCGCTATAACGTTCAATCGGTTTTTGATAATCATAATTTGTGGGAACCACAATTACCGAGCCCGGTCGAATCTCGGAATGACCGCCCCGGTCAAAATTTAGGAATCCCTTTTTGCCGTGGTGGAAGGGCTCTACAGCACCATTGGGCTGAATAATGTAGATATCTTTCTCACGAGCGCGATCTGTTACGCCGGCAGCGAGGGCCAAATAACTGCTTGCATCTTGGTTTGGATTAAACCGAAACGTGCCTGGTTCATAGACCTCCCCAGCAATGGTAACTGTTTCGACGCGCTTAGGAACACTGATGACATCACCATCTTGAACAAGAATATTCGCAGACTCATCTCCCGCTAACAATCTTGGAACATCAACAATTAGACGTCCCTGGAAGGATTCCATCATAACATCCACAAATTCATCACCAGCATTCTTTACGCCACCGCTCATAGTTCCCGTGGATGTTCTACTCGCCATCTCACGCCGATATCGCTGAATTAGGCTTCGGGCGCTGTCTTGTTGAAGCGCTTTAGTCGATTCAGAATTAAAGCGAAGTGCTTCAATAAAAGCATCTTGGGTGAAGCCCCCGGCTCTCTCGATCAAGGATCTTAGTGTCTCGCCGTCTCGAAGAGAATAGGTCCCTGGGAAAACGAACTCGCCCTCTAATACCGCGGACTCATCGGCACTCCAATTAGGGAGATAATTGACCCGAACGGTGTCACGGCTCTGCAGGGTAAAGTTATTTTTGGCGTTCGACATAGAAGCTTTCAAAATGGAAGTAAAAACCTTTTCATCATTTGTCACATTAATCCGTTTGACTTCAATTTCCCTTTGATAAGCGCCATCTTTCAATCCGCCGGCTAGACTCACCAAAAACGGCAGACTCCCTGAAGCGAGCAAGGGGTAGTCACCTGGTTCTTGGACAGCCCCTGAAATAGTAACAATTGCCGGTGGTGAGCCCTTTCCTGCCTGCTGGCGGAGTTTTTCGAGAATGGGGTTCAGGAGATCCCGCCTTGACCGCTCCTTGCTTTCCCAAGCAGCCCCTTCAACTTTTTCTTTAGAGAATTCACCGTCTTCCAAACCTTCTTCAGCGACCCTTTCATTACGAACATTCGAGATCGGCAAAACGATGATTTTATCAAAGGCCATCAGTCTTAAATCCGAATTATCCTCTGGATTCTTGATAATTTCGGCAAGATCAAAAGGTATAACAGCGATGTTCTGCCTGGCATCGACCCGCCTCACGATGAGGCCGATTTCAAGATCTGCATTAGCATTGAGATCTCGCTCTGAGTTGCTCAAAAAGTCACTAATTCGAGCGCCTTCCTGATACTCATAAGCGCCTGGTCGAGGCACTGCGCCCATCACCTGAACACCGTTGAACAATTGCTCAGACGCGGCCCGAATTATGAGCTCATCACCGTCAATTAAAGTCATTCCAGAAAGAGAAGGGTCTATATTAATAAGCGATGGGTAACCCAGCTTCGGATCAACTCGTTTTATTGTAGATTGAGATGCGTAAGCAGTGGGCAGTAGCCCTCCTGCCATGCTAATTAGTTCGGAGAAAGTTTCAGTGGCTTCTACCTCGTAGATCGCGGGTCTCCGCACCTCCCCTTTGACGGTAACGAGCCGTGAAGCTGTCGGCACAAACAGTACATCACCGGATTGAAGCGTTACATCATATTTCGCATCACCCCGCAGCAAAAGATCATAAAGATCAAAGATTACCACCGTATCGCCTGACCTTTTAACTTGTATCTCCCGATACGAGCCAATCTCAGTGATCCCGCCGCTTAAGTAAAGCGCCTGCGAAACTCTGGTCAATGCCGAAATATTGTAGTTGCCCGGCGCATTAACCTCTCCAGCTAAAAACACACTGATTTTTCTGAGCGCGCCCATCGAAACCACGACCTCACTGCCCAGCATTCGCTCCTTAACACGCTGGTCGATCAATACTTTGGCCTCATTGTAACTAAGACCAGCAACTTGCAGAGGCCCCAAACGAGGAATGACCAAACGACCCTCTTGGTCAACTTCTAGCTCAACATCAAGTGGGTCCTTACCAAAGACCTGAAGATAGAGAACATCCCCTGGCCCCATCTGGTATCCCGCCGGCACCAAAGCTGTCTCTCTTGAGGTATATGACTCCAAGGCATCATCAAAAACATAGGCGCCGTAACGTCTAAGTTCAGATGCTTCGATCTTGTTGGTCTCATCTTCTGCGATAGCATTTTCGAGTTCTTCGTAGCGGTCTTGGTCCAACGGTGCTTCTTCAACAGGTTCTTTCAGATAGGTAGGTTGAACACCAGGACCCTCGGGCATCTCAATACCGTATTGCCTTGCTAGTGCGATCTGCTGAGCGGGGCTCATATTTTTTAACTGGTTAATTTGACTCGGCGTTGGGGCGCTCGCTGCTTCGAGATCAGGGGCTAAAAACAAGACTCCTGTTAACACCAGCAGACCACCGCGTACAAGCTTCCTTATACAGTGCTTATAATTTAACCGTACGCTCATAATAAACTCGCTTCTTCCAAAGTTGACCACTGCCCCGGCTAGAAAGCTTCGGCGGTTATTGCTTGAAGGCCTTACAACCTTGTCTTTCAACCAAACGTGAGGAATTTGAACACCCAAAAGGCTTTATCTTAAATGATATTTTCAAGCGCACAGTACCTACCATCCTAAATTCTATCTCAACTGGATCATTATTTCGCTGCTTGCGGGATCAAAAGTTGCTTGGATGGATTGGATCATTTCCAAACTGTTCAACGTGATGGCATTCTCAACTTTAATAAGTTCTTCAGTTGAATCTGTATTCGTATAACAAGTTTGAGTGTAGCCTAAGGGACCGTCGACTCGCTCATACCAGACGCTGCAATACCATAATACCTGCCAGCCGTTTGAAGACTTCCAAAGCACTGGACTGAAATTTTTCTTTAAAAGGTTTTCAATGGTAGCGTTCGTTTGCTGTCCATCTCGTTCCTTGCGATCCAAGACAGGTTGAACTCTTTGAAGCGCTCCTAAGCCTTGCAAACCCTCAATCCGCGTGATATTCCAGCCATCGAAACGAATCATCAGATTGCTACCATCGGTAAAAACTGTTTCATTTTGAAGAGAAACCGGATAAACAAGTTGCCCCAAACCTTGCCAAGAGAGCATCCAAGTGGGTACTTCAATCGATGAACTGGAGCGCATTAACGACTTTAAAAAGTTATATTGATTGCTCTGTAGACTCAGGTTGCAACCAGAGGTCACCAGACATAGTAGTAGAGCAAACCAGTGAAACTTGGCGATTTTGAGCGGGAGTATCCTCATTACGGCGCCATCCTCGATTTCTGATTGCTTAACGCATCGAATCTGATTGCACGACGATCCCACCACAGATTACCAACCCCGCCCTCTAAACGCCTTCCGCCATCCCGTTCGATCGATCTCACTACGGTGCTGTACCGATATCTTGAGTTACGTGAGAAAAACGCGCTCACCGGGACCGTCAAAAACATACCTTTGTCAAAACTGCCCTCGCCAAAGTCAAGTGCACTGACATTGGTTCGTGTAAAAAATGCGCCCATCGAAAAACCATTATCGAACGTGCGTCGAAGTTCGTAGGTGATGCCACGATCGCCCGCTAAATATTTCCCAATATGTAGACCAAAATCAAAGTTATACCAGGGCGAGGCGTAAAAGGCGGACACATGTCCGGTAACACCTTCATAGTCCAAAAATGCAAAGTTTTTCTGATAGCCTCGCTGCTTCACCCAATTTAAATTAGCGCCCACCGCCCACCGCGCACCAAAGGGTTCGTACAGGACCTCCGCGCCAAAACCACCGAACATTTCCTCAATGAGACCTCCGTAAGCTTTATAGTGGAACCCTTCGGGCGTTGATCGTTTGTGCTCAAAGAATAAAGTATCGATGCCTGTTTTACCTTGGGTCAAATATTGACTGATTTCGCTCCTGACTCTGGGAAGAACTGAATCTGATGCTCGGCTCGTATTGAAGTCATTCGTCTGTATATCGATTAGTCCAAGATAGTGTTCAAGACAGAAGTCGCACTCCAACCGTCATTGACTACAGACAACAACCCTGGATTGATTTCCCCTATCGAGGAAGTTGAGCAAGAAGGATACCGTCCCCATCAGGTAGTATTGCTTGTCGGACTTGCTGCCTATGGGATAATAGTCGCATGGGGCAAATTAACTGGAGGACT
>CAXRCG010000168.1:0-5486 GCA_964228885.1 Pseudomonadales bacterium | reverse complement strand
CAAAGAGCGGTCATGAAGCTCCATGCTGCGATACCAATCACTATGAGGTTACGGCGGCTGCCACGATCGGCGATGCGCGCTAAGGGTAACCCCATCAGTGCGTAAAACAACGAAAATGCGAAACCCGCGAGTAAGCTGTATTGCGTGTCGCTTATCTCAAAGCTGTTCTTTATCGGACCTACAAGTAAACCCATTATCATACTATCTAGGAATGAGAACGCCTGAGCTACTAATAGTACGCAAACGACATACCAAGCATAGATGGTTGAGCTGTTCGTTGATTTATCCTTTTGGTTCGGCATGTGTTGTTAGCTCTCTCGGTTTGCTTCTTAAACTGAATGCTTTTCCAACCAAGCGACAATGAGATCGGCTACATCATCGCGAGCAGTGTCGGGCGTCTCAAGGTAGTGATCCCCTTTGATCAAATGCAGTTCCTTGTCTTCGGTACCTAGCGCATCGAATATGCCCTGTGCATCACTGGGAAATACACCAGTGTCTGCGAGGCTTTGAATAACTAACGCAGGATTATCTATGCGACTAAGGTGAGGTGGGCCTTGACAGTGCGACTCTTTCAGACTCCACATTGAAAGCCAGGTTCGCAGAGTATTGGTTAGACCTATTCCCCGTGGCGAAAAGTTAGCTGATTTGGGGTCGCCCGCATAACACCACTGTGGCCTGCGATCTGAGGGGTCGATGGCCGGATCCATTAACCTGAGGTCAGCCCAGGTTCTGTACATGTGGAATGCTCGATCGCTCATGCCTAGTTCTGACAATCGAGCGAGTTCATCATGACACCAGGCGGTGATGCGGTGATTTCGTTCGACCTGAGCGGCTCTGTATTTGATGATGAATTCGGGCGAGTAGGGAGGCCCGTTTACCTCGTTGTACATGTTAAGAGCAGGGTCGATACTGGTTGGATCAGTTTCGTCCATAATTGATGGGTCAAACCAGTCGGTTAAAACTTCAGGTCGTCCACCGTGGGCACACAGAGAGATGTAAAGGTCCGCGGGTAACAGTTCATGCAATGCATCGGGTATTTTTAGTCCCGGTGTGGGGGTAATTGTTACACCTTTGGCCTGGGACTGATAGGCAGCCATCAGGGAGCCGCCCCCGGAATTCCCCAGAAGGACAACATTGGCGATACCGGCGGTTTCCTTCAGCCAGCGCACTCCCTGACCAATGTCTATTAGCGCGTGTTCTAGCAGAAAGAATCCCTCATTGCCTCTGAAACGGGTGTTCCAGCCGAGAAAGCCATATCCTCTGGCGGCCATGTAGTTTCCGAGATAGTGTTCACTGAAGTCCACATTGTAATGCGTGGCGATGAATGCAGTGGCGGGCTTTTTATTAAGTGGTTCATGGTAGAGACCTTGGCAGGGATGAAAGCCAGCGCCGTTCCTTACACTCGTTGGTGATGTCATTGAGACAAAGGTTTTCTTTGATGTTGTGTTAGCAGCGTTATTCAATGCTGTTTTCATAGCCGTTCGCTCATTCCAGAATCATTGGTTATACAGATTTTGTCCGGGGAAAGTTGGTTTATTTTTGCTATCGACAGTCGATGGTATTTGGTGCTGGTATTAATATCAATTGATTTGACAAATAATGTTTAGAAGCAGACTTGGATGCCAGTGCCTACTAGTACGATTGTTAGTCATGTAGTTAAGAGAAGGGTTGTTGTTAATATTTTGTTAGCAGCATAGATTTTTGACGACATGATTTTTGCGCGCTTTTCAAACAACAATAACTTTTACAGGGTCTGTTCCAGAGAGGTTTGTTTATTATCTGACCATTGCAGCCAATAGAGTTTGGTGTCAAGATAAAATATCAATCAAATTGACAAAATGCTCTTGGATGACGTTATGGAAGAACGGGAACTGATTGAGAAAATCCGCGCATTAACACCGATGGTGGAAGCTCACGCAACTGAGGCAGAGCGTATTCGTAAGCCTGTTGACAAGGTTATGCAGGCTATCGAGGAGACTCAGGTTTATCGTTACTTTGTGCCGAAGAAATACGGCGGATACGAGTTTAGCCTAGAAGGGTTTATGGACCTTGGAATGATTCTGGGTGCTGCAGATATCTCAATCGCATGGGTGGTGACCTTTTGTATGGAGCACAATTGGTTGGTGGGCTTATACAACGAGGAAGCACAGGAAGATATTTTTGGCAGATTCCCATACATCATTGCGCCAGGCGCCTTGGCGCCAAAAGGCACTGCGAAACCCGTTGACGGGGGTTACATACTCAATGGGCATTGGGAATGGGGCACCGGGGTGATGCATTCAAACTGGATCATGGTTGGGGCGCTGACAGAACATGATGGCGCACCAGAGTTATGTATGTATATTCTCCCTAGGGATCAAGTTGATGTCGTCGATAGTTGGCAAATGTCCGGTATGGTTGCCACTGGTAGCAATGATATTGTGGTGAAAGATGTTTTTGTGCCAAGGCATTTGCGTCAGAATTTAGCTGACATGAGGGCCGGGGATAGCGCAGGAGCGAAGCTCCATAACACCGCAACTTACCGAATGCCGATGTTACCCGTACTGGGTTTGACGGCAGCTTCACCTGCAGTCGGTTGCGCGAGTCGAACCGTCGCTCTGTTTAAAGATCGATTGCAAGGAAGAACTGTATATGGCACAGCGGATAAACAATCAGAAAAGGCGCTTGGCCAATCTCGGTTAGCCCACTTGACGATTAGGGCAAAAACCAATGAAAACACACTAAAGCAAGTCGCCAGGGATGTGATGGCGTGGGGAGAAAGCGGCGAGGTATGCCCGGACATGGAGCGAGCAGCGCTCAGGGTTCGCATTGGGCATATTGTCAGGGAATCGCGGAATA
Organism: Pseudomonadales bacterium; assembly: GCA_964228885.1. GTDB lineage: Bacteria > Pseudomonadota > Gammaproteobacteria > Pseudomonadales > Azotimanducaceae > UBA4582. The sequence goes on along the minus strand of CAXRCG010000168.1, from coordinate 2,648 downwards.
TTGTGCGAGATGTCGTGGAAGCGAGTGGCGCCAGTGCTCATAGTCTAACGAGCCCAATGCAGCGATCAATGAGAGATCTAGAGACCCTGAGCGGACACACCGTCTTTGATCTCGATATCTCAACAGAATCTTATGGAAGATTGCTGCTTGGATTACCTCCGAATACACCGCTTTGATGATTTCATGTCGTCGAAAAAACCGTCGACGTAGTTAGGAAGATTTGTGTTTGCGAATTTTTGCAGTGCCAGGTGGTATTTCTTTCACTGGTTCGCCCCAATCGGCACTTAATGCCCTGTTTAGCTCCTGCATTGTGTCGTTACCGATTCTGTCCGCTAGCTTTTTATCGAGCTGAACGAGTACCTTGAGCACTGTATCCCTGAGCTCTCGAGAATCATCGGAGAAAGCATACTGCTTGGATCTGCGGTCATTGGGGTCGGAGATGAGTTTTACGATATGGTTGTCGATCAGATGTTTAGCCATAGAATGGATATTCTGACGGGTCGTACCCATTTCCCGGGCTATCTCAGATGGGCGGGTGACGCCATTAGAGATGTGAATCAGAATCATGGATTGGGTTCGATTCACTGAGGTCATTCCTAGGTTTTTTAGAATGCTCTGCAGGCTAACATCATACCAGTCAATGGCTTTAGCTAAACCAGAAAAAGTTTCGAGTTTTGTTCTCTTAAAAGGCATATTGATAACTACTAAATTTGCGCTGCGGCGAGTATACCAGTTTGCAAGCATAGATCTGGATTATTCTGTTTTTGTAGTCGTCGAGCATGGTTTTAGCAATGCTAGATACGTAAACGTGCTTGGCTTGCTTCTAAAGGAGCTTAGCAAGGTTTGTTGCTAATCCTTGTCCTGCCAGGCCGAGCCAGCCCAATCGGCAGGTTCTCCTGCGCCCGGCACAGGTACTTCTGTTATCCTCTCCGGCACGTCATCAAACTCCAGTCGCAATGCGCGGCAACAAACGGCATGCATGTTATAACCCATGACATGATAAGTGAGTTCTAGGATGTCTTCATCAGACAAATGGCAGTGAAGGGCATCGAACAACTCGTCTGAAGCTCGCCCTTTGTCGTATATCAAAGCATCCGTCCAAGCAAGCACCGCTTTCTCTTTTGCATCGAAAACATCTGATACCTGCCAAAAAGGAATCGCCTCGATTTTTTCGTCAGATAAACCATTCCGCCGGGCAGCTTTGCAATGCTGCGAATAGACAAATTGGCTAGCGGCTGTGTAACCGGCACGGGTAATGGCGAGTTCTCTGATAGCGCCATCCATTTTGCTAACACTCTCGCTGGCAAACATTCCGAACATGCCGAAATGGCTGGTCGCATGATCGAAAATATAAGGGACCAATGCGAATACACTCCACCAGTTGCCGGGCGTACCTGTCGCTGTGCCGGGCTCGGCGACCGGGTCGCGATCACCAAAAAGAATATTGTAATATTTTTTGACGTTCTTCGGCGCATTTTTTCTGGAAACCTGTTTTAGCCTTGGCATGCTTTTCTCCTCAAATATCAGTACAGAAATACAAGAAATATCTTGATGTGTCAAAAATATTACGTTGACATAGTTATTTTTACGAGCATATTATGTATAACAAATTGACAAAATAATTCGGCGGCAGTCTCATCTGGTTGGTTCTTGCGGTGACATTGTCTGACTTGGGGGCTGCCAAGGCTTCAGGCAAATGTGAATAATGGGGAAGGCATAGAGGATGAACACGAATGAAAAGTTCAAATTCGGAGGCATTAACCACCTAGCGCTTGTTTGTAAGGACATGAGAACAACCGTTGATTTTTATTCGGGCCTGTTGGGTATGCCCCTGACAAAAACGATCGAGCTGCCGAACAATCTCGGCCAACATTTTTTTTTCGATTGTGGCGGTGGTGATCAGCTGGCTTTCTTCTGGTTTCCTAATGCACCGGAATCGCAACCGGGCGTCACCCATGCAGCGAATATATTAGGTGAGGGACCTTTAACCTCAGCGCACGCGTCAATGAACCATGTTGCGTTTGATGTAGCACCGGACATGATTGACGAATACCAGAAACGCCTTGAAGCAGCAGGTGTGAAATGTACGGCCGTCTACAATCATGACGATACCGAGGCTCAGGCGAGCCTGGAGATTAATGAAACGACCTTCGTGCGTTCTGTCTATTTTAAGGATCCAGATGGAATTCTGCTTGAATTTGCCGCCTGGACACGAGAGCTGACAGAGAAGGACGTCAATGTGGAACCAATGTCGGTTAACGCAAAGACTTAAAGTCACAGCGCTACTTTGCGCGAAGCGGGGCTCATGCTGTTAATGGTGATTTCTAGCTAGATACATCAGGAAAAACAAGAAACAAGCGGTAAGAACTAAGAGTTACAACCTACGTCAAGCATTGAACTGTATATCAGGGGATATTATATGCGCAAGTTTATAGCGAGTAATCTGAAAACCTGTCTGTCATTCGTTCTAGGCACTTTTATTATGGCTATAGGTCAAGCCGTTATGGCTGAATCCTATGCCCTCGAGGAGGTTGTTGTTACCGCAACCAAGCGAGCAGAAAACGTTCAAGACGTACCCATTTCGGTTGGGGTCGTCACCGGTGAGTTCCTGAAGGCTTTCGATATCAAAGATATGAGCGATGTTCAGA
>CAXRCG010000167.1:0-3469 GCA_964228885.1 Pseudomonadales bacterium | reverse complement strand
GACAGGTGCATTCGCCGCATGGCATGATCCTGGTTACGGGACCTACTGGATCCGGTAAGACAACAACGCTCTATGCGGCATTAAATGAGCTAAATAGTGCCACTAAAAAAATTATCACCGTCGAAGATCCGGTCGAATATCGTCTGCCTCGCATTAATCAGGTACAGGTTAACAGCAAAATTGATTTGACCTTCGCACGCGTACTCAGATCGGCACTGCGACAAGACCCGGACGTTGTTCTGGTTGGTGAGATGCGTGACAAGGAAACGGTTGATATTGGTATTCGAGCCTCTATGACAGGTCACCTGGTACTCTCAACCCTACACACCAACAACGCCGTCTCAACCGCCATGCGTCTAATGGACATGGGTATCGAACCCTATTTGGCGGCCACTTCATTGCGTGCCATTTTGGCACAACGTCTGATGCGCAAGATATGCGAGCATTGCAAAGAGGCGCATGACCTTGAAGTGCTTCAGGAAGAATGGCTCAAATCGGTTAAGCTCGAAGGCGCAGATACCAGCCACACCTTCTATCATGGCTCCGGTTGTCACCATTGTAATGGCACCGGCTATCGGGGCCGAATCGGAATCTATGAATATCTGGAAATCGATGAAGCGGCCGGACATGCTCTGCAAATTAATGACAGCGAAGCCCTGGCAGCAGCGGCTAAAAATCAGGCCACGTATCGTTCACTAACTGAGCATGCGATGGAGCTTGCAGTCACTGGTATCTCGTCGCTTGAGGAAGTGTTCCGAGTGACCGATACAGTGCTTGAAGCTGGGGGCGAGGATGACTAGTTTTAGTTTTCGCGCCAGAAATAAAATGGGCGAGCTCATCACTGGTGAGCGAGAAGCCAATAATCGCGAGCAGGTTGCGGCATCTATCATTGAGGATGGTTTAATACCGATAGAAATTAACGAGGCTAAAACCTCTGACAGCCTCAAGATTAATATATCTGATCTCGATATTTTCAAACCCAAAGTAAGTATTGATGAACTGATTATTTTCAGTCGCCAGATGAACTCCTTATTAAAGGCCGGTGTGCCGATGATACAGGCGCTGCGTGGTTTATCGAACTCATCTCGTAACGACACCCTAAAGGAAGCGCTGAATGATGTGATCAGACAACTAGAGGGTGGTGTGACACTCGCTTCATCACTGCAAACGCGTAGTGATTTATTTGATGAGCTGTTTATCAGCATGATCCATGTCGGCGAGAACACCGGCCAACTCGATTCCGCCTTTAGTCAATTGGCGGAATACTTGGAAATGGAGCGCGAGACTCGCAAACGCATCCGTCAGGCGACGCGTTATCCAACCATGGTTTTGGCAGCCATTGGTATTGCCATTATCATCATTAATGTGTTTGTTGTGCCGGCCTTTGCCAGCTTCTTCCAGAAATTTGATGCCGAGCTGCCGTGGCAAACTCAAGCCTTGATGGCGACATCAAACTTTATTATCAACAATGGTCTTCTGCTATCCATTATGATCATTGCTGGAGTGTTCGGTGCAAGACGTTATTTCCAAACCGATCAGGGCAAGTATCAGTGGGATCGATATAAATTAAAAACACCTGTCATCGGGGCGGTATTTGAACGTATTTCATTGGGTCGCTTTGCCCGTACCTTTGCTATGACCTATCGTACCGGTGTTCCGATTTTGCAGGCGCTGGCCGTAGTCGCCAGAGCTACCAACAACCTGTATTTTGCAGAGTTTATCAACAATATGCGTGGCCAGATTGAACGCGGTGAAACGCTTACAACCACCGCTGCCCAATCAGGCATGTTCACTCCGCTGGTATTGCAAATGTTTGCGGTGGGTGAGGAGACCGGTGCACGGGATGATCTCATGGATCAGGTGGCTGACTTCTATGAGCAGGAAGTAGATTATGATTTATAACGATTGAGCGAGGCTATTGAGCCGATTTTGATCGTGGTCATGGGGGCCATCGTGCTGGTGGTTGCACTTGGGGTATTTTTACCCATGTGGGATCTGGCATCAACCATGCGCAACTAAAACCTGTATGAGTAAACGAGATGACTCATATAGATATAGCCGACGTGAGCGTTATCTGTTCGGCATATTGGTACTGCTGATTGTGACGTGGTTCTTTGCCATACCACTTGTGCAGCGCATGATAATTAGCTTTGAGCGAACGGCGTTTGAGCAGGTAGTCAGGCAACTGAATGCCGCTTGTCGACAGCTGGTTATTGAGGCTAAGGCGACAGAGTCCAGCAACTTGCGTGATTGGCTAGGTGAAAACCCCATGGCGTGCCTTGAGAAACAGGCACTATCCGGGATGGTATATATTGAACAGGAAACATCCTCGTTCGAGCAACCGAAGGCCACCTGGATGTTTGAAGCTGACACCGGCTCGCTGCGTTATCGCTGGCGCCACAGTCAGCAATTGATTAGTTCCGCGCCAGAGCCGGATATTGTCCGATATCGGTTGAGCGCAGAATTTGCGGATACTAATCAAAATGAGATATTAGATGATGGCGAGGTTATCAACGGGCTGGTGTTAAAAAGCCTGTATCCGTTTCGATGGCGATCCGCGTCAGATTATTAACGATAGGAGAACTGAATGTGAAAAACAGTCGCGGCTTTACTTTAATTGAATTGGTCACAGTGATTGTCATTCTCGGTATATTGGCGATTTTCGCCTTACCCCGATTCGGTAATGTCACTGATCAGGCACACGATGCCTCCATTGAGGGCGTTCAGGGTGCACTGGCATCAGCGGTGGCACTGGTTCATGCGCAATGGGTCGCCAATGGGCAGCCTACCGCCGATCCACAGAGAGATAACATTATCGGGTTTGGTCGTGGGGATGTTGACGTGAGTAGTTTCGGTTGGCCCACAGGCACTTCAGGTTCGAATAATCCAAGCATGGATACCATTCGTTGTGTTGAGCTTTGGTATGGCGTGTTACAGGCCAGTGCTCCGAGTGTCGACAGCTCCGGAAATCCGGATTATTTGGTCTCTGCACCGGGCGGTGATTGTGTCTATACCTACAATCGAGATACCAGTGCCAGCCAGATTATTTACGATGCTGATACCGGCGAAGTCACAGCAAATGTATTTTAACTGTCGAGGGCGTCACATTTTTAGGTAATTTCAGAGGTTTTAGTCACATTTTATTGATTTTATAGTGTATTTTTAACATCAATTTGCTATAACTGTAGTCATCTTGTAAGAATTTGTGTCACAAGAATCAGAAAGGAAAATAGTCATGAGAAATATGCAGTCAGGTTTTACATTAATTGAATTGGTAATGGTCATTGTTATCCTAGGTATTCTAGCAGCGTTTGCATTGCCAAAGTTCGCAGATTTATCAGACGATGCTCAGTTATCGAGTATCGAAGCAGCAGCCGGTGCAGTGCGTTCAGCTTCTGGAATTGCTCATGCTGCATATTTAGCAGGAGGACAAGCTGCGTCCGTTACGTTAGAGGGTACCGCTTATACC
>CAXRCG010000166.1:0-5406 GCA_964228885.1 Pseudomonadales bacterium | reverse complement strand
ATCAAAGGGAATGACGTGATTTTCAGCGAAGTTTCACCACGCCCACACGACACTGGGCTGGTCACACTAGCCTCCCAAGACCTGTCGGAGTTTGCACTGCATGCCCGGGCTATACTGGACTTGCCTATACCGCAAATCATTCAGCGAGGACCCGCAGCATCGAGCGTCATACTGGCTTCAGGCGACAGCAATAACATTCAATTCGGCAACCTTGAACAAGCCATTGCTGAACCCAACACTTACCTGAGACTGTTTGGTAAACCGGAGGTCGCCGGTCGACGGCGTATGGGCGTGGCACTTGCAACAGCAGAAAGCGTCGCCAAGGCAAGAGAGATCGCAAACGACTGTGCTGACGCGGTTACCGTTGAGTTGTTGTGATCCGAATTCGATTTATCACTATGTTCAATCCGCCAATAATTCTAGGGTATCGTAATCCCTTTGCTCGAATGCTTTTTTAATTACTCATTTGATAATGTCGAAAAGCCGCTGACTATTTGAGCAAAAGACCCGCCCCTTTTCTCTGGAGACACAACTCGCTGGCATCCCATTCCTCAGTCATTGATAATGCCGGTTTGACTTAATTTGACTAGGATAAAACATGCGCAGAGCAGCTATTGTATCGCCGGTTAGAACACCGGTAGGTAAATTTATGGGCAGCCTCAGTTCGCTACCTGCAGGTGAACTGGGCGCAATTGCCATCAAAGCCCTCATAGAACGCACCAACTGCGACCCTGAGCGTGTCGACGACGTCGTTTTTGCTCAGGGTTATGCCAGTGGTGAAGCACCCTGCATTGGCCGTTGGTCGGCACTCGCAGCGGGTTTGCCTGTGACTGTTCCGGGCCTGCATGTAGATCGACGTTGTGGCAGTGGGCTACAGGCGGTCATTGATGCTGCAATGATGGTTCAAACCGGTGTGGCCGATATGGTCATCGCGGGGGGTGCAGAGAGTATGAGCAACGTTGAATACTACAGCACAGATATGCGTCCCGGCGCACGCATGGGCTCTACAACATTTCATGATCGACTCGCCCGCGGACGGGTAATGTCTCAACCGATCGAACGCTTTGGCGTTATCAGTGGGATGATCGAAACTGCTGAAAACCTGGCTAAAGACTACGATATATCACGGGAAGCTTGCGACGAATACGCCGTGATGAGCCACCAGCGCGCAACGGCTGCCTGGGCGGAGGGCAAATTTGACGAGGAACTGATTCCGGTTTCAATACCTCAACGCCGAGGGGACCCCATCCTCTTTGACAAGGACGAAGGTGTACGAAGCGACGCGAGTATAGAACGCATGGCATCGCTTCGGCCCATCGAAGGCGGTGTAGTTACCGCAGGTAATGCCAGCCAACAAAATGACGCGGCCGCGGCTTGTCTTGTTGTAGCTGAAGACAAGCTTGAGGAACTGGGTCTAGAACCCATGGGCTTTTTGACCGGCTGGGCAGCCGCTGGTTGTGAGCCATCGCGAATGGGCATTGGTCCAGTACCTGCAGTAGAGCGACTATTCGGAAGAACAGGTCTAAGCTGGGACGATATCGATCTAGTAGAACTCAACGAAGCATTCGCACCTCAGGTGCTGGCGGTACTGAAAGGCTGGGGCTGGGACGACCGAGATAAACTCAATGTTAACGGTTCCGGTATCTCTCTTGGTCACCCTATCGGCGCAACTGGGGGACGAATATTGGCTAATCTAATGCACGAATTGAAGCGACGTGATGCGAGATATGGGCTAGAAACCATGTGTATCGGCGGCGGACAGGGGCTCGCTGCAATATTTGAAAGTGTCAGCTAACACATTCCATTCAAAAAGCTCACCCATGAGCGTCAGCCATTTCTTGCGCTAACAAGCTCAATTCCGCTGCTTTGAAAATGTGTTCCTGACCCATGCTGTTTTCTGTTCGATTGAGCACGTCCAAAATCAGCTGCCCGAAAAATGGGTATCCAATAACGCCAAGACAATCTATCTCGCGGGTTTCGTCTTGCGTCGTCAAATGAATGAGTGATGCCGGGTTATTCCGCTGCGGATCAATGTATTTTCGAACCTCCATGGAGCCGTTGGTACCGACGATAAATGTTCTTCCATCACCCCACACCGGCATACCGTCAGGGGTAAACCAATCAACCCTACTGTAGAAAGAAGTCCCGTTATCACCGGTCAGGGAGAACTCGCCGAAATCTTCGAGTTCTGGATACGCCGCATGACTGACGTTTTTCGCCAGAGCGAAATTAACAGTGGCGTCCTTCGCACTGGCATAGGTAAGAAACTGTTCGACCTGATGACTGCCAATGTCGGTAATGATGCCACCGTAATGTCGTTTCTGAAAGAACCATTCCGGTCGATACTTTGCCGACAATCGGTGCGGAGCCAGATTTAAAACCTGAATCACATCACCCACCGCGCCTTCATTGATTAGCTCGCCTGCATGCCAGGCGGCTTCGTTATGCACTCGCTCGGCATAATAGACCAGATACTTCCTGCCCGTTGCGCGCGTCAGCGTCCTGATCTGTTGCAATTGATCAAGGGTCGTAAAAGGCGCCTTGTCCGTAAAATAGTCTTTTCCTGACTCTATAACCTGCGCACCTATGCGGGCGCGCGCATCGGGTATTGCGGCCGAGGCAACCAGATGCAAGCTTTCATCATCAAGTATCTCGTCGAAAGCTCGTACTGCTTTTACCTGCGGATACTTTTTACAAAACGCGTCTAGTCTGGACTGGTCGGGGTCATATACTGAGCAAAGCGTTCCCCCAGCCTCAAGCAACCCTTTAGTTTGACCGTATATGTGGCCGTGATCCAAAAAGGCAGCTGAAAATTTGAACTCGCCAGGTGCTACAACCGGCACGCACCCTCCTTTTGGTGCATAGCTGGCACCACTCCGATTACTCATAAAGGATTCATCATTGTCACGATAAACTTCTTGGTGAATTAATCCTTCCAATTTACCATGCATAAACTAAATATGGAGTAACCGCATGCAAGAAACGTGGCGATGGTTTGGCCCAACTGACACGGTCACGCTGGAACAGATTCGTCAGGCAGGTGCTACTGGCGTTGTCACAGCTCTCGATCATATCGCGACAGGTGAAATCTGGCCCGAGGCGGATATCGCCGATCGAAAGAAACTGATAAATGATAGCGGGCTTGAGTGGTCGGTAGTCGAGAGCGTACCACTCCATCAGGACATAAAACTTAGGCACGGCGACTATCAGCGACTCATAGAAAATTACTGCCGGACCCTAGCAAACCTTGGTAAATTCGGGATCACGCGGGTATGTTACAACTTCATGCCGGTTGTGGACTGGACGCGAACAAACCTTAATTTTGAGCTCGATAATGCCTCTAGTGCATTACGTTTCGAAATGGCCGACTTTGTCGCCTACGACGTTTACATATTGCGAAGACCAAACGCCGCCGCGGATTACAACAATCTGCAACTTCAGCACGCCGAGAGCCGGTTCATCGGTATGAGCGAGCAGGATAAAGTAGAGCTTGAATCAAACATTATAGCGGGGCTACCCGGCGGTGAAGGTTCCTACACAAGAGAAAGCATAAGTCAGGCGATCGAGGCATTCAAAGATATCGGCAATATTGGGTTGCGAGCCAACCTGTTCGCCTTCCTCGAAGACATTGTGCCAACTGCAGAGGCTGCCGGTGTAGTCATGGCGATTCATCCTGATGACCCACCGTTCTCATTGTTTGGACTACCCCGTGTTGTCTCTACAGCCGATGATGCGAGATCAATCGTTCAGTCTGTGCCAAGCCCAAGCAACGGTTTAACCATGTGTGCGGGTTCATACGGCGCGCGCTCGGACAATGACCTAGTAGAAATGGTCGAAGAATTTGGCTCAAATATTCAATTCGTGCATTTGCGAAACATACAGCGGGAACAAGACGGTTCTTTTTATGAGTCTGAGCACCTCGACGGAGATAACGATATTGTTGGTATCGTTAGCGCTTTACTCAATCAGGAGTCGTCACGCCGACGTCTGAACCAGCCGTTTTCAGAGATACCCATGCGTCCGGATCACGGCCATGCAATCGGCGATGAAAAGAACAATCCTAATATTCGTCCCGGGTACTCTTTCGCCGGCCGCATGAAAGGCCTTGCTGAACTTCGCGGTGTCATTCACGCTCTGAGCAGGCTCAATCAAAATGGGTAACGGCAACATGCTTCATCCGGATCGACTGTTACCCGAGGACCCTCGCACCCGAGACATAGCACGGGAACTCTATGGTTCTGTCAGGTCTCTACCCATCATCAGCCCGCATGGACATACCGACCCGGCTTGGTTTGCAGAAAACAAACCGTTTGGTAATCCGGCTGAACTGCTCATCACGCCGGACCACTACGTGTTTCGCATGCTCTACAGTCAGGGCATTACGTTAAATCAACTTGGGATCTCCGGAACAAGCGACTCAAGAAAATCGATAACAGATCCACGCGCTGTCTGGCGATTGTTTGCATCGAATTACCACTTATTCCGTGCGACCCCTTCACGCATCTGGCTTGACCATGTGTTCTTTGAGATTTTTGATTTTGATGAACCACTTTCGGGTGATACTTCAGACAAGTATTTCGACAGAATTCAGGCACTTTTAGGCACAGAAGAATTTCTGCCCCGTCATCTGTTTGATAAATTCAACATCGAATTGCTGGCGACCACCGAATCACCGTTAGACGAACTGACACATCACAACACAATCATTGCAAGTGACTGGGACGGTCGTGTGATAACTACCTTCAGGCCAGATCCGGTGACTGACCCTGAATTTGAGGGCTTCAGCGTTAACGTCGCGATCCTAGGCGAACTCACTGGGCGAGATACTGCATCATTCCCTGAGTATCTGGCCGCGCTACAAGATCGTAGGCAATATTTTCAAGCGCGAGGTGCAACCGCAACAGACCATGGGAATCCGACCGCGAGCACAGCTGACCTATTGCCCAGCGAGTCTGAGCGTCTGTTTAATAAAGTCCTGTCAGGTGATTTTTCTCCTTTCGAGGCGGAACGTTTTCGCGCTCAAATGTTGACCGAAATGGCTAAAATGAGCCTCGAAGACGGGCTCATCATGCAGATCCATCCCGGATCCTATCGTAATCACAACCTTTGGTTATTCGAGCAATATGGACGCGACAAAGGTGCGGACATTCCACGCCAAACAGAATATGTGGATGCCCTGAAACCATTACTTGATCGATATGGCAATGAACCAAATCTCTCGATCATTCTTTTCACACTGGACGAGACCGCCTACAGTCGAGAACTGGCACCCCTTGCTGGTCATTACCCTGTATTGAAACTTGGACCGGCCTGGTGGTTTCACGACAGCCCTGAGGGTATGCGTAGATACCGCGAACAGACAATAGAGACCGCCGGCATATACAATACGGTTGGTTTTAACGATGA
>CAXRCG010000165.1:0-28244 GCA_964228885.1 Pseudomonadales bacterium | reverse complement strand
CCTTAGTTTAATTCAAACACAGGGATGAGACCAAGTGCTTTACTTGACATATCGACCGGCAACGGCAGCCGAGGAGATCTGATTGCACTAGGGCGTTTTGAACCAACATCAACTTGAGACAAGCGGTGCGACTTGGCTTTTGTTTTAGAGAAGAATTATGTGTTTCTGCGTGGAATTAATTGGTTCTAAGGAGCATTAAGAAGATGCGGGCGTGTCTGCCTCAGGTTGGCTTTCAGCCGCGAGACCCAAATTCACCCTGTCTCTAAGCTCTTTGCCGGGTTTGAAATGGGGCACATATTTACCTGCTAACTCGACCTTTTCACCGCTTTTTGGGTTACGGCCAAGCCTTGGCGAGCGATAGTGAAGCGAAAAACTGCCGAAGCCACGAATCTCGATCCGTTCTCCTTGAGCCAGCGCTTCAGCCATATAATCCAAGATCATTTTCACCGCCAATTCAATATCTTTGGCGGAGAGTTGCCCCTGGACTGCGGCAATCTTATCTATCAACTCGGACTTCGTCATACCATTTCGTCAATTCAGGGATTAGAGACAGGGGCTCATTAAGAGCCCCTGCACTTACTACTCTGACTTACCTTGATCCATCTGTTGCTTAATCAGGTCACCAATCGTGGTGGGGCTGACTTCAACTTCTTTCTCACGGTGAGCTTTTACAGCCTCAACTTCATCGGCCATGTCCTTCGCCTTGATAGAAACACCAAGACCTCGGTTCTTGCGGTCAACGCTAATGATCTTGACTTCGATCTCGTCGCCAACACTCAGTGCATTACGTGCATCTTCGACCCGATCAAGACTAATTTCAGACGCTTTCAGCAAGCCTTCAACTTCCTCCGCAAGCTCGATGATTGCCTGCTTAGCATCAACTTCCTTCACCTTACCAGTAACAATCGCGTTGCGATCATTCACAGCAACATAGTTAGTGAACGGGTCTTCTTCCAATTGCTTCAGACCGAGAGAAATTCTTTCTCGTTCAGCGTCAATAGAAAGAATCGTCGTTTCGATTTCATCACCTTTGGTGAATCGTCTAACGGCTGTTTCACCAGGCTCGTTCCAAGAAATATCTGACAGGTGTACCAGTCCGTCGATATTGCCATCGAGGCCAATAAAGATACCAAAGTCAGTGATCGACTTGATGTAACCTTTGAGGTGGTCACCCTTATTGTGAAGTACCGCAAACTCTTCCCATGGGTTGCCTTGACATTGCTTGATACCGAGGCTGATTCGTCGACGTTCCTCGTCAATGTCCAGCACCATGACTTCAACTTCGTCACCAACTTGCACGACCTTAGAAGGATGAATATTTCTGTTAGTCCAATCCATTTCTGAAACGTGGACCAGACCTTCAACACCCTCTTCGAGCTCAGCAAAACAACCGTAATCGGTGAGGTTAGTCACCTTAGCCGTTGTGCGCGTGCCTTCAGGGTAACGGTTTGTGATCAATACCCATGGGTCTTCACCCAGTTGCTTGAGTCCAAGTGACACGCGATTACGTTCGCGGTCGAACTTAAGAATCTTGACGCTGATTTCCTGACCAACCTCAACAATTTCACTTGGGTGCTTGATACGCTTCCAAGCCATATCTGTGATGTGCAGCAGACCGTCCACTCCACCGAGATCGACAAACGCACCGTAGTCAGTCAGGTTCTTAACAATACCCTTCACTTCCTGACCTTCCTGCAAGCTTTCTAACAACTGCTCTCTTTCGGCGCTGTTTTCTTCTTCAAGCACTGCACGTCGAGAAACGACCACATTGTTTCGCTTTTGATCAAGCTTAATTACCTTAAATTCAAGTTCGCGGCCTTCAAGATGCTCAGTTTCCCGCAATGGTCGAACGTCAACCAGCGAACCTGGTAGGAATGCTCGTACGTCCCGGATCTCGACAGTGAAGCCGCCTTTAACGCGACCGCTGATTTGTCCTTTAATCACTTCCTGCGCTTCGAACACACGCTCAAGCATCTGCCAGCTTTCTGCACGCTTGGCTTTTTCGCGTGAAAGTCGCGTCTCACCAAATCCGTCATCGACCGCGTCCATTGAGACCTGCACTGCATCACCAATGTTGACTTCTAGTTCACCGGATTCATCAAGGAACTGAATACGTGGGATAACGCCTTCAGATTTCTGGCCAGCAGGCACTGTGACCCATTCACTATCGATGTCTACAACGACGCCGGTGATAATGGAACCGGCTTTCATGTCGATGGTTTTTAAACTTTCTTCAAATAGCTCCGCAAAGCTTTGTGTCATTTCACTCATTAATCATTCCTGAACCTAACGGTTCTGTTTTTGGCCGCCTTTCTACTTCCCTGCACAATGACTAAAGATGCTTCACACATCCCTAACGACTACACAGTTTGTCTTTTACCTTTCGCCTAACGAGGGCTCTGCAAGCTCGTTTGACTAACACAAACGAACGAAACTTGAAGTGCGCTTATCAAACTCAGAGACAATACCAACATCAGCGGGTCTGGTTTTTGATTGGGAAAATTGCGACTGCTGGAGAGTATCAGCAATTCATCCCGGTTCTTTCACTTACGCGTTTTCTTTTTCTCGCTTTCGTTTCAAAGCTTTAGTTTCAAAGCTTTCTTTCACACCTTTTCTCTTACGATTGCAATAACAGCTTCAAACACTTCATCGAGGCTCATCAGCGAGCTATCTATCACAACCGCATCAATGGCAGGCTTAAGGGGAGCAACCTCTCGGTTCATATCCCGCTCGTCTCTGTCCTTGATGCTCTGAAAAAGGTCGGGGAGGGTAACACTAATATCCTTATCTTTCAACTGCTTATACCTTCTTTGCGCGCGAATCTCCGCGCTAGCTGTCAGGTAAATTTTCACATCCGCATCCGGGAATACAACCGTACCCATATCTCGCCCATCGGCGATAAGCCCCGGAGACATTAAAAAACCTCTTTGCAGCTCACCAATGCCCTCTCGCACAGCAGCAATAGGTGCGACCCGGGAAGCATCCTGCCCGGCCTGATCAGTACGTAGACTTTTCGTGACCTCTTCTCCCTCCAGGAGAATGTGGAGCGGCTCTTCCGGGTTATCTGAGGGCAAAAATTTAACCACCATTTCGCGAGATATGCGTGCCAAACCCGGCTCATCATCGAAAGATGTCTGACTTTTACGTGCCGCACGTCCGATTAATCGATAAAGCGCGCCACTATCCAAGATGTGAAAGCCCAGATTCTTGGCCAATTTGTGCGTAATAGCGCCCTTTCCGGACCCACTGGGGCCATCTATCGTAATCACAGGCGGCTTTTCTGTCTTGCTAGCGGGTGTGCTCATTGCTTCTCTTACGTTTTGTTAGTCTCGCGTCGCGCGAGGACTTCAGAAAAATGGTCCCGCGCTTTCTTAGACCGCACGAAAACGGCGGAAAGTTGATCAAAATCTCCGTCCTCAATCAAAGCTTGCAGGGTGGATAACTCGTGTTGATATTGGTTCAAGATCGATAAAACAGCATCACTATTGGACTTGAATATATCCCGCCACATGGTCGGGTCAGAAGCAGCAATTCGGGAAAAATCTCGCAGTCCACCCGCCGCGTATTCGAATATCTCGAGAGAATCCCCCTGCGCCGACAGCGTGTCTATCAGCGCATACGCCAAAAGGTGCGGTAGGTGGCTGGTTTGGGCCAAGACCTGATCATGATGCGCAGGATCCATCATCACGACGCTTGCACCGGCAAACTGCCACATGGTTTCTATCGCGGAGACTGCCTCCGGGTTTGTTGACTTCAGCGGTGTGATAATAACTTTATGATTCGTAAAGAGTTTTTCATCACTAGCAGCGACACCATGTCTCTCCGACCCGGCGATTGGGTGTCCCGCAACAAAATTATCAGGCACCTCCCCGAATGCATCTTCAAATGCCTCCAGCACATAGCCTTTAACGCTACCGACATCCGTCAGAATGCTTTTTGACTGCAGCACCGGCTTGATTTGCGCCAGGACTGAAGCGACCGCCATCACTGGTACCGCCAAAACAATCAAATCGGCCTCTAAAACGGTGTCTGCAGCAGACTCACACCATTCGTCGATTACACCGGAGGAAAGCCCCAGATCCAGCTGCGCCTGATCAAGGTCAAAGGCCACGACGTGCCGAGCCACACCGGCTGACTTCAGTGCACGGGCCAACGAACCACCAATAAGCCCCAGCCCTAGAATAGCGACACGATCAAAAAACAGCGTCTTGTCGGGTTGCTCAGCCACAGGATAGCACCTGATTGAGAAATTTAATGTTCGACCCCTGAACCATATCTATCCCAAAACCCGCTTCAAAGATTGGATAAAGCGCTCGTTCTCTGTCTTTAAGCCGACGGTAACCCGCAAATGATTTGGTAGCCCGTATACGCCAATGGGGCGAACAATAACACCCTCGCGGAGCAGCGCTTCATAAATTGGCATGGCATCACGACCAAAATCAATCGTTAGAAAGTTACCCGCCGAAGGGATGTAGCCTAAACCTAGCACATCGCATTCGGTTTCCAGATAGGTAAGCCCAGCCTTATTGAGCGCAACAACCTGCTCAATATAGTCCGTGTCATCCAGCGCTTTGAGTGCACCAACCAACGAGAGGGAATTTACATTGAACGGCTGTCTCACCCGGTTCATCATATCCGCCATATGTGGATGACTGACCGAATAACCTATGCGTAACCCCGCAAGACCATAGGCTTTAGAGAAAGTTCTGGTCACCACCAGATTGGGGTACTCTTTGGATAACTGAATGCCATCGGGATAGTCGTCATTTTCGACATAGTCGAAATAGGCTTCATCCAGCACGACGATCACATCGTCGGGCACTTGATCCAGAAAAGATCTGATTGCTTTTTCACTCAGCCATGTGCCCGTTGGATTGTTGGGGTTTGCAATAAAAACCATACGCGTTTTAGCCGTTACAGCATCGAGCGTGGCATCAAGATCCTGGCCATAGTTGAGGGCCGGCACGGTTATCAGTTCCGCACCAAGAGATATCGTGAGTAATGGATAAACAACAAATGAGTGCTCAGAAACAAGCACTTCCGCGCCGGGCCTGATATAAACACGAGCAAGTAACTCCAACACATCGTTAGAGCCATTACCTATCGTCAACGACTCCTCAGCCACGTTCAATTTCCTAGCTAGCGCTTTCTTTAACTCAAAAGCACTGCCATCAGGATAGCGCGCCGCTTCCGGCAAGACAGCGGTTAATGCCTTCACAACTTGTTCGCTGGGTCCGAGTGGGTTTTCATTGCTCGCAAGCTTGATGATGTCTTTCAGGCCAAGCTCACGTTCCAGTTCCTCAACGGGTTTACCAGGCTGATATGGTTGCAAGCCCCTGATGCCTTTGAATGCCAATTCAAAAAAATCTGCGGTCATGTTTACTTCCTTTTGCCAGTAAAGGCCATAGGGATGGCCAAAAGCGGGGTTGAAATACAGGCGAGTTTGCGTGATCAGCTATGGATCGCCCTTGGGTAAGAGCCCAGCATCTTCACTTCCAGGGCATCGCTATCAATCTCACTCAACACGGTCTTTACCGCTTCGTCTTCACTATGACCTTCAAAGTCGATAAAGAACACATAGGACCACATACCGGTTCTTGAGGGTCGGGTTTCAATCGAAGTCAAGGAGACCCCGTGGCGATGAAATGGTTCAAGTAACTTATAAAGCGCACCAGGCTGATTATGCGTTGACACCATAATCGAAGTTTTGTCTTTACCACTTGGACCAATCGCTTCACGGCCAACAACAATAAACCGGGTGGTGTTATCAGATTCGTCTTCTATCTTCTTGGAAAGCACTTCAAGACCATAGGTTTCCGCAGCGATCTCGCCGGCAATGGCGGCAGCATCGCTCTCTTGAAGAGCCTTGCGGGCTGCTTCAGCGTTGCTTGTCGCAGTCAATCGCGGGACTTTAGGATAGTGACCGTCCAGCCATCGTCGACATTGCCCCAATGTTTGTTGGTGAGCATAGATCTTTGTAATTTTGTCTGGCGAGGCACCCGGTGACATCATCAGGTGATGATGGATTCGCAATTCGACCTCGCCGCAGACTCTTAGTGTGGAACTCAGAAAGTTGTCCAATGTATGACTGACGACGCCCTCTGTTGAGTTTTCCACCGGCACCACACCGTAATGGCAATTTTCCGCGGCAACTTCCCTGAATACGTCATCGACTGTCACCATCGGCTGACCAATGACCGACAAACCAAACTGTTTCAGCGTCGCTAGCTGAGTAAACGTGCCCTCGGGACCCAGGTAGGCAACTTTAAGAGGCTCTTCGAGGGCCAAGCAGGCGGAGATTATCTGACGGTAAACCTGAGTCACTTTTTCATTACTCAACGGCCCCTTGTTGAGTGACGCAATCGTTCTCAAGACTTGGGCTTCTCGCTCCGGACGGTAATAGACCGGCGCTACATCACCTGATTCTTGTTGTTTTACTTCAGCAACTTCCAGCGCGCACTCAGCCCGGTTATTGATAAGTTTAAGAATATCGGCGTCAATCTGGTCGATTTTCTGCCTGAGTTCGCCGAGCTTGTCCTTGGATTCTGTCATTTTCTTGTCAATTCAGTTAATAAAATCAGCTTCAATTCTGCAGAGTACCAAATGACAACCCAAAGACGAAGGGCAGCGAATCGTTAAGTACCGGGACGCCCGCCATTAAACAGCGTCGGTGCTATGCGCAAGCAATAATTACTGAGTATCAGCTTCATCGGGGCTAGGACCACTATCGGCGGTGTCACCCATCTCACCACCTGTGTCGGTATCAGCTGTGTCGGTATCAGCCGCAACTTCATTGGATGCCAAAGAGTCCTCGTCGTCGGCAGGCTCTTCCACCCGAGCGAGTCCAACTAAGTGTTCATCGCCACCCAAATTGATAAGTCTCACACCTTGAGTATTTCTTCCCTGCACAGACACTTCTTCACTGCGGGTGCGCACCAACGTTCCCTGGTCACTAATCAACATGACTTCATCGCCAGAAAAGATCTGAATCGCACCCACTACGGCACCATTTCGCTCACTAAGCTTCATACCAATCACGCCCTGTCCACCTCGACCGATAACGGAATAATCTGCTATTGCAGAGCGTTTCCCGTAGCCGTTTTCGCTGGCAATCAGCACTTCACCTTCTGCGTGAGGAATTATGAGCGAAATCACCGCCTGCTCACCTCTTAACTTAATGCCACGAACACCTCTAGCCGTTCTACCCATTGCACGGACATCAGACTCTTTGAAGCGAATCACCTTTCCGCTACTGCCAAACAACATGACGTCTGAATCGCCATTGGTAATGGCCGCACCTATCAGCATGTTGCCCTCTTCCAGCTCGATTGCGATCAAGCCCGAGGTACGCTGTCTTGAAAAGTCCATTAACGGCGTTTTCTTTACTGTGCCGTTCGTTGTTGCCATGAAGATGAATTGGTCTTCACGGTATTCTGAGACAGGTAACATCGCCGTAATGCGTTCACCCTCATCCAATGGAAGAATGTTGACAACTGGTCTTCCTCTGGCTGCCCGACTAGCCACAGGGATCTGAAAAACCCTGAGCCAGTAGACTTTTCCACGGTTGGTGAAGCAAAGGATTGTGTCGTGCGTGCTCGCAACTAACAGTCTCTCTATGTAGTCTTCGTCTTTCACAGCACTTGCGGAGCGACCTCGCCCGCCCCTTCGCTGAGCTTGATAGTCTACAACCGGCTGAGTCTTTGCATAGCCTCCGTTTGAGAGCGTAACAACCATATCCTGTTCTGTTATCAGATCTTCGGTCGTCAGGTCTTCCTGAGTACTAACAATTTCGGTAAGACGCTCATCGCCAAAATCATCACGCAATTCCACAAGCTCATCACGAATAATCTGCATCAGCCGCTCAGGCACCTCGAGAATCTCCATCAAGTCAGCGATCGTCTTGATAATCTCTTCGTATTCTTCGAGCAAACGCTCCTGTTCTAGTCCGGTGAGACGGTTTAGCCTCATCTCTAGAATCGCATGTGCCTGGTCAGGGCTCAGATGATAGAAGCCATCATCTTTAAAGCCGTAGATATCTTCGAGCCCCTCTGGTCTCGCCGCGTCTTTTCCTGCGCGCGCCAGCATGCTCTCCACACTCTCGGAACGCCATGGTGTAGAAATCAGCTTTTCACGTGCTTCCTGAACATTTGCCGAGGCTTTTATAAGCGCAATGACAGGGTCTATATTAGACAATGCGACAGCCAACCCTTCTAGCACATGGCCTCGAGTGCGGGCTTTACGAAGCAAGAATACGGTCCGTCTGGTAACTACCTCGCGGCGATGCAGCACAAAAGCCTCGAGAATCTGTTTGAGGTTAAGTACCTTTGGCTCATTGTCGACCAACGCCACCATATTGATACCAAATACGCTCTGCAACTGGGTTTGAGCATACAAGTTATTCAGCACAACTTCGCCAACTTCACCCCTTCGAAGTTCAAGCACTATTCTCGTATCTGTTGCCGACTCATCCCGCAGCTCAGTAATACCCTCGATCTTTTTGTCTTTTACCAATTCAGCGATTTTTTCGATCAATCGCGCCCGATTTAACTGGTATGGAATTTCCTTGATAATGATCGTGTCACGCTTGCTCTTCTCATCGCTGATTATTTCGCAACGCGCGCGCACCTGAATGCGCCCGCGACCTGTTCTATAGGCCATGACAATACCAGCACGACCATTGATAATCGCCCCGGTAGGGAAATCAGGCCCCTGCACGTGCTCCATAAGACCATCGATATCAATATCAGGATCATCGAGCAATGCCACACAAGCATTGACAACTTCCGTGAGATTATGGGGTGGAATATTGGTTGCCATACCGACAGCGATACCGCTGGAACCGTTAACCAGCAGATTCGGCACCTTGGAAGGAAACACCGACGGCATCATTAGCGTGCCATCATAATTCTCTGTGAAGTCAACCGTGTCTTTATCCAGATCAGCCATCAGTTCGTGGGCGATCTTTTGCATTCGGATTTCTGTGTAACGCATGGCCGCCGCGTTATCGCCGTCAAGCGAACCAAAGTTTCCTTGACCGTCTATCAACTGGTATCGCATGCTAAACGACTGCGCCATACGCACTATCGTATCGTAAGCTGCAGTGTCACCATGGGGGTGATACTTACCGATAACATCACCGACAACCCTTGCGGATTTCATGTAAGGCCTGTTAAACGCATTATTTAGGTCGTTCATTGCGAACAACACGCGCCTATGAACGGGTTTAAGACCGTCTCTGACATCAGGCAGCGCACGCCCGACAATCACATTCATCGCATAGTCTATATACGACTGTTTGAGCTCGTCTTCTATATTTACTGTCGTTATATCGTTGTCAAAATCAGACATGAATTAGAGGGTACAACCTGTGGCAAATCGCGTTTGCAGAAGCATCGTATGGTACCACGGACAGCACCTGATAGACCACTTTTATGGCCAATCAATTGCCATTCATTGTTATAATAAAGGGCAATTTTGCGCCTTTCGGAAACCTAGATATAAATGTCGACGATCAACACAAATTTCATTGTCAGTCCTCGCTGGCTATTGCCCGTTATTCCAAGAAATTCAATCCTCGAAAACTACTCTCTAGTCGTCATTGAGAACAAAATTGCGGAAATATTACCGACCGCCGAAATACCCGAAAACTATCCGGAATTGACCAACCTTGAGCTACCAAATCAGTTGCTAATGCCTGGACTTATTAACACGCACGGACATTCTGCGATGGCGTTACTCAGCGGATATGCAGACGATTTTGAACTTAAAACCTGGCTAGCGGAACATATCTGGCCGATTGAAAATCGCCTGGTCGACTTTGAATTTGTTTATGACGGCACAACACTGGCAATTGCCGAGATGATCTGCTCTGGGACAACGACAGTTGCAGATAGCTATTTTTTCCCGGATGCCTCGGCAAAAGCCTATATTGAGCATGGATTCAGAGCACAGGTAGGTTTACCGATCATTCATTTCCCCAATGCATGGGCAAACACCGAGGAGGAACATATCAACAAGGGCCTTGGCGTACGCGATACGCTGAAAAATCAGAAACTCATCACGCCCGCACTCGCCCCGCACGCACCCTACAGTGTCACAAATGCTGGATTTGAACAGGTGTGCATGTTCGCAGAACAATTGGAAATGCCGATTCACCTGCATCTTCATGAAACGGCTGCAGAAGTATCCGACGCGATCACTGAAACAAGCAAACGACCCATTCAGCGTATGAAAGAAATTGGCATCCTGTCCCCGTCACTTCAAGCCATTCATATGACGCAACTCACTCCGCAGGAGATGAAGGAGCTGTCTCAACGACAGACCCATATTGCCCATTGCCCTGTCAGCAATCTCAAATTGGCCAGTGGCTTTTGCCCAGTGAGTGACCTAACGTCTCATCACGTTAATGTTGCGCTTGGCACTGACGGGGCCGCCAGCAATAACAATCTAGACATGATTGAAGAGATGAAAATAGCTGCGCTGATGGCAAAAGGAATGACTGACAACGCTTCGACCCTACCTATATATGATGTTATCGAGATGGCCACTATCAACGGCGCGAAGTTTTTGGGCCTTGAGGACAAAATTGGCAGCCTCGAACCTGGAAAGTGCGCGGATATGATTTCGGTGGATCTCTCCGCGTTAAAGTTTCAGCCTATGCTCAACCCAGCCTCGGCACTGATTTACGCGGCCTCTGGGAACCAAGTTTGTCACGTATGGATCGATGGCGAACACCAATTGTCAGACCGCATCCTAACGAATATGGACACGGCTCGCATGCACGCCAACGCTCGACAGTGGCAGTCAAAAATTCTTTCATGACCCGGCGCCTACGACTGTGAGAAGATAGCACTTTGCAGCTAGCGTCAAAGACGAGTAACTACATGAGCCAAGAACAAGCTAACGCAAGCGACAACTGGGACGAGGGTGAACTCCACAAGTTCGACGAACTCGCACGAAAGTGGTGGGATAAAAATAGCGAATTCAAACCGCTACATGAGATAAACCCGTTACGTGTTGGGTACATTCAGGAAAGAGTCGACCTGAAAGGGAAACAAGTCCTTGACGTCGGTTGTGGCGGGGGAATTCTGAGCGAATCGTTGGCGGCCGCGGGCGCGAATGTTACGGCAATTGATTTAGCGCCCAAAGCACTTCAGGTCGCAAAACTGCATCAACACGAATCCAAACTTCAGATTGATTATCAGTTATCCTCGATCGAAGATTTACATACTGAGCGAGAGTCAACGGGGAAAGGCAAATTTGATGTCATTACCTGCCTAGAAATGCTCGAACACGTCCCTGACCCACACTCGATTATTGCAACCTGTGGCAAACTGTTAAAACCAGGCGGACATCTTTTTCTCTCGACGATCAACCGTAACCCTAAGGCTTACGCGCTGGCAGTGGTAGGCGCCGAATATATTCTTAAACTGTTGGCAAAAGGCACTCACGACTATGACAAGTTCATCAAACCCTCCGAATTGGGCAAATGGCTGCGTCAGGAAAGTCTTTTGCTGCAGGATCTCACAGGCATGACCTACAACCCACTGACAGGTATCTACAAACTCGGTGACGATACCGATGTCAATTATCTTGCCTATGCGACATCAGCGGATTGACTCGCTTCGCTATTCTAACAATATGACAAAGGGCCAATATCTATTGACCGTTGTTTTAGGCGCTAAACGCCAGATTCAGGCATAAATTAAGCGGACGCTTCTTCTTATCACCTGTACAATTACAACCATACTCATCTACTGTTTTTTTATTCAGGCACTCGGATTTTACTATGGACTACAATGCCCCCGCAGATCTGCTCAAAGACAAAATCATTCTAATAACAGGGGCCGGTGACGGCATCGGCAGAGTTGCGGCTATCACCTATGCTAATCACGGCGCAACAGTGATTCTACTTGGTAGAACGACTTCAAAGCTTGAAAGCGTCTACGATGCGATTGTCGCCTCGGGCGCACCTGAACCTGGTATCGCACCTATGGACCTTGCGACCGCGACGCCGGATGAGATACAAAAACTTGCGGAAGTCATGGAGGAACAATATGGGCGCCTTGACGGGTTACTTCACAACGCGGCTATTCTGGGAGAGAGAGTTCCAGTTGAACATTACGATATCAATACTTGGATGAAAGTGATGCAAGTGAACCTGCATGCTGTTTTTCTTTTGACACGTATTTTTATGCCGCTACTCCGGCAGTCTTCAAATGCTTCGCTGCTATTTTCCAGCTCTGGGGTCGGTGCGACACCACGCGCTTACTGGGGCGCCTATGCGGTTTCTAAATATGCACTTGAGGGTCTGGCAAAACTGCTCATGGAAGAGTTGGAAAATGCCTCCTCTGTTAGGGTTAACATCCTAAATCCTGGAGGCACCCGCACCAGTATGAGGGCGACCGCGTACCCAAACGAAGATCCTGCCACTTTAAAGGCACCAGAGGATCTAATGTCCCTATACCTTTATCTTATGGGCAATGATTCCAAGCATATCAAAGGCGAGACGCTTCAAGGCTAGGTATCACCCGGCTCATTGCCAAAAACAATAGACTAAACCTTCAGCTTGGTTTTACCCGCCCCTTCGCGCTTTCCTCTTTTCTCTGGCGCACACCTGATCGCGGACCTCCTCGGGGCGCCTTCTTTCCTTTGCGATAATCCTGTCGATGTTGTTTCTGTTGCATGGGCTCAACACCAGCCATGAGATAAAGGTCATCGACATCACGACCTTTAAGTTCAATTGACTTGCCAGACTTCACCGAACTGGGAATAAAAAAACTTCCGTAGCGCGTTCGCTTAAGCCTGCTAACGGTGAGGTCCTGGGATTCCCAAAGACGTCGAACTTCACGATTGCGCCCCTCCATGATCACCACGTAGTACCACTGGTTTGCACTCTCATCTTCTTCTTGCCCTTTCTGGATATCGGTGAATTTTGCCAATCCATCTTCAAGCAAAACCCCTTCACGCATCGCAGTCAGCTTTTCTTCCGTAACGTGGCCCAGTACTCGCACGGCATATTCTCGCTCAATCTGGAACGAAGGGTGCATCAGTTTATTTGCAAGCGCGCCATCAGTTGTAAACAACAGCAACCCGCTGGTTGAATAATCCAGTCTGCCTACAGAAATCCAGCGCTGTTTTTCCAGCCGCGGCAATCCTTTAAACACCGACTTGCGACCCTCTGGGTCGTTACGCGAACAAATTTCATTTGGCGGTTTGTTATATAACAAATGTCGATGGGCCTGCGTAACAATTTTAATCGGCTTGCCATCAACAAATATCCGATCTGTATCTTCTGCCCGATCGCCGATTGTTGAAACCTTTCCGTTGACACTCACCCGCCCTTCTTGAATCCACTTCTCGATACCACGCCGACTACCCAACCCGGCGTTGGCAAGTATTTTTTGTAACTTATCTGCCATCAAACATCACCCAAAAGAGCACTTGCTTGCGTGTTGCGGTATGCGTATGCGTTCATTTAAGACTGGCCTCGAGGCTCAGATTCATGGGTATTGTCTGACGCATCTATGGCACTACTATCGGAAAGCTCGCCCGAGTTAATTTCCACCTTAACATCAGTATTTTCGATGTCTGAAGCTGCATTGGCTTCAGCGTCCAATTCCAAATTTCTTGCGACTCCTTCAGATTCCTCTATGATCTCATTCAGCTCTTCATCCGCTGCTTCTTCCGCAGCCTCCTCTTCCCGAAACAGGTTTTTAATATTTTCTTCAATCTCATTCACTTTGTCTGTGACTTCCGCAAGACGCTCGCTGTCAGCGTCGGCAGACTCGGCTTCCTCGTCTGTTGGTATCTCGAGCGTGCGCGATTCTACGATTTCATCATCAAGGTCAAGTTCTTCGTTGACCTTATCCAGATCCTTTATTTCCGAAAGCGTCGGAAGTTCATCAAGGCTACTCAAATTAAAATAGTCAAGGAACGACTTTGTCGTGGCGTAAATAGCAGGCTTGCCGGGAACATCTCTATGCCCCACGACGCGAATCCACTCGCGTTCCAACAAGGTTCGCATGATATTCGTACTGACCGTTACTCCTCTTATCTCTTCAATATCACCGCGAGTAATCGGTTGTTTGTAAGCTATTAGTGCAAGCGTCTCCAGTAGCGCTCGCGTATACCTTGGCGGACGTTCATCCCACAGACGGCTAACCCACTGGCCATACTCGGTTTTAACCTGGAATCGATAACCGCTCGCTACTTCCTTTAATTCAAAACCTTTGCCATCACATTCCTCTGCAATGGTTGCTAGCGCAGCGCGAACCTCTGCTCGCGTTGGCGGCTCATGTTCGAATAGATGAATCATCAGGTCTATACTCAGAGGCTGGTCAGCAGCGAGTATCGCGCCTTCAATGATTTGTTTTAGGGCTGGTATTTCACTCATATGTATTCTTATTCTTCAGTGTTTTTATTGGATAGAAACTAACTGGTTTGCTCTGCTGCTAATTCAACTCAAGCGGCTCGATCACCGCATCGGATACGGCTTTAACCTTCACGTGAATTGGCGCGAAGGCTTCGGTCTGAACAATTTCAAGCAAAGACTCCTTAATGAGTTCCATCATCGCAAGGAAAGTGACCACAACACCCGCCTTGCCTTCTGTTGGGTCGAACAGCGCGAGAAAAGGCACGAAATTGTCTCCTGCAAGTTGCACCTGATCAAGAATACTCGACATTCGTTCCCTGGTAGACAGCGGCTCAAGTTCAATTTTGTGACTACCAACACTCTCCGCACGCTTAAGCACTTTAGCGAGCGAGATCAGCATTTCCTGAAGTTTAACATCTGGCAGCGGCTTCGGCTTATCAACCACAGGCGCATCAGCAGAACCAATCCAGTAATCTCTGTTGGAACGAGGTATGTCATCAAGATTCAGTGCTGCATCTTTAAATCGCTCGTATTCCTGAAGACGCCGAATCAACTCTGCACGGGGATCATCTTCATCAATTTCATCTTCTGTTTGGCGGGGTAGCAACATGCGCGACTTGATTTCTGCCAGCACCGCTGCCATTACCAAGTACTCCGCCGCTAGTTCGAAATGCATGTCCTTCATCAATTCGATGTAGTCCATATATTGCTTGGTGATTTCTGCAACCTTAATATCAAGAATATCCAGATTCTGTCGTTTGATGAGATAAAGCAATAAGTCCAGCGGACCCTCGAAAGCCTCAAGAAATACTTCCAGCGCATCCGGCGGGATGTATAAATCAAGAGGCATCTGGGTCATCGGTTTGCCTTCAACCACGGCAAAAGGCATCTCGCTCTGGGACACAGTCTGACTATCCAATTCAGCCTGTGTCCCAGCCACAACTTCTGCGGTGACAGACGCTTCGGCGGAACCTGACACTTGTGCGCCAGCAGCCGCTATTTCAATGCCGGATTGTGATCCATTCGCAACATCTCCAGACTGTGCTTCTTCAAGGTCCGCATTTTCATTGACCGGATTTTCAGGCTTTTCGTTAGTCATCGTTGTAGTAATTTATCTCAAAGTTTATCGCCAGCTGCGCGGCTGGCATGCGCTTGCAGCCCCCCGAAAGGGGCGCAAATTGTCATGACCGATAATCTAGCCCCATTGCCAATCGTACATCTTCAAGCGTAGATTTAGCGATGACACGGGCTTTCTCACAACCCTCGGCAACAATGCTCTTCACAAGCTCCGGATTCTCCTCGTACTGTTGCGCACGTTCACGCATTGGCTGCTGCTCCGCCAAAATTGCATCAATCAGCGGTTTTTTACAATCGATGCATCCGATCCCGGCACTCGTACAACCCGCTGTCACCCACTCTCTGGTTTTGTCGTCAGAGTATATCTTGTGCAAGCTAAATACCGGGCATCTATCTGGCTCACCGGGGTCATTTCTTCTTACTCTGGCAGGATCCGTTGTCATGGTTTTGATCTTTTGCGCAACTGAATCGCTGTCTTCTCTCAGGGTAATCGTGTTGCCATAAGATTTTGACATTTTATTACCATCGAGCCCCGGCATCACCGAATCCTCAGTCAAGAGCGT
This sequence comes from Pseudomonadales bacterium, assembly GCA_964228885.1. Taxonomy (GTDB): domain Bacteria; phylum Pseudomonadota; class Gammaproteobacteria; order Pseudomonadales; family Azotimanducaceae; genus UBA4582. The sequence continues at coordinate 12,230 of CAXRCG010000165.1, read as the reverse complement.
TTGGGGCTCTGGCAGGATGATCTTTCCGCCACCCTCAAGATAACCAAAGAGGCGATCCCTGTCGCCCAGCGAAATATTCGGCTGGTCTTGCAGCAGCGCCTGGGCCTCTTCGAGAGACTCATGATTTCCCTGCTCCATGAAGCCACGCCGTAACTCCCTGTAAAGCTTACCATTCTTCCGCCCCAGCTTTTTAATCGCGTCTTCGGCTATCTGCTCAAACCCAGTATCACGTCCATAAATATGGTTAAAACGTCGGGCCAATTCTCGAGTCAATTCTACATGTGGCACCTGATCGGCACCTACAGGTACCCAACCCGCTTTATAGCTGAGAATATCCGCGCTCTGTAACAGTGGATAACCTAAGAACCCGAAAGTTGAAAGATCTCGTTCGTCAAGCTTCTGTTGTTGCTCCTTGTAACTAGGTACCCGCTCCAGCCAACTCAACGGCGTAATCATCGACAACAGCAGGTGGAGTTCCGCATGTTCAGGAATTCTAGATTGGATAAAAAGGGTTGCCGAACCCGGATTTACGCCGGCAGCCAGCCAATCAATCACAATGTTCCAGACACTATCCTCTATGATTTCCGTACTTTCATAATGCGTGGTGAGTGAATGCCAGTCTGCGACAAAAAACATGCAATCATATTCATGCTGCAGCTGTATCCAATTTTTCAACACCCCATGGTAGTGCCCCAGATGCAAGCGCCCGGTGGCGCGCATACCTGAAAGGACGCGGTTCTGTGAGTCAAGCATATTCACTCGCTAACACTAGCCGGGATAATTGTAGACATTTGTAATTTCACAAGCCTAATCGGAGGTCGTTCCAATGGAGTCTTTTCATTGTTTTTCTCGACACGCAGTATATCGTAACAACCTACACTTACGCGCACTTTTTATAAGGAATTAGCGTTTTCATATTGGCATCTTTTTAGCGATAACAATCACGCCACAAATAAATCAAGATCCCCACAACCTTCGCGCACGACCACAGGCACGTCCTGCTCCAGATCGATCACCGTGGTCGACTCCAAACCGCAATAGCCACCATCAATCACCAGATCAACTTGATGCTCAAGCAACTCTCGCATTTCGTAAGGATCAGACAGAGGATACTCATCACCGGGCATGATCAGCGTTGAACTCATGATAGGTTCACCCAGCTCTGCCAGCAGGGCAGAACAAATTTCATTTCCAGGTACGCGCAGACCTATTGTTTTTCGCTTGGGATTGATCAGTCGCCGGGGAACCTCACGACTCGCCTGCAGGATGAAGGTATAAGGACCAGGAGTTGCCGCTTTAAGTAAACGATATGCCGCATTACTAACCTTTGCATAGATCCCCAGATCAGACAGGTCACGGCACACGAGACTAAAATGATGATCATCATCCAACCGACGTATTTGCCGAAGCCGTTGCAGGGCATGTTTGTCACCAATGTGACAGCCAAGTGCATAGGCAGAGTCTGTGGGATAGGCAATAACGCCGCCGCGACGCATAATATCGACCGCCTGAACGATCAGCCGATGTTGGGGATTATCGGGATGTATTCGGAAAAACTGACTCATAATACCTGATTAATATACGTTGCTCGTAATTTTGCTTGTTGCACGCGAGACCCCAAGTTGGCGTTTTCCTACATTTTCACGGGCCTGTTGCAGGCGCTCGCGAAAGCGACTTGCATCATAGAGGATAAAACGCTGTAAGTATCGGTCAAATCACAAGAACCCTTAAGTTCGCCCAGGTTTCTCAGTACTTCAATTAAACTATTTTTCCGCGGAAGACACACAGAAATAGAAACGTGCGTTCTTACTCGCTCATTTATCTAGTTAAAGCAGACTAAAACTGGGTTAACATAGGTCTCTCTTTACAGATGTTGTGATTTCCGCACGAAAAGATCAGGAGTTTATGAAGCAATTTATCGAATTTATACCCGTGGCTCTGTTTGTTGGGGTCTACTTTACAACCAAGGACATCTACCTGAGCACAGGCGTATTGATGGCCGGCATGCTCCTACAGGTAGCTTATGAGTATTTCACGACAGGCACGGTAGAAAAGAAAACGCTGGTTATTTTTGCGATAGCCATGATTTTTGGCGGCGCCACGCTCCTGTTTCGCAACGAGGTTTTCATCCAATGGAAACCTACCATCGTCAACTGGCTGTTCGCGATCACACTATGGGGCAGCCTCGTCCTTTTGAAGATTAATTTACTCAAAAAAATGATGGGCAAACAATTGAATATGCCAGACAGAGCATGGCGAAATATCAACCATGGCTGGGCACTAGGTTTTTTCGTCGCCGGCGCGCTTAATCTGGTTGTCGCGTACAACTTCAGTCTAGATTTTTGGGTGACTTACAAATTGTTTGGTGGTGTTGCACTTACCTTGTTTTACATGATTTGCACGATGGTATACTTGGTGAAGGGTGGTTATTTAGTTGAACCTAAGACAGCAGAGGACACCTCAAAGACGCCACCTGCATTCTCCAAAGATGCAGCGGATAGCTAGTCCTGAATGGGTCCAGTTTCACCCCTGTTACTCAAAGTCATTTTATTAGGCGTTTTGAATCCCATTTACCCGGATATCCAAAGGGGAATTTTTTATGTTATACGCAATTATCAGTCAGGATATTGAAAACAGCTTGACTGCTCGACTCGCTGCTCGCCCTGCGCATCTTGATCGCCTGCAATCTCTTAAATCTGAAGGCCGAATTATTTTGGCGGGTCCGCACCCTGCGATCGACAACGAAGACCCGGGTGAAGCTGGATTCTCCGGGAGCCTCATCGTTGCCGAATTCGGATCCTTAGAAGAAGCACAAAACTGGGCAAATGCAGACCCATACGTCACCGCTGGCGTCTACGCGAAGGTCGAGGTTAAACCATTTAAGAAAGTGCTACCTTAAGCCCTAATCTGCATTAAGGTACCGACCAACTCTCACGCTGAGTTCAAAATCATGTCCACTAACACACACCTTATATTTTTCATTACGGTCCTGCTCCTATGGTGCTCAAACACCCTGGCCGAAACTGTCTATGTAAGAGACACGCTGTACGTGCCCCTAAGGGGAGGACAGACAACCGAGCATCGAATCCTGCACCGGGGTCTGAAAAGCGGCACGCCCCTCGAGTTACTTGAAACCAATAAAGAAACCGGTTTTAGCAGGGTGAGGACTCAAAGTAATGTCATTGGCTGGATCAAGACCCAATATCTTACCGAACAACCCATTGCATTAGACGCGCTCGTTAAGCTGAAACAAGAACACAGTGCACTTGAGGCGGAATACCAGCAAATACTCCTAAGACAACAATCACTGAATACCGAGAATGCAGACCTCAAGCGCTCAATCGACGGTGCAACCGAAAAAAACAAGACGATAGAAAGGGAACTTGCTGATATAACCGCACTGGCCGCGGATGTAATTACAATCAACGAAGACAACAAACGCCTCACGATCGAACGCGATAACCTAAACACTGAGATAGAAGACCTTATGCGGGTTATTCGTCAGCTAAACGACGATGAAAATCAAAACTGGTTTCTACTCGGCGCTGGCGTCATATTCAGCGGTCTTCTCATAGGCTTTTGGATCGCTAGACGATTATATGGTCGAAGGGGCAACAGCGGCTGGGCTTAAATTCCCTGCCACACTAACAGGACTTATCTATGACGAAGCTGAGTGTAAATCTAAACAAGGTCGCCCTTGTGAGAAATTCGAGAGATACGACAATACCGAGTGTTGTTGACGCCGCGATAACCTGCCTTGAAGCCGGTGCCGAGGGCATCACCGTGCACCCGCGCCCTGATCAAAGACATATCAGACCGAATGACGTTCGAGATCTCGCCCAATTGTTAAGCGATGATAAATATAAGGACATTGAATTTAATATTGAGGGCAATCCCTACGCCGGCGCAGAATCAAACGGATATCCTGGCTTTATGTCCTTGGTTAAGGAAACCCAACCCCAGCAGGCGACGTTGGTACCCGATGATCCTAACCAGCTGACGTCAGATCACGGTTGGGATCTTCGTGGTGAATCAAATCAGCTCTCGGAAATTATACAAGAACTCCAGCGTCAAAAGATTAGGGTCAGTCTGTTTATGGATCCTGATCCTCAGCAAATAGAATTTGCAGCTCGCCTCGGTGTTGAGCGCATAGAATTATACACAGGGCCCTTCGCAGATTACTTTCAGGATGAGGTGAAAAGGCGGGAGAACCTTACTTTATTTGCAGAGGCAGCCCGGGTCGCAAGCGCTCTGGGCCTCGGCGTTAATGCTGGGCACGATCTGAATCTCGAGAATCTCGGCGCGTTCTGCACAGAGGTATCGCCCGTTGACGAGGTTTCAATCGGCCATGCAATTATTACTGATGCGCTCTGGATGGGACTGGAATCAACGGTCACACAATATTGCTCGATTTTGAGTGCCATTAAACCCTAACCAGTCTCTTTAAACCTTGGATATCGCTGAAAAAGGTAAAAGCAATACTCGCTTGGCAATCGACTACAGCTATGAGTATCATTCATCTCGTTTTTCTAGGTCTTTTTACAACTTATGAACTCCATCATCAAAAATATCGTTATTTCCATCATCGTAGGACTGCTCGCCTACCTCATTTTTGGTCTTTCGACCGGGAACGGTTTTTCAATGCCTGCAGACAACCATCAAATGACCGCTCTTGCGACGTACATTCTCGCAGTTTTCGTGGGCTCAACTTTTGCCACGATGTCGAACCAGAATTCAGCCAACGCTGGCGGTACAGCGTCGAACGTCTTATCGAAAGAATCCGGCACGGTTAAGTGGTTTAATGTCAAAAAGGGCTACGGCTTTATCACCCGCGACCAAGGCGACGACATATTTGTTCACTACCGGAACATTGAGGGGAGCGGTCGCAAAGCCGTCTCGGAGGGCCAGAGAGTAAAATTCCTCGTCATCGATGGAGACAAGGGTCTTCAGGCTGATGAGGTAGAAGCACTCTAACGTGCATCAAATTCTGTTTGTCGGCAGCCCTGAAGCCGCTTCCGATCTCGATATTGACGAGAGTCCAGCGGAACGGTTCCCGTGCATGTCAAGCAGACAGTACCACCGAGAGGCCAGATCTCAGCTCTATGCGCTGGTCACGCACTGTTTCAGTGACGAAGCTTACGATCTTGAATTTGTCTACCGAACGATGCAGGACGATGGGCCTTTTCTGTATCAGTTGGATGAGACCACAGTCACAACGCTCGCCAGAATTGAAGAGGAACAGGCAACACGCCTCGTTACGCTTTGGAGCGAATGTGCCGTAATGGAAGCAATGACCCTCGATTCTGCCGATACTACCGACTTCTTGTTTCAGCTTATTCACTTCTGCCAGATCGCCCATAACGATAATCTATCTCTCTTTATCTATTCGGACGGGTAAGGCATCAGCATCTGATCATGGTACAACGAAAAGGTAGTAAAAAACGGTCCGGTCTCGTCTATTCAACCGAGTCGGGTCGACACTGTCCCAACTGCAATCAACCGGTTAATGATTGTATTTGTCATCGAGCAGACGAGACTGCCGCAGGATCGACCAGCGGTCATATTTATCTACAAAGAGAATCAAAAGGGCGCGCAGGCAAACCCATCACATCCATCAAAGGTTTGCCGCTTAACCCGAAAGACATGAAAGCGCTCGCAAAAAAACTGAAAACCAAGTGCGGGGTTGGCGGCACTATCGAGGGAGAGGTGATCATTCTTCAAGGTGATCAGCGAGAAAAACTGAAGGTCGAGTTGGTCAATCAGGGCTATTCGGTCAAAATAGCTGGCGGATAGCTTTTGAACAAGGCGCTTGAGGAAAATTTATGAGCACACTGATCACCCCCGTCGAACTGGCGCAATGGCAAAGCGACGGAGAATCACTATTCATCTTCGATTGCCGCTCATCACTGATGGACGAAGCCGCAGGAAAACAGGCATACGATAGCGCGCATATACCTGGGGCTCAATTCGCTCATCTGTCAGAAGATCTGAGCGGCTCTATAACACCTGGCGTAACCGGTCGACACCCTTTACCTAAAAAAGACGCATTTGTGAAAACACTCAATAAATGGGGTGTCACGAACAATTCACGCATCGTCGCCTATGATGATGCTAACGGTGCTTTTGCCGCCAGACTTTGGTGGATGATGCGCTGGGTTGGTCATGCAAACGTAGCGGTACTCGATGGCGGCTTAGCCGCGTGGAAGCTAGCCGGTTTTAATACTGACGCAGCCGTACCCCAACCGGTTTCTTCACAATTTACGCCCACTTCTTCTATCAGCAAAACAATTGACGCTGACGATTTGCTCGACAGCGGAAACTTCATTATCGATGCAAGAGATCAAGAACGGTTCGAAGGCAAGGTAGAACCCATTGACCCGATCGCCGGGCACATCCCCGGCGCGCATTGCCTCCCCTTTATGCAAAACCTGACAGATACAATGAATTTTAAATCGATCCCAGAATTACAGGCTCGATTTGCTGACGTTGGGATTCTAAACAGCACTCAAACAGCCTGTTACTGTGGCTCGGGGGTTACTGCTGCACATAATATTCTTGCCCTAGTTCATGCTGGATATCCAGAGCCTATTCTCTATCCTGGCTCATGGAGCGAATGGATCACAGAATCAAGCCGCCCAATTGCCACCAACTCGTCTGCGAAATAGTGACCGGAAAAACAGACGACACTTCAGCGGGTTATCTTCAACCCTACGCACAGGTCGAGTGGGATAGCGCAGGTGCACCCCGTTCTCCTAAATACGGAGACATCTATTGGAACCCTGATCAGGGTGTAGAAGAAAAACGCCACGTGTTCTTGGAGGCAAACAATCTCCGCGAACGCTGGGAAGAGAGAAAAGTTTCTTTCTCCATACTGGAGCTTGGATTTGGTTTTGGTCTCAATTGCCTACTGACGGCACAGTTATGGCAAACCTGTCGAGCAAAACCGGGAACTACTCTTAACTTCATCTCGATCGAAAAACATCCAGTGGACCACCGTTCTCTGAAAAAAATGTACGCGACGCTTGAGGATGAACAGCTGAAAACCCTTGGCTCGGAACTCATCGATGCTTACCCCGCAACCACCCGCGGCACACACCTCATCTGGTTGTCCAACAACATCTGTCTCACATTGATTCTGGGCGCAGACGTCACTGCGCTCAAAGAACTTCAGCACAAAGTTGATGCCATATTCCTCGATGGATTCAGCCCCGGCAAGAATGCGCGAATGTGGAATACTGAGCTCCTTTCCCGACTATCGGCTCTCAGTCGCTCAGGTACAACACTGAGTTCCTACTCAGTATCAGGCGCATTGAGAAGAGGGCTTTCGGACCACAGCTTCATTGTTGCTAAGAAACAGGGCTTTGGCAAAAAGCTCGAGATGCTCACGGCTAGATTCCAAACTCAGACGCATGACACCAATGCTGCCCCTCTGAATTTCCACACGCAAAATCCATCTATTGCAGATCCTACAGAAAATCAAACGGTGATTGTTGGCGCCGGTATCGCTGGACTTGCTTGTGCTAAGTCATTATTGAAGAGGGGGCACAAGGTTCAAGTTATTGAACAAGGGGCACATCCCATCGGCGGCGCGTCCGCCATCAATCAACTTGCCGTCTATCCTCACATCAGCGTTAAACCTGATCCTTTCTCAATATTTTCCCTGAGTGCATTTCAGTACGCGTTAAGAGAGAAGCACGCGAATGCATGCGAATACGAGAAACTCGCTAAAAATGCTGAACAAGTCGATCGGTTAAAGCGAGTTGCCGACTATTTTCCCGATTCCTTTATAAGCTACGAACGCCAGGAAGGTCTGGGATATTTGGTCTTCAAGTCAGCCGCTTGGTTAAATGTTCTGGCGGCTTATCACGAGACTCTGTTACAAATCGACCTATTAGCCAACACCGAAGTCTCAGACATTGAGCAATCCGAGCACGGCTGGTCTTTACTCAACCTGCAGGGCACCAAAATCACCGAAGCGACCAACATTATCTTCGCAACGGGATATTCAACCCTCAAGATTTTGCAACCCCTAGAGCTTAATACGAATCGAGGACAGGCGATATCAATTCGTACCGAACAGTTTCAGTCCAACGCTATCAGCAGCAGCAACAGCAATACCTTGTTCCCCGAAAACCACGACGGCACACGTATCTTCAGTGGAACCAACTCACGAGAATCGATTTCCCTTCAACCGGATGCCAACGACACGCAAAAGTTGAAGACGGCACTACAGAAAACGATTGGAACTTCTTTCGAGATAGTGGATGAACAGGTCGGTGTTCGGTGCACGACCCGCGATCGAGTACCGATCGTGGGCGGCCTACCCAACTGGTGTGCACTACAACGATTCTGCCTTCAGAACCGACAACGCAAGATCGCGAACGAATTCACCGGCTACGAAAAGGGACTCTATGTCTGCGCAGGGTTTGGCGCTCACGGTGCGACGCACGCGCCTGCCAGCGGCGAATATTTGGCACGACTAATATGCAACGAACCCACGCCGACGAGTTGGCGCGTGCTGCTTGATCCTGCACGCTTCAAAATCAGAGACCGAAACAAACAAGCCAGCCTGACTGATTAACCCTCTCCCAGGCTTCTAGCATTGATGACACCATCAATTTTCTCGATGTCACTGATCAAATCAGCGGTTGGTTCACTGGCAACATCAATTAAGTTGTATGCGATATTGTCCCGACTCTTGTTCAACATATCGATAACGTTAATGTTTCTATCCGCAAGAATGGACAGAACGCTACCCAATATTCTTGGCACGTTATTATTAGAAAGCGCTATTCGGAAACCATCGGTTCGCTCTAGGGTCAACGCCGGGAAGTTTACCGAGTTTCTGATATTGCCGTTTTCAAGAAAATCAATCATTTGGTCCGCAACCATCATGGCACAATTTTCTTCCGCCTCAGCAGTACTCGCACCGAGGTGAGGTGTAGAGGTTACGCCCGCCTTACCGATGAGTTCCGGTGTTGGAAAATCAGAGATGTACTGTGAAATTTTTTCACTATCTAAAGCCTCTATCATATCGTTAGTATTGACCAGCTCCTCTCTGGCAAAATTCAACAATACGGCACCATCTCGAAAACTAGCCAGCGCCTCCTTGTTAATCATACCCCGGGTAGAGTCAAGCGCGGGCACGTGGATTGAAACAACATCCGACTGTGCAAACAACGCTTGCATATTCTCCATTTTTCGCACTTGACTCGATAATCTCCAAGCCGCTTCAACAGACAGTGCCGGATCGAACCCAAGCACGTCCATTTCCATCTGCAATGCCATTTCAGCCACCATGGACCCGATAGCGCCAAGACCTAACACTCCCATCGTTCTGCCCTTCAGCTCACTACCTTTAAATTGCTTCTTCGCGGCTTCAACTGTCTTGTTCAATTCTGGCTTATCGGTGATGCCCGCCAGCGAATTGACATATTCAATACCGGGAATGATTCCGCGACGAGATAGCAACAAACCCGCCATCACCAATTCCTTTACCGCATTCGCGTTAGCACCAGGGGTGTTGAATACAACGACCCCTCGTTCTGTACAAACATCGACCGGCACATTATTTACACCAGCACCAGCACGACCTACCGCTCTGAGGGACGGAGTAATGTCATCTGCTGCCAGTTTATGACTACGCAGCACAATCGCCTCTGGGTCAGCGTGATCGACACTAAGCTCGTATGCTTCGGGCGCGAACTTGCCCAAGCCTTTTTCAGAGATATTGTTAAGGGTTTTCACCTTGTGCATTTGAGAGCGCTCCTTTTATCCGGTTCGTCCGGATCGGCCTGAATGAAGCGGCACATTCTACACAAAACACCTGTCGATAGGGGGTGAGTTAAGTGAAAATTCTTCCAAAGAGTATTACCAAATTTAATAGAGGGCACCCGAGAAGGAACATCAACAGCGAGTTTACCGACGCTCATCGCTTGCTATGCGCCTAGCGCAAGCCTACCAGGCGAGCACGGCAGCTAAGCATCATTTACCCCTACCTGCAAACACGTTAACATCGGCCCCACGCTATCTAACCGAGTATAGATTTATGGTTGCTCAATCCGATGCAGAATCAAAGAAGGTTGATCCAGCCAATGACCGATCCGACTCAAAAAGGAACAACCAAGACAGCGTGCAACAAGCGCTCCACCCGATGGACAACTTTCCTGTTCGCCCGCTCAAGTTCGACTTTAAGGCTGTAGAGGGCCAGAACCCGGTTTGGAGTAAGAGCAATCCTGACTTTGCTATCTTCATCAATGCGCTGGGCATCCACGTTCCCCATTTCGAACGATTCCTCGTTAAAGTCATGCGTCAGTATCGCGGCGCGCTCTCTGAACCCAAGCTGATCGGCGATGTTCAACGCATTATTGGCCAAGAAGCTCATCATGCTTTCAACTTCGTTAACTGGACCCAAGAGATGGCCAAGCGATATCCGAACATCACCAAGTTGGATACATCAGCAAAAATCTGGTTCGAGAAAGCCGCGAGCAGTAAAAGCCAACGTTTCAAAATTGGTTTTACTGCAGGCTATGAGACTTTTACCTTCCTCGGCGGCATGATCATTCTCAACAGGTACGAGGAACTCATGAAAGAGGCAGACCCAACAATAAGAGCATTATGGGTCTGGCATCAAGTAGAAGAGGTTGAGCACGGCGCGGTCGCCTTTGACTTTTACCAGGCATTCTACCCCCATGATGAATGGTATCGACGGGGCATGATTTGTTACGCATACAGCCATATTGCCTGGGAAACGCTTCGTGCCTTCGCACATATGGTGAAGGCCGAGGGTTTTTATAAGCAACCAAGACGAGCTTTCAAAGCCTGGAAATTTTTTGTCGGCTTCGCCTGGGATCTTGCCATTTCGGCTTTACCCGTCTTCTCGCGTAAATATCACCCACGCAATCATCCCATTTGTACAGACGCACAAAATGCGCTGGCGGTCGCCTGGCGCCAGTATTATGCAGAAGGAAAGGATCCGCATTTGCTTTCAAAAAAATCCGTAGAAGAAATGATGGCGCCGTCATCAATCTAAACAGGAAATTACTATGGCCGAACAACCATCACTAACCCGAAAGAGACTTAGCAATCTCGTTATCGCACATGGCATGACGATCCTGCTCATTGGCCTTGCCGCCGGCGTTATGCTTATTTTCTCATTACTCGATGCAGTCACCTTGTGGCCTCTACCGGTGTGGGAAGTATCGGTTCCAGGGACGACCCGTGGCTGGCAGGCCGCACACGTTGGCGGTATCACTAACGGTGTGATGATGGCAGTGATCGCCATGATCATATTGAAACTGGATCTTGACGAGCGTCAATTCAACTGGTCAGGTTGGGGAATGATTATTATGGGCTGGGGAAACACGCTGTTCTATTGGGGTGGCAACTTTTCAACCAATCGAGGTTTATCGATCGGCGATACACCTTTCGGACCCGGTGACATACCCGGCGCGATTGCATTTCTTGGCGGCGGGCTAGCCATGTTTATTACCTTTTATGTCGTTACCGTGCTTGCTTTAGCAGCGTTTAGAAAAGCAAATGCATTGACCACAAACACATCCGAATAGCGATCATGCTTTCCTTCACGCCGGCGGATACAAGAAACCCGCTCCCTCAGAGCACTCGCTGGTTTTGAATTCCTGAGCGAGCGCTAAGACAGTGGGTTACTTAACCGGCAACGCGTGGTGCCGTTGGCTTAGGCGTCTAGTGAGGCGAAGTTTTTACCCTCGGCAACAAGCTTCCTGAGAAGTTCCGATGGTTGCCACACAGCATCGCCGGTTTCGTCGTAAAAGCGCTCAATATCGGCTAATACGGTATCGAGACCCTGTGCGTCCGCGAACCACATAGGTCCACCCACATAAGTAGGGAAGCCATAACCATTAACATAAACCGTATCAATGTCGCCAGCACGCAAGGCATGACCTTCTTCAAGCAACTTGGCACCAATGTTTACCAAAGGATAAATGCATCGCTTGAGAATTTCCTCATCTGTAAACGCTTTTTGCTTCAGACCAGAATCCTTCGCAACCCTAGCGACAACTTCATCGGCAATCGGGTCTGGACGTGGCGTCCGATCACCTTCAGCATATTGATAGTACCCTTTACCATTCTTCTGGCCATAGCGACCGAGTTCACACAGTTCATCAGGGATACGCGCGGTAATTTCATTAGAACCACCCACCATCTTGCGCGCTCTCCAACCAAGGTCTAGCCCGACCATATCAGCCATG
>CAXRCG010000164.1:0-23144 GCA_964228885.1 Pseudomonadales bacterium | reverse complement strand
ATCATCTTTATGCTTCAGGGCTCTTGGTATGTATTTCTTCAGCAAGTCTACAACTATAAGGGACCTAATTCTAAATCGTGGGAGGCCGTCAAAAAGTTGACCGATCTGTTGATTTGGTCACTTCAAGGAACAACAGGCAACGCAGCGCGACAGAGGGAGGTCATTTTAAAGCTGCCCCGGCATATCGAGGCATTCTGCGAAAGGATGCCTTTTGATTCGGAACCAGTTGAAGCCTGCCTAACAGATGTCAAAACAGAATACGAAGCGATTCTCGCAGGTAACCCATCTGACGCCTGCGACTTCGATCTCATGCCAACCGATGAGCATCATTTAGGAAACCAGAGAGCCCTTAATGATGAAGTCAAACAACGCATCAGCAAAATGCGGAGGGGACAGTGGTATTTATTCGACGATAAATCAGAGCCTGAGGAAAAAATTGCCCGGATCAAGATCATACTAAACCGCAGTGATGTGCAGCGCATACTGTTTACCAACCACAATCGACGTAAGGTCATGCACTTGACTTACACTAAAATGGCGAACTATCTTGAGACAGGCATCTTGCAGCCGCTCACACTTAAATTACCAAGCCGCGGTGTGATAACGCGCTTTTTAGATACCGTTATTCAAAACATTCATGGCCAGAAAAAAAAGGAAATTCAAGCCGTTGCCCGCAATGAAAAGAAGACACTGATTCGAGAGTATTTATCAAAACGTCACCAGGCAATCGCACAACGGATTAAACAACAACGGGTGCTTGCAAAGAAAAAACACAAACGGGCTCAGGTACTGAGACAAAAAGCCCAGCAGAAGTTCGAAGCAGCAACCCGCGCGGTCGACTCACTCAAAGTTGAAGCTTGGATCAATTTGCCAGTGATGGAAGGCACCCTGACCCCCTGCAAACTTGTGGCCATTATCCCAAGTAATGACTCCTATATTTTCACCAACCGTGCAGGCCTAAAGGTAGGTGAATTTAGTCATAGACAACTGATTCATATGATCATCGCCGAAAATAGCGAAATACTGGATACCGGTGCGGAATTTGAAAGTGTGCTCGCTGCCGTTGTCACCCATGTTCGAGCGGGCAAATCAAAAAGTTACGATGAATTAAACGGAGGTGTGGACGGGATATCGGTGTAAGAATATTCTAGCTTTCCCTCACTTTTCTGCCACCGCTATCGCGTAAACCCTTCCAGAGGTATCTAACAGTGCAAAACCTTTAGCAACCATCAGAGCCCTTTTTGCTTTGCTATCCAATTATCAACCTGAGATTCCAAGAGAGGAAGCGGCAGCGGACCATTACCTAGGATGACATCATGAAAATCACGGTAATCGAACTTATCTCCAAGCGCCGTCATCGCCCGAGACCGCAATTCCAAAATTTTTAACATGCCGATTTTATAGGCGGTGGCCTGACCCGGAGAATTAAAATACCGGCGAATTTCCGATTTGACAGATGCCACAGGTCGCGGAGAATTTCGTAGCGCGTAATCGATCGCCTGCGCTTCCGTCCACTGTTTTGCATGGATGCCAGTATCGACGACAAGTCGGATCGCACGCCAAATTTCACCAGAAAGTCTGCCGAAATCGGAGTAGTGGTCTTTGTAAAATCCCATATCTTTACCCAGATATTCAGCATAAAGCCCCCAACCTTCACTAAAAGCAGTGTAACCATGGGATCGACGGAAATCAGGGATATCCTGAAGCTCTTGCTGGATCGCAATCTGCATGTGATGCCCCGGCAACCCCTCGTGATAGGCAAGATTTTCCAATCGGTAGTTAGCGGTTGCTCTCATATCAGCAAGGTGGATATAGAATACGCCAGGCCTTTTACCGTCGGTGGTACCGCGCATATAGTGTGCCGCCGCGCCGGGTTGTTCGCGAAACGGTTCCACACGTCGAACTTCAAGCTTACCCTTCGGCAGGAGACCAAAAAATTCAGGAAGTTTTTTCTCCACATTATTGAGAAAGCCCTCTGCCATCGAAAGATATTGTTGTCGCCCCTTGTCGTCGTTCTGGAAATAGAACTGATCGTCTTCCCGCATAAAAGTAAAAAACTCATACAGCGACCCATCAAACCTGACGTTCTCTTTTATGGTTTCCATCTCTGACTGAATTCTCGCAACTTCTACCAGACCGGTTTCATGAATATCTTTTGCACTCATTGGCAGAGTTGTCATTTGAGTCAAACGATAGTCGTAGAATGATTTTCCATTCGGCAAAGCCCAGACACCCTTCGCCTTACTGGAAACGTTATCAATATCAGAGGCCTGCCAACTGAGGATGGCATCGTAAGCGGGCTTGAATGCCTCGTGTAGCGCTCGCTGCGCAGCGTCATGCAGCGCCTTACTCTCTTTTGCATCAATTTTTCCATTTTTCTCGAGCGCAGCTATTTTCGCCGTAATATCAGCCCAAATTGCAGAGTCACCCTCCTCACTGGTGAAAGGTTCTCCTGTGATCACCCGCTCTGACTGGCTCATTGATATCTCGTAGTCAAAATACGGCGCCCGGATACCCGCGGCAGCAGATTGTTTTGCTTGATTAAGGTGCTGCGAAAGGTATCGGTAAGAATCATGAATCCTAGCTATATAGGCCAGCATGTCCTCTGGCGAATCCACCTTGTGATAATTAATCAAACTATTGGGCAAACTCGTATGAGGACCCCTTCTGCCGAATACATATCGATGCCGCTCGAATGGGAGCGAAGCTTCAGCGCGCGTTAACAAAAAAACCCAAAGGTCCCATGATAACTTTCCCTGATCATCCAATTGATCGCGATTAAAATTTACACGCATGTGATCGACCGAACGACGACGCCAACTCAATACCTTTTCGCGTTGCGCGTCAGACACATCATCGAGCATGCCATAGTCACTCTTGCTACCTAGTCTGGTTTTTGCCATTGGACTAAAGTCCAGATAGTCATCAAACTCCTCGTTAAGCCAAGCATTTAACTTTTCTGTTTCAGATTCGCGTTTGACACTTTCAGCAGACACGACTCCTGACAAACTTTCAGGCTTAGTACTGGAATCTTTCTCCGGCGAACATCCTGGCAATAACAAGGCGGTAAAAAAAACGATAAGAAAGCGCATCCAAAATTCTCCCCTAGCGTGTTGCATCATCATTCTCTCAATCGGGTTCCTGAATCGAGCAGATGCAAACAATAAAAAAAAGTGATGAAGGTAAAGATGGTAATCATACCAAGAGAAAACTCAACATTAACATCAGATACCCCCAACACACCGTAGCGAAAACCGTTTACCACGTATACCAGAGGATTCAATCTAGAAAGATTCGCCCAAAATTCTGGCAGTAGATCCAGTGAGTAGAACACGCCACCAAGATAAATAAGGGGCGTCAGAACAAAAGTTGGCACTATCGAGATATCGTCAAAGTTACGAGCAAAGACCGCGTTGATAAACCCGAAAAGAGAAAACAGCACTGCAGTCATCAACACAACAAGTATCGTAGCACCCACGTGTTGGACATTCAGATCAGCAAAGAAAAGCGAAAGGCATGTTACAATAACAGCAATCAACAGCCCTCTACTAACACTTCCTGTGACAAAGCCAGCCAATATTATCCAATTAGGGACAGGAGAAACTAGCAGTTCCTGAACACTGTCATTGTATTTCGCACCAAAGAATGATGAGACAATATTGGAATAAGAATTAGTCACAACCGCCATCATGATGAGTCCAGGTACAACAAATTGCATATATGAAAACCCTCCCATCAGGCCAATTCTGGAACCTATCAGAGCGCCAAAAATAACGAAGTACAGCGTCATTGTAATTGCCGGCGGCAACAGAGTCTGAGGCCAAATTCTCATATATCGACGAACTTCTTTGCGTAGAATTGTCTGGAACGCAATCCACATTTCGTAATGGCTCATGACAATAAACTCACAAACATCTCTTCCAATCTGTTGGCTTTATTTCTCATACTACTAATTTCTATTCCTTGTCCTGATAAAGCTTCAAATACCGCGTTGAGATTCTCTTCCTTGTCCACCTCAACCTCCAACGTGTACTCATCCACTCTCCGAGAACTAAATGAACCCAGCGAGATTTTGTCTGGTAGATTTGTTCGGGCATCAAGTACGAATGTTTCGGTATGCAGTTGCCTCAGTAAATCTTTCATGCTGCTTTGATGTACGATGGTCCCTTGGTCAATAATGGCGATGTTTCGACAAAGCATTTCTGCTTCTTCCAAATAGTGGGTTGTTAGAATAATCGTCGTATCATTTTCATTAAGGTCTCGCAAAAACTCCCACATTTCACGCCTCATTTCGATATCGACACCAGCAGTGGGTTCGTCCAATACAAGCAGCTCAGGTTCGTGAACAAGGGCCCTGGCGATCATCAACCTACGCTTCATTCCGCCGGATAACTCTCTCCCAATAACATTTCGTTTCTCCCACAAACCCAATTTTTTGAGATACTTTTCCGCTCTCTCTTCAGCTAGCTCTCGGGGTAAACCATAATAACCACCCTGAGTCACAACGATATTTCTAACCTTCTCAAAAACATTAAAATTGAATTCTTGGGGCACGATGCCGATCAATCTCTTTGCTTCGGAAAAATTTCCATCAATATCAATCCCACAAACCTCAATTGTGCCGCCACTCTTATTTATTAATGAAAAAAGAATGCCGATAGTAGTAGATTTTCCAGCACCATTAGGACCCAACAAGGCAAAAAAGTCGCCTCTCTCTACCTGCAAATCAATGCCCTTGAGCGCGTGAACATCGTTGCTATAGGTTTTACTTAGATTATTAATTTTAAGAGCTGTCATTGGTAAGTTCATTAGCGATACTAAAAAGCATGTCTGATCAGAAGAGAGTAATTATAGCTGTCTGAGATGGTTAATTCTTGTCAACCGCTCTGGTCACGAATCAAATCTAAAAACGGGTGTCATCAGCCATGTATCCCGCCCATTGGCTCACTGGGAAGCAATGATTCATCCTCAAAATAAAACATTCCGATCGGCGTTTCTGGGGACGCTCAGGAACATTGTTGATTCAAGCGTGCTAACGACCTCGTAAATACCCCGATAATGTCTGATCGCTACGTCTCAGTCTGAAACACAACAAGTTTCGTCGAATTTAATCTGTATACCGAATCAGGTAATTGCCATGCAAAACCATCTCAAAAATCTTGATTATTGACGTACAATGGAAGTTGACTATTTTTCCTGACACACAAACACACAAAAATGTTCAGAACGTATCTGTGCCTGATGTAATACTCTAAGGCCGCCCTTGTCCAGCAACCAAAGCCAATCTTCAACAGTGTATTTATTATGCGCGACGGAAAGTCTCATCATGGCTTTTTCCATTTCCTGAGCTTTTTCCGGCGGCACATTTTCCATCATCATATCCAGATATTTGGACAGTGGCAGCCTAATCCAGTCCTGCAATAGAAAGACCCCACCAGGCGCGAGTAAACGACGAATTTCGGCACACATTGCCAGAGGTTCATCGAGCACATGCAACACCGCTGTCATCGTTAGCAAGTCGACGCTATTATTCTCAAGAGGGACAGGAGTAGTAGTGATATCCAATACGTCAAACTCTGGCTGACTTCCAGCATACTCTACTTCGGATTTTGCATATTTCACCATAGCGGGCGTCAGATCATAGCCGTACAATTCAGCACCGCTAATACGATTACCAAGATCACGAACAAACAAACCTGGCCCACACCCTAAATCAACGATACGCGGATTATCAGTCAGTCGCGGTCGAACCTGTTCTTCGACGTAGCGCCAGAATGTCTCATCAAACCGATCATCGTGACTTCGTACCATTCGCTGCACAAAATCCTGATCACTGACACCCGCTATTTCCTGATGACTTGCCATAAACTTCTCCTGATTGATTACCCCAAAACACCTTTAGCTCTAAGGGTTGTTAATTCTTCCACGGACATCGCAAGTTTATCAACCAACACTTCATCAGTATGTTGACCCAAAGATGGTGGTTCCAATTCATAGTTTAAGTTTGATTTAGAGAAGCGCATGGGGTTTGCAACGAGCGGCATGTTTGCTATCGAAATTTGCATTTCCCTTGCCTGGGTCTGAGGATCATCGAAGACCTTGTCTATCGTGTTGATTGGCCCGCATGGAACGCCAGCTTGTTCGAGAACTCCAAGCCAGTGTGACATCGTGAACGTTAGTATTTCTCGTTGAATTTCGTTCGCCAGCTCAGTCCGATTCTGAATCCGGTCAGCATTTGTCAGATACTTTGCGTTAACCGCGATATCCAAACGATCAATTGTCCGACAGAGAGCACTGAATTGCTTGTCATTTCCCACGGCGATAATGATGTGACCATCACTTGCTGCGAAAGTTTGGTAGGGAACAACATTAGGATGAGCATTACCCATTCTGCCAGGCGCATTCTCGGACACTAGATAGTTTGAGGCCTGATTTGCAAGACTGGCTGTCAACACGTCCATAAGAGCCATATCTATGTACTGCCCTTCTCCACTTTCGTTCCGCTCAGCAATGGCAGCCAGTATCGCAATAGTACTGTACAGACCTGTCATCAAGTCAGCGACAGCAACTCCTACCTTTTGCGGCCCGTCATTTGATTTTTCATCGGGTTCACCAGTAATGCTCATCAAACCCGCAACACCCTGAATCATGAAATCATAACCGGGTCGTTGCTTATAGGGACCAGTTTGACCGAATCCAGTAATTGAACAATAGATGAGACGAGCGTTGGTTTTGCTCAGAGATTGGTAATCCAGGCCCTTTTTCTCCATATCACCCACTTTAAAATTTTCAATCACAATGTCCGATTCGTCCGCCAGCTGTTTAACAATAGCTAATCCTTCTGGGCTTGCAAGATCAACGCAAACAGACTTTTTTCCCCGATTTGCCGACATAAAATACGCCGAAAGTGCTTCTCCATCTGGCACTTCGAACCAGGGAGGCCCCCACGCTCGAGTATCGTCGCCAACGCCGGGTCTTTCTATTTTGATAACCTCTGCGCCTAAATCAGCTAACGTCTGACTCGCCCAGGGACCCGCAAGCACCCTGCTCAAATCAAGTACTTTAATGCCTTTCAAAGGAAACTCAGCCACGGGAAAAATTCCAGAAAGACGACCCTGAAAAGGTCGTCGTCGTTAATGTCAAACGCTATCGTAGTGTAGTGTACTGTGCCAGATCAACCACAGAATCACTACTCTACTGATTCATAAAAATAGCTAAGGAGATATTCAATCTATGACATAATTCTGTAGACTTAAACCCGCCAAGCAAAGTATCTGCAAGCGTGTTGCTGAAATAGGAAGAAGGTATCTACATGACAATCCACACACCCGGATCCAACGAATGGCTGAAAAGCGTAACTGAGCACCCTATTGATCCCGATCGCCCTATTATTGACCCACATCATCATCTGTGGCGCCGTCCCAATGGCAACGACTATTTGCTTGAACACCTGTGGCAAGATACGGGCAGTGGACATAATATCGAAAAAACTGTTTTTGTAGAATGCCATGCTGAGTACCGTACAGAAGGTTCAGAGGCGCTCAAGGTGCTGGGTGAAACAACCTTTGTGACTGAACAGGCAAAACTCAGCGAAACGGTTCCGGGTTCCGATTCAAATGCAACCATCAGTGGAATCGTTGGGCATGCGGACCTCACTCTTGGTGATCAGGTTCAGGACATTCTTTACCGCCATGTTGAATTGGCAGAAGGTAGGTTTAGAGGTATCCGCCATGCGGGTGCATATGCTGAACATCCTGAAGCACTAACGATCATAGGCAGAGCACCAAAATCGTTGTACCTTAATTCGGATTTTCAACAGGGCGTTAGAAAACTCGGCGAGCTAGGATTGACTTTTGACACTTGGCACTATCACTACCAAAATCAGGAATTTAATACCCTTGCACAAAACGCTGAAGGTACGCAGCTGATACTCGATCACTTTGGCTCTCCCCTTGGCGTTGGCCCCTACGCTAACCATAGAGATGAGATTTTTACCCAATGGAAAAAAGACATCGCTGAGATCGCTGGCAATCCAAATGTGGTCGCAAAAATTGGCGGGCTCGCTATGCCAGATAATGGTTTTGGTTGGCACGAGCGATCAACGCCTCCAACCTCGGACGAATTCGTCGCGGCTCAACGCGATTACTACCTTCACACAATAGATTGTTTTGGTCCAGACCGGTGTATGTTTGAAAGCAACTTTCCCGTGGACCGCTTTTCTATCTCTTACCATGTACTTTACAACGGTTTGAAAAAGATCGTGGCAGACTTTAGTGAGGCAGATAAACATGCCATGTTTTACGGCACAGCAGCACGGGTTTACAAACTCTGAATTGGGTACTACCGCCCGTCGTAACCACCGAACGCATGTTTGAGCGCCTGACCGAATGAAGCGAGCTTGACACTTGCATGATGTTCGTTTTGCTTAACTTCGAATTTGAAATTTAGTCCTTCATATTCCCGGCCTTTCAGTAATTCGCTGAAGGCAATAGATTCACGGCTAAAATTACCCAACTGGTCTTTGCTGCCAACAGAGATATAAAGTCTGGTAGGAAGCGCACGATCGGCTGGTTCAAGTCCATTAACAGGGTCAGCGCCGTAGAACAGCGATTCCTTTACAAACGCCCAACGATGAAAATATCCAACCGCTGGTGCTATCGCGATATGTCCCTGAAACAACCCTGGATTCTCAAACATAAGATAAAGACTAAATAGACCACCCCATGAGGTACCGGCGAAAACGCGATAGTCTGCGATCCGATAACTGTCCTCGACGAAAGGCATCACGCTAGATTTAATAAATGACATAAACGCTGCTGCGTCCCCAGTATTAGTGTCTGTGGTATCGTGCACGGGCGTGTAATCAATTTGCCTGAGTATATTGACAACATCGCCCTCCTCTACTTGGCCTTGTGTCGAGTAACCGATTCCAACCACTATATACTCGGGTACAATACCGTCAAAAACCAACCCGCTCCTCGCGCCTGCAACAACCGGAAAATCCCAATAGGGGTCGAGCAGATAGATCACTGGGTAACGCTTGTGTCGATTGCTAGGATCTTCGTAACCTGTCGGCAACTGCACGTAAAGCATGTAGTCCTGATTTCGAGTGTCAGATGTTTGCATCACATGCATCTCGGTATCAGCCATTTCATAACTAGCAGCGAGTGTTACTTCGTGGAAACAAATTAAGAGTATGGTGTACAAACACACTATCGCGTCAAAATGCCGTTCTCGCATTGATTCGGATTCCAGCTAAAATTAATATCATTAAATCCATTTCCTTCGATTAGCGATCGTCAATAAGACTGCGCCAACAAGGAAAGTGCCAAGATATACTGCACAAATGGTCAGTAGATCAAAGGTTGGTAGAATGGGTGCCATAATTGTTAACACATGAAACCCTAGAAAAATAATCGCAATATTAAAGAACGCCAGTTCCTTAGCGATGGGGGTTGAGAAATCAGGGTCAAGTATTCGTAACAATAACAAACCACTACCCGTTGAACCGGTGCAACAACCAAAAATCGTCACTGATCGTTCAACGCTAAATGAACCCAACAAACGACCAAAACCAAAACATAACAGCGCGGTAACCAGTGATACAGCCAGACAAGTCACCAGGATTGGCACAATGTACGCAGCCAATAGCGCAAACTGAATACTCATAATTGTGCCCACCACCATCAGGTCAACCGATGACCCCGTAATACGTTTTTGCGTGTCGTTGTCTATGATATACCCTAGGCCCAATCTATCTAGAACGCTTCGCAAAAGCATGCAAACCATCAACCCATGGAAAAAGAAAAGGTTGTGACTGAAGAACAAACCCAGATGCACGTCTCCAAGTTGTACGTCATTCATATATCCCTGGGCGAATTTCAAGTAAGTATCAGTAATCAAATAGGCAACACCTAGAATCGCCAGATGAAATGCAAAGGAATCCACGTTAGCGGCATGTGTGACCTGTTTGCCTGACGAGGGTTCGCTCCCCTGAAGCGAAAGACCAGACAAAAATTCTTCGTCAATAACCGCCGACTTGTTTTGATTCATACCTCGAGTAATGGCCCTTCTGGCGAGAGGAACACCAATCAGAAAAGCTGCCACAAAACCTGCAGAGGCATAAATGAGTCCAAAATCTACAGCATGTTTTATACCCAGCTCGCCTTCCCAAATCGAACCTAAGGCAAGCGCTTGCCCTGGTCCCTGTGTGAACCCGTGAGTAGCGATGGCACCCAAAAAGTAAGACAACTCACTGCCGGTTAGATAGTCATAAAGAATGATGACCCCAATTCCAGTCAGACCCTGTATAACAAGACTCATCACCCAGATGAAAGAAAGCCAACTACCACCGCGTACAATCGATGTGGAGGGTGTTCCTCGATCGGCCGGTTCTTTCCCCGTCAATACAAGAGACATAAAGCTCAAGGTAAAAAAGTGAAATGCAAAAGCTGTGAAGTCGCTACTCTTAAAGCCAAATGACAGATCAGTGTTTATCAGCACGAAACCTATGATTCCGGCAATAAGACTGGATGGGACCAACGCAAGCTGAAGCAGTCGGATTCGAGCACGAAGTCCTGCGCCTAGTAAAATCAGGCTCACCATAAACGCAAAAGAGATAACACCGGGGAAGGTCGTGCCCATGTAGACTACCTGAGATTATTGTCGTGAGGAGAAGATAACACACTAACGTTCGACACCAAATGACTGTAAACTCACGCCGAAAAAATTGGAAACAAAACACTATGAGCAATCAAAACCACTCGCAGACGATACTACCCGGTAAGCTCGGCAACCCTAATCTTTCTATTGAAACTGACCCCAGAACCGATCCGAGAATAGCTGCAGCATTTAGAATGGCGGCGGCGCTACCCTCACCGGAGATGCCGGATGCGACCCGTGCTTCGAAACAAATGGCGATCGAATATACGAAAACATTTGAGGATGCTGCCGCCATAAGGCATTCGGCAATGGAAGACGCCATGCCAAACTATGACACGGTCGTCAATACAGTCGAGACGATCAAGGGCGTTGATGATAACGACATTACCCTGTACGTGCACGCACCAGCCAATACATCTAAACCTGGTCCCTGCATTGTTCACACACATGGTGGTGGAATGGTACTGATGACGGCAGCAGATCCCGGATTTGTTCGCTGGCGAAACGACCTTGCTAAAGCGGGACTCCGCGTCATCGGTGTGGAATTCAGAAACGGCGGAGGCAAACTGGGTAATCATCCATTTCCAGCAGGGTTGAATGACTGTGCCGCGGCAGTTAACTGGATCAATGAAAATAGAGAGCGTTTCGGAATATCTTCCATCGTTATTTCCGGCGAATCCGGCGGGGGAAATCTCGCTATAGCGACGACCCTCAAGGCAAAAGAAGAGGGTTGGCTGGAACAGATTAATGGTGTTTATGTCTGCTGCCCCTATATTTCAGGCGCCTACTTGAATCCACCCCCAGCGCTAGCCTCACTCATTGAGAATGATGGATATGGCATTCACTGTAACCAGATGGCTTTGCTGGTCGGTGTGTACGATCCCGAAGGTAAACATCAAACCAACCCGCTGGCATGGCCATACCATTGCCCAGTGGAAGAACTACGGGGACTGCCGCCACACGTCATTTCAGTGAATGAACTCGATCCTCTCAGAGATGAAGGGCTCGCGTTCTATCGAAAGCTGATGGCCGCAGGGGTTCCCGCCATCGCCCGCACTGTTCACGGTACCCCGCACGGCGGTGACCTTTCTTTTCCAGATATCGCCCCTGATCTCTATCAGGAGACACTGGGGTCACTCTGTCGATTTGCAAATTCTCTCAATAAGTCATGACGGGCATGTGCGATCGCCAATGTAGACAACGACTACATTATTGTCTAGGATGACGAGGTTATTGTGACTTGAGATATCGCTGTGCTTAAAAATACAATCCAGACAATCCTTCGCTGGCTTTTCTCTCCGCTTGTATTTTCGATCGCGTTCCTCGCGCCGTTGACGACGCAAACACTGATAGCACTTGAGCTCATAGTACCGGGCACACCAGCTATAGCCGCCGGATTAATCGTCGGAAGTGCCTTCGGCCTCTTAGCACACTTTAGGGGGAGCTGGATATGGATCAAGTAGCCAATACGATTGACTGGGACGCGCTAAACGATGATCAGCTTGATGCTATGGAGCGGAAAATCGCCGCAAAATACATGCAAAAACTCCCTTTTGGCATAATTGTCTGGGGCTTTACTAATACTCTGGTTTGGCTGGCGCTCTGGCCCCTTGTGCTCATGGGTATCCTGCCGTTATGGCTTGCATTTCCTATCGCGGTGCTCAACGTTACGCTCTCCTATCTGCCCTCTCATGATGCGCAACACAGTATTATTGCTCGTAGGGGACATCGGTTACGTTGGTTGAATGAACTGCTGGGGCACGTCTCTCTCATTCCGTTTGCAACACCTTTCCGTTATTTACGCCACACACATATGGAACATCATAACCACGCGAATGATCCGGATCTTGATCCTGACTATGAGGTACACGCAAAGGACCGATTAGACTTTTTCAGAAAACACCTGACGAAAATGCAACCCGGATATACAGACGGGAAGGATAGATACAGTGAGGCACTTGTTCGAACCGGCAAATCAAATCTCATGATCGAAGCAGTCGTCGTCAGATCTTTATATATGTTGGTCTTATATGGTTTGGCATTGACGGGCTATGCGATTGAGGCTGCATTGCTATGGTGGATACCTATGCATATTGCGCAAGTCTATATTCCATATTATTTGAGCTGGAAACCCCATCATCCCGGTAGCGCTACGGGTAGATACAAAGATACTGAGGCGTTTCGAAGCCATCTAGGAAATGTGGGCAGTTCCGGTATGCAGTATCACGTGATACATCATTTGTACCCACGAATACCCCTAATGGATACCCCAGCAGCATATCGTGAGCTAAGACCTATCCTTGAACGCAAAGGTTGCAACCTTCGAGGGTTGTAAAGCAACAAATGGAACGAGGGCTAAGCCAAGACCGTCTCAGCTAACTTAACCCAGTATTTGACACCCTCGACTAAAATATCGTCATTAAAGTCATACCGGGGATTATGAAGCACACAACCTGCCCCCTCATCTCCACCGTTACCAATCAAACCGTAGCAACCCGGCTTAATCTCTAGCATATTGGCAAAGTCTTCAGAAATAGTGAAACGATCACAATACCCGTTTACCTTGCCTGCACCGAACACTTGTTCGGCAACCTGAATTGCAACAGAAGTTTGCTCTGGATGATTGACCGTTGTGGGGAACACCGTTTCAAAATCAAACGCGTATTCCGCACCCGAGGAGACACACAACCCAGCAACAACTCGCTCAATTGAAGTCTCTAGAGATTGAAGCGTTTCATCTGAAAAACAGCGACAATCACCCTTCAGAGAAATCGTTGAGGGTAAAACATTTACCGTGCCATCGGTTATAAACTCGGTCACCGAAACCACCGCTGGCTTTGACAAAACGTTCAAGTTTCTGGATACGATAGATTGTAAGGCAACCACAATTTGTGATGCCAAAGGCATAATATCTACCGTCATGTAGGGCATCGCAGCATGACCACCTTTGCCTTTAAGCTGGATATGAAAGCTGCTTTCACTCGCCATAATAGACCCCGGACGAATCGCGAATGTACCTGCGGGCAACCCTGGCAAATTGTGCAGACCATACACAGCATCAATATTATAGTCATCGAACAAGCCGTCTTTAATCATCGCCCTGGCGCCTTTACCATGCTCCTCTGCTGGTTGAAAAATAAAGTACACCGTGCCCGAAAACTCACCAGCCTCGGCCAGATATTCGGCCGCCCCCAACAACATAGCAGAGTGGCCGTCATGCCCACAGGCGTGCATCATTCCATCATATTGCGACCGATAGGCAAAGCCATTTTCCTCCTGAATCTTCAGCGCATCCATATCTGCGCGCAGACCAATGCTATTTAATCCGATGCCTTTGTTCAGAATACCTAGTACGCCCGTCTTACCAATACCCCTAACAACAGTGATATCGAAACTTTCAAGTTTGTCCGCTATAAAATTTGACGTAAGGACTTCATCAAAACCGAATTCAGGAGAACTGTGCAAAAGATGTCGCCACTCAACAAGTCGAGATTGAAATGCTGAGCCAAATACAAGCGGGGATGCGCCACACTTGATAGTCATAAGTCAGCTAATGAAAACACTTTGCCGGGGTTAAGCAGATTATTAGGATCAAGCGCTTGTTTAATCGAGCGCATCAAGTTCAACTCCGCCTGACTGCGATTAATGTTCAGCCACGCCATTTTTTCCATACCTATACCATGCTCTGCTGATACCGATCCACCGTAACTTTGCAACGAACCATACACAATCTTATCCACTTCTTCATGTTCACGGAGTTCAGCATAAGCTTGCTCACTTGATGGACGTACGAATATATGAAGATTGCCGTCAGCGATATGACCAAACACAACACTTTCGACATTGCCGATTTCGGTTTTCAGTCTTTGCTCAAGTTCATCTGTATACTCGAGCATGTGTTTTAGCGGTAGGCTAACATCATAAAGATATGAGGGAAGCAATGGATCAAATTCTTCTCTTACGATCCATAGCTCAGCCCTTTCTCTATCAGATGTTGGAATGATGGCATCACAAATCTTCCCCTGCTCGAAAGCTATCTCCAACAACTTCTCAAAACGAAATCGATCAGGAGAATCATCAAAACCCTCTGCTTCGACCAGAATGTAAAAAGGATAGTCTCTGCTCATTGGCGGCTTGTGATCGCCGTCACCAGTGACGCCGCAATAGTATTTCTGCCACATGACTTCGAAGGCACTCAGTGTACCCGCGAGTTCCTTGCGGAATAGATTTAACAAATCAATCACATAGTCAAACGAGTCAACGGCGATCATCGCGGTCTGCCGACTAGTCGGTAAGGGAAACAATCGGACCATGACCTTCGTGATAACGCCTAGCGTTCCCTCGCTGCCAACGAAGAGTTGCTTTAAATCATAGCCAGTATTATTTTTTAACATCGGGTACATCGATGACATTATCGTCCCGTCCATCAATACCACTTCAAGCCCCACCACTAAATTTCTCACCATGCCATATCGGAGTACGTTAATGCCTCCGGCATTCGTCGCAACATTACCCCCGATAGTGCAACTGCCACGAGCACCTAAATCCAGCGGAAACAGCAAACTTTTAGCTGCCAATTCCTCTTGAAGCCTCTGCAACACAACACCGGCTTGCACCGTGGCTACACCTTCCTGGCTGTCGATTTCCTCAATTGCAGTCAGACGCTCCAGCGATAAAATGACATCATCACTCGCTGATTTAGCACCGGCTACCACGCCGGTTAAGCCGCCTTGAATCACAACACTCTGATTCAAGCTGAAGCAGTGGGCAAGAATACGACTAACTTCTTCAGTCGAAGCAGGCTTGACCAAGAGCTGCGCTTGCGTGGAGGCGGAATCCCAATACGATGTCGCACGCTCTTTAAGCATTTCACCACTGAGGACAGCTTTGTCACCAACAATAAGCGCGAGTTGTTCGACCAGATTGCTCACAATTACTCCTGTATAGACATAGAAAATTGCTTGAACGCGGGAGGATAAATGGTAATCACAATGCTACCGGCAATGGTTTAATACAGCAATCTGGATCTTACGCGCTCTAAATCCTTAAAAAGAACCTAAACGAAATATTCTTGCGGAAGTTGAATCTGCGTTTATTCAAAATCCAGAAGTGCTACCAGTTTTTCAGGTCTCAAGGCGTCCCCGTGATGCAGCGCCCCATTGATACCGAGCACAGGCACTGAACGGATACCATTTCGGTCCATTAATTCCGCTGCGGCTTCATCGACCATCAAGTCTTTAACCTCAAAGCTCAGTCCTTCAGTAGTCAGGATTCGTTTCAACACGTCACAGGGCGCACAAAGAGGCGTTGAGTATACAATCAGTTCTGGTTGTCCCATTTATCGCTCTTCTTTCTTTTGGTTTCGATAACGCTGTTTCGCGGCCATCCAGTTATCATATGCCTCACCCTCAAGAAATGGCTGTTCAGAGGTAAATATTGTCTCTTTCCATGCTTCACCTTCAGGCCAAACATAAGGTGCAACAGTGGTCTCGCCCGATTGCTCGGCTGTTTCTAACAGACCAAGGGCAGACTCCAGTATGTCCGACTGCATGTTGATATCAAACGGAACACCACAGGGGTTACCAAGGGGAAAATCAACAAACAACAGTCTCGGTACTCCACAATTCTGCACAATATCTTTCGCAGTCGCGATCATGACAGTTGGAATTCCGTTAGCTTCAAGATGCCGGGCAACCAGACTCACGGTCTGGTGGCAAACAGGTCACACAGGGGTAAGCACCGCTATGTCAACTTCGTCTTCTCGGCACCTGCGCAGCACCTCAGGCGCATCAACTTCCAGCGTACGTTTCTGACTATAGGCGGTATAAACACCGTGGCACCGAGGTGCAAGGCTCTGCAGCCTGCCAAGCGCAACCTGCTCTTTTAACCTAGATATGGGGAAGTAGGAATTGACATCATCCAAATGGGTTGCGTGCTGGTCATAGTGCTCCTGACGACTAAATAATAGTTCTTCAGGTGTCTCCGTGGGAATGACATAGGCACTGCCTACCAGATCTTCATGACGCTTATCACGACCTTCTCCGTCAGGGTTGCGTATCGCTACGTCACTGGTAGAAATCAGGGTCGCTCGGCATTCGGAAAGCGGTTTGGCTAATCTGGAAAAGGGGATTTGGTCAAAATGCGCCCATTGATAAGGTTTTGCATAACCCTGAGACAGGTAGTAATCGCGGGTCCGGTCAATATACTTTACTGGTTCAGTCATGACAAAAGCCTCTCTTAATCTTAGTGTGAGTTCTTTCTGAAGACTACTCTCGACGTAGCTGCGTCGCAACATGCCGTCACTCAACTTTTTCGGGCTTGGTTTTATTCAGACCCATCACATTATACCGGAGAGCTTGCCTTAGCTATCATCACACTCACTGCTGCCAAGGTTCAATCGCACCTTACGCTAGGGAAAATAGTTAGCATGCCGGAGCTGCACCCAACCGGAACCATTCCCATTTGCCTAGAAAAAATAGCGAGCAATCAAATTAACACGTGAAGGTCAGGCAGACATCTTTTGTCTGCTAAAGCCGCCTAACGCAGACATCACTGATGGCAAAACATGGATAATTGATAAGCACCATCGGTCAAAGGCTATTACCAAGCATAAGCTTCAGGAGCCTCACCGCAGGGCGGAAATATTTCATCGAGCTGTTTTAAGGTCGATAGGTCAAGTCTGATCTGCGGCACATACAAGACTGATTTTAATTGATCAACATTCGCGGGTCCAACAATCGTCGCCGCAACGCAGGGTTGGTGTAACAGCCACGACAGTGCGATCGCGCTCTGAGATTCACCCAACTCCTGACATAACGCACGGTATCGTGTCAGTTGATCCGTGCGTTGCGCCACAGCCTCAATCATGTCTGCCGAATCCCGTCGGCCATCACCTCTTTTACCGCTGTTTTCGTCGCTACTTGCCAACAACCCACCGGCTAGCGGGCTCCAGGGAATTAGTCCGAGGCCATATTCCCGGCACGCGGGCATCACCTCAAGCTCGACCCTGCGTTCAATCAAATTAAACAGGCTTTGTTCCGAAACCAAACCTAACTGATGTCGAGCATTCGCCTTTTCATTGGCCCGCGCGATGGCCCATCCGGGGAAATTACTGGACCCTATATAGGTAATCTTGCCCTGTGCCACCAAGCGCTCCATCGCCTGCCAAACTTCTTCAATCGGTGCAGACCGATCAATATGATGCATCTGATAAAGATCGATATGATCAACGCCCAGGCGCTGCAAACTGGCATCACATGCCATCTGAATATGACGTGCTGACACCCCACGATCATTCACTCTATCAGACATCGGCTCATGAACTTTCGTTGCAAGTACCACTTGGTCGCGGCGAGACTTATCTTCTGCAAACCAGCGACCTAATATTTTTTCTGTGGTGCCTACGCCAAGCTCACCACCATACTGATTCGCCGTATCAATAAAGTTTATGCCTGCACCAACGGCCTCGTTGAGTATTTCAAACGATTCACTGGCTGCTGTTCGAGGACCAAAGTTCATGGTGCCTAGGCAAAGTTCACTCACCTGCAGGGCAGATCTACCTAATTGTCGATATTCCATTATTCTTTTCCGTTTCAGGGGGCTCTAAGCGTTGCGCCTGTGATGAGTGTTTCACTTGAATCTACAACAGAAAGTCGGGTCAATCGTTGCGCGTTGGCCGAGAGCCTCTTGTAGTCCCGATAGGTAATACCGGGCACCACGGGCTCGCGAAACCAGGGAGCATAAAATTCAAGATTAGGTATAGATCTAGTTTTGTCCGAAACGTTCGGTGTTCCGCCGTGCCAGGCACGAACGTCTCTAATCATGATCGCACCGGCAGGCACAGGACAAACCGTACTCAACTTCATCCACTCGGGTTCATCCTGAAGGCCAGGAATACGAATTCTAGATTTTTGCGTGCCAGGAATTTGCCGGGTGGCCCCATTGAGACGGGTCACTTCCTGTGGAAGAAAATTTACGCAAATATAAGGGCAGGGAAGGTCTCTGATCGACACATCACCAGTCGGATCATGAAAAGCACTAAACGGCGTTTTGTCTTTTTCAATCCAGTCGTGCACATCAGAGTGAAGTCGCTGATATTCCACCGCGCCCGGCAAACAAAAGTCACCACTTGCGGCTCGCAATACGTAATCTTCTGAACCGAATATCGCGTTAAGAAGATTAAGCACCTCGGGAATGTCCAACAACATTTGCCATTCAGGGCGATGAAGTTGACTACGGGTCAGGCTAGAACCGCCAAAGGAGTATCTATGAGAGCCGCGGTTACCCTGGTTACCCTTGTCCAGCGCGACAATTTCGCTAATGACTTCATTGCAACCGGTAGCCAGACAATCAACCTGCTCGTCGTTCAAGATGCCTTCTACCGCAACAAAACCGTCACGACGAAATAGGCGTACTGCTCGTTCAACATTATCGGGTGCGACAAGCTCTAACCCCCTGATGCCATTGTTTGCATCAAGATATCGTCGAAGCGCAACAATCTCGGGGGCGTCATAGTCAGTATCGGCCCAACCAATTTCAGCTTCGTTTTTTGTCATTTCGCGCTCTCATCGCTGCTTCCAATATTCCATTTCGATACAAATTTTTGTTAGGCTCTTTGCTGAAGAATTTACTTATCGTCTACCGCAAGTCATCTGCGTACCGGCCGGAAAACAGCTATGAATAGATCGTCTTCCTTGAAGCCGGGCGACATATTACCACAACAGGAGAACAGCCAACATGCGATACAGACCACTTGGCCGTACGGGGATTCAGGTCAGTCAACTCTGCCTTGGTACCATGATGTTTGGGGGGAAAAGTAACGAAACACAGTCTTTACGGATAATCGATCACGCAATTGATCGAGGCGTAAACTTCATCGATACAGCGGATGTCTACGCTGGCAACGAAAGTGAACGTATCGTCGGCAAAGGACTGGCAAGTAAAAACAGACGAGAGAACATCATCCTCGCAACGAAGTTCAACTTCGCTAATCCTGCTGACAGAAACGCAAAAGGCCTCAGTCGTAGACATGTCATCAATGCCTGTGACGCATCACTGAAAAGACTAAAAACAGAGTGGATCGATCTCTACCAAATGCATCGATGCAGCTCTGCTATTCCCATCGATGAAACACTGCGAGCCCTTGACGATCTCGTTAAAGCCGGCAAGATAAGATACATCGGCGGCAGCATGTTTCCAGCCTGGCGAATCGTTGAGTCTCTTTGGGTCGCAAAAGAGTTGGGGCTAAATCGTTTGATTTGCGAACAACCAGCCTACCATTTGCTAGATAGAACCGCGGAACGGGAGGTCATTCCAGCAGCACAATCATTCGGACTCGCAGTCATACCGTGGGGGCCGCTCTGCGGTGGACTGCTATCAGGCAAATACTCGAAAGACCAACAAGTCGAGGGTGCACGCTGGCAAGATGGTAAGGACAATGCCAATCGCCAAGCAACAGAGCAGACCTGGAACGTGCTTGATCTTTTGAAGGAAATGGCAAACGACAAAAAATGCTCAATGTCACAGCTGGCGCTGGCGTGGAACATGGCTCAGCCCGGCGTAACTGCACCCATCATCGGTCCACGAACCTTTGAACAAATAGAAGATAACCTGCACGCGGTGGAAGTAGAGATGACAGAGGAAGACTTCTCCCGAATTGATGAACTGGTTCCGCCCAAGGGCTATGTCGTTCGTTACTACGACGAAGCCAATGCTATCGATTTCAGACCACACTCACACCGGAGCTTTGCATAAAAACAATGTGCGCGTCATGAAACGGAGAATGGTCCGATATAAGGGTCAAACCCGAACGTCTCGCAGCCAAACTATGACAATCTCTCGGTCACTAATCCGGGAGACCCAAAACGCGCTTGGCAATGATATTCGCCTGCACTTCATTTGTACCGCCGTATATTGTCACTGCCTTGCTTGCCAGCCATGACCTAGCAGCTCCAATTTCATCTTTGCTGAAGGCGTTACCTTCCCAACCTGTGCCGCTATTACCCATGAGCTTAACGATCAGCTCCTGTTTGTCTTGCGCGAGAGTCGAGCCAACAAGTTTAAATATAGAGGTTGCCTCTCCCGGCGCTTTCGCATTTTGCGACTCAGCCCCAGCGCGACGTTGCGTCGCTTTAAACGCGGCATCCTGCATTTTCCATTGCACAACTTCATCGCGCAACGCGGGGTCACTGATCTTGCCATCGGTTACGCCAACATAAGACAAACCAACTTCGGCAACACCCAGATCCACAGACACTCCCACCGGTCTTGATCTCGCAGCGGAGGGTCCTAGCCCCCCCTGCCCAGAGCGTTCGTGCTGCAATAATCGTTTACCGATAGACCAGCCTTCGTTCAACTGTCCAACCAGATCTCGCCGCTCTGCAACTGCGTTGTCTAAAAAAGTCTCGCAAAAGGGCGAGCTACCAGAAATAAGCGAAATCGGACGAACCGTGACACCGGGTTGATCCATAGGCAAAAGGACAAAACTGATACCCTGATGTTTCGGCACATCAGGATCTGTTCTAACCAGACAAAACATCCAATCTGCATTCTGTGCGCCCGAGGTCCAGATCTTCTGACCGTTGATAATGAACTCATCTCCACTGGCAACCGCTCGAGTATTCAGCCCAGCCAAATCCGAACCAGCACCGGGCTCACTATAACCCTGACACCAAGCCGCACCGCCACGGGCGATGAGATTTAGATGCCGTTTCTTCTGATCTTCAGTGCCAAATTCCAGCAAGGTTGGGCCCAGCATTCTTGTACCCATATTCACTAGCGGTGGTCTAGCGTCGATCGCTGACATCTCCTCAAAGAGCACTTGCGTTTGTGCGATGCTCAGCCCAGCACCACCATATTCTTTCTCCCACATGGGTACTGTCCAGCCTTTCTCGGCCATCATTTCCATCCACGCCTGAGTATCTGCACTGACTGTCACTTTGGTACTACCGGTGTGAACTTCTCCAGGCCCACGCGCCCCCTTTGGGCAATTTTCTGCTAACCAGCTTTTTGTTTCTTCTCTGAAGGCCTGAAGGTCTGCCATCGATATTCTCCTAAATTTTGGTCTTTTTACGTGTTCCGCTTTATATCTCTGAACGGTCCGGTATCTGATCGCTGCTCTTTGGGCATGCCGAGTACTCGCTCTGAAATGATGTTTCGCTGGATTTCGTCGGTACCGCCAGCAATAGAAATAGCCGGAACAGATATCAGTACTTCTGCGACTATGCCTTCCTCAGCGGAAGTGGAGCCACTCAGCATTGCATCAGCGCCCGATATCATTGTGTGGACATGCGCTGACTGACGAGCAATAACACTTGCAGCCAATTTACCGATAGACCCGGCTGGGACAATTTCGTTAGATCCGGATTTCCGTTTCGCTTCAGCAGCCTGCGATGCAAGTACAGCCCCCTTTGACATACAAAACAATTTAGCCATTTCCTGACGTATCACTGGGTCCGAAATTGCGCCGGTCTCTTTTGCCCGCGACATGACGAGGTCTACTCGACCCTGACGCTGCGGGTACCAGGTGTAAGGCTCATTTGCGATCTTCAATTCTTCCCGATATTCATCATAGACGAGCCCTTCCTGCGGATTCTCCGGGGTCGAAGCACCGGACAAAGTAGGCGCTGCTCCTCGCCGCTCGTAAGAAAGTGTCGTTGTCGCAACCGCCCAACCATTACCCTCGCCGCCAACAAGGTCTTCCGCGGGCACTATTGCATCAGTCATAAAAACTTCATTAAATGACGCGTGCCCGTTCATCTGCTTCAAAGGCCGGACTTCAACGCCGGGCTGTCGCATATCAATCAAAAAGTAACTGATACCCTGATGTTTGGGTATATCCCAATTGGTGCGAGCAACAAGAATGCCGAAATCTGCATGGTGCGCGCTGGTGTTCCATACTTTTTGACCATTGATAACCCACTTGCCATCAATAAACTCTGCTTTTGTTGAAAGACCTGCCAGATCAGAACCACTGCCTGGTTCACTAAACAATTGGCACCAGGCATGCTCACCTGTCAGGATAGGACGGAGATACCTGCGTTTCTGATCATCATTTCCCATCGCCAATATCGTTTCAGATGCCAGCCTTCGGGGCCCAACGGAAGCGGCACCCACTGCACCTTTCTCTCGGAAGATTTCATGCACCAGGGCCACCTGGCCTCGATCAAAACCCCGACCAAAATACTCTGTGGGCCAACCTGGCGCAGCCCAACCTCCATCTACAAGCATGTCACGCCACGCCAGCAAGGAACGATCTGGAGACCAGTTTTCATCCAGCCATGATTCGAGCTCTGCCCGAATGGCCTCATTGGAAGTCAATGATTTTGTATCTGTGCTCATGATTGTTGCTCCATCATTGATATCATTCGTTCTCGGTGAATCGCGGGTGTGCCCATCAGGACTTCCGAACTTTTTGCGCGTTTAAACCAGAGCTGCGTATCTTCTTCCCAAGTAAATCCAATACCACCTCTTAATTGAATCGC
>CAXRCG010000163.1:0-35473 GCA_964228885.1 Pseudomonadales bacterium | reverse complement strand
TACGAAGCGGGTTTTTTGCGCGTTAGCAGATGAAACAGATAGCCACCAAATGCGCCGGCGATGCCTTGTGCTAATAGCCCAATCATCGTCCGTGTTGGTGCAACGCCGGATAGCCCTAGGACCATTTTCAAGATGACATGCATAGCGATTAATGCGACAAAACCTGCTGAAACATAACCAACAAGGCGAAGGTTCGGGGTCAGACGGATAATGCCGGCCGCCACTGAGAAAGCGATAATCGAGCTAATCGCCACAAGCGGTAAGTAAATTGACACCATGTGAGTCAGGTCATGCATTAAGGTTTCAAGGCGGTCGCTAAATCCGACGTTCAGACCCAATTCCGCAACAGCAGCAAGGTTTCCTTGGCCAATAAACATGACGCCGACAAAGTAGGTTCCTACAACAGAGGCAAAAAAGGCGACTAGCGTACGTATCATTTCTCTATCCTGAATAGGCTTGTGTTGCGTATAATGGTTTCAATTCTACGTTAGAGAAAGACTAAATGATATCTCGAAACCGGCTCGTCTCCCTGATTTTTATCCTGCTGGCAAGCATCTCCTCACTTTCGGTAAGGGCAGAATATCAACTCGAAACCGTCGCCGAAGGTCTTAACTTTCCTTGGTCAATTGCCTTTCTGCCTGATGGAGATTACCTGGTTGCAACCCGTCCCGGCGAGCTGCTTCGAATTTCTAAGGAAGGCGATGTCAGTGTACCCTTGACGGGTACGCCTGAGACCTTTGTTGAGAGCCAGGGCGGTTACTTCGACATTATGTTAGACAGCCAATTCGCGACTAACAATTTGGTGTATCTGTCATTTGCGTGGGGTTCGATCGAGGAAAATGCAACACGTATTGTAAAAGCAACGTTGGGAGAAGCTGGGCTCGAAAATGTTGAAGTCCTTTTTTCCGTGTCTCCAACCAAAGCAGGCGGCGCACACTATGGTGGAAAGATGATTCAAATGGCGGATGGCTCCATTGTGTTGTCGACCGGCGATGGATTTGAGTATCGCGAGGCCGCGCAGGACAAGTTTAGCCAGCTTGGTAAACTTCTCAGACTCAACACGGACGGCTCAGCACACATTGAGAATCCTTACGCCGACGGAAAAGAAGGGAACCCGTTCGTCTGGTCCTATGGACACCGCAACCCCCAGGGTTTGGTGGTAGACAGAGCGAGTAACAGAATTTACAACCACGAGCACGGCCCACAGGGCGGTGACGAAATTAACTATGTCGAGGTAGGCAAGAATTATGGGTGGCCTGCAATCACCTATGGGATCAACTATTCAGGAGCGTTAGTCTCGCCCTTCAAAGAAGCGCCGGGTATGGAGCAGCCGCTAAAATACTGGACACCGAGTATAGCGCCCTCTGGCTTTGCAATTTATGAAGGCGATGCATTTCCGGCTTGGCAAGGAGATTTTTTTGTTGGCGCATTGGTGGATAAAGAAGTCAGGCGATTAGAGCTAATTGACGGAAAAATCGCGAGCGAAGAAGCCTTGTTCTCGGAACTGAACGCTCGCATAAGAGACGTTAGGGTGAGTCCGGAAGGCCTGATCTACTTACTCACGGACAGTGATAGCGGAAAAGTTGTACGTGTTCGGCCCAAATCTTGAATCGTTTGGGTCTGAGGCCTGCAGCGCTTATGGCGTTGGGTTTAACTTAGTGTAGGACTGGGTGTTCTCTTCAATCACGTCTTTGGCAAAGAAAAGGGGGAAATAATCACCCTTGTTCCAGTTTTCAAATAAATTGCTGTAGTAAGGACTAGAAGGGTCGCCTGATTGGCCCGGCGTATTGGTGCCAACGGCAGTATTCCAATTAGCAGTATCCGCAATGATCCTAAAGCTCGCGCCAGATGTTTGATTGCCAATGCCGCGATTCGCATTTAGGGTGTTTGGCCCACCCCCACGTGCCAGCGGCCCCACATTTAGATTCACGCGATTGTCAGCATCCAACAACGTGTTGAGGGGGTGCTCGATGCGACTAAAGTGTATGTCGCCGTAGGTCCACTGATCGTGGCCAAATTCATTGTTCAAACTATCTATTGCCATGCTGAGGTGCTGTGAGATCATTTTATCTCGGCTCCGCACGGGTTGCTTTCCAAACACAAACTCGGGTGGCGTGATCATCCAGGCCATGAGCTTTGGTCTGCCGATGAGTTGGCTGGCCGAGGTAGGGCGATTGGGAATTAGTTGTTTATTCAGCGTTAGAAGCATGCTTTGTTCCCAGCGATCGTAAAGCGCAGCGGCTGCGCTAAATCGATCGAGTCGATGATCCCAAGCGCGAAGTAGCTTTAACGCCTGCCCAATTTTTGCATTTGAACGAATGCTGGTGATAACCGGTACCATGACTTCGGCGGTCATGGACTTGTTGTCATATTGAAGCGCCATCGAATCCTCAATTGAATGTTTTTCGGCGCTTGATAAGACTTCGGTAAGTCGGGCAGCACGTGCAGGATCAGAATAGAAGTCAGCAAAAATGTTCGGATAATCCTTCGGGACGTTATTATGATTCGCCGTGCCGTAGTACCCGCTCTTTGGGTTCGATACGTGGGGCATGAGGTTGATCGGTGCAAACCCCTGCCATTCAAAATCACCATTGCCGGGCACGGGTAGTCTGCCATCCCAACCAAGACGAATCGGCGTCAGACCTACCGACTGCCAACCAATGTCCCCGTGTTTGTCTGCCCAAACCATATTTTCCCCGGGCAGACCGGAGTATGCACACGCCGCTCGAAACTCGCGCCAGTTAGTAGCTTGGTCCATTCTCAGGCTGGCGAGATATGGCGCCGCACCTTGCTCAAGCCAAGCTGCGCGCATGGCATATGCTTTGCCGTTGGCGGGATCCTCGTGGACTACCGGACCATGCACTGTGTACTTGAGAGTAACGAGCTCGGGGGCTTGCCCTCTGACGTTAATCGAATCCTGTTCAACTCGCATGTCTTTCCATTGACCCCGGTAGCGATATTGATTGCTGTTCTTTGGATTTATCTCGTAAACGTAAAGGTCCTCTTGATCGATCCTGAAGATGGTTAATCCCCAAGCGCCATGATCGTTGTGTCCGATGGAGACGCCGGGAAGGACGGGTTCTCCGGCACCGATGACATTCCATCCAGGTGCATTTAGGTGGACGATATAACGCAGAGATGGATTCTGAATTGCGCGATGGGGATCGTTAGCCATCAAGGGTTTACCGCTGTTCGTCTTATCTCCTGATATCACCCAGTTGTTGCTGCCCAATGCAGTACCAATTGGGTCCATTAAATAGTCGGCGATTTCGTTTCTGT
Organism: Pseudomonadales bacterium; assembly: GCA_964228885.1. Classification (GTDB taxonomy): domain Bacteria; phylum Pseudomonadota; class Gammaproteobacteria; order Pseudomonadales; family Azotimanducaceae; genus UBA4582. Next base: position 32,194 of record CAXRCG010000163.1, on the reverse strand, counting down.
AGATGCTTTCATTAAGCTGTGATAGATGAGACGGGTGGTGAGCCAAATCCTGCTGCGAAAAAGCAGGCATCCGCCGCGAGGAAAGGTAGTCTGTCATGACAGCATCGGTTATTTGGGACAGGTCCACGCCCTCTCGGTCTCCCAAATATGGAGTGCGCTCAAAGGGCAAGATCTTTGCTGTTAACTCGGGTCCAATATCTGTAATTAATTTTGCCAACATGAGTTCGGTTGAGATGCCGCCAGTAAGTGCATTGTGCCTTGATACGACAATCTCTGGAGTCCACAAACCGGGTTCAATACCCAATAGCGAAAACTCAAAGGGAAGCCTAGTTGGTTCACGACGGGTAAGCTCGATGTAAGCGTTTACGCCGGCGACAAATGCCGTAATAATTTCGACACCGTCGTCGTGATAGTGTGCCATTTCTTGCTTGATATCACCTTGAAAGCGCAGGAGGCGAGCACCCTTGTCATGGCCTAGCGCTTTTGGACCCTGAATTTCGGCTAGCGTACCAGTAGCGCGTCGGCGCCAAATCTCAAACTGAAAAAGTCGGTCCCGCGCAGCATTGAATCCCTGCGTGAAGAAAAGGTCATGCTGGTTGTTGGCGTAGATGTGAGAAACGCCCCATTGGTCTTTCCGAATTTCGACCGGCTCGATAAGACCGGAAAGCGAAAGTATTTTGGGAGGCGATTGTGCTGATTGCGCGAGGTTCGTGAACAGGAGGATTAAGGTGTTGATAATAAAAGTTACTTTCACAAGATTAGATGAAGCACAACCCCCGTCTCGCATAACCTTGTATTCCTCCTGATGCCGCTGATTTCTAAGAAAAGAGCACCATAACCTGCAAATCGGGATTTGGCTATTGCGGCGATGCTTGCTTGATTTTATTTGCGCTAGAAAGATCTAGGGCAACTGCCTCCGCGACCTTGATGCCATCAATACCGGCGGACAGAATTCCCCCCGCATAGCCTGCGCCCTCTCCCGCGGGGTAAAGACCTCGCGTGCTCATGTTTTGTAGGCTGCTGTCGCGTTTGATCGATATGGGTGATGAGGTGCGTGTCTCTATTCCTGTCAATACCGCATCATTCATGGAATAGCCCTTAATTTGTCGGTCGAAGGCGGGTATGGCCTCTTGAATAGCGTCGACTGCAAATTTCGGTAGTGCTTTGGTAAGGTCGCTCATGGTCACGCCGGGTTGGTAGGAAGGCGCAACACTTTTGAGTGTTGAGGAGGCTTTACCTTTGAGGAAATCTCCCACTAGCTGCGCCGGTGCATTGTAATTTTTGCCGCCGAGTTCATAAGCCCTTGTTTCCAGTGATTGTTGCAAATCGATACCCGCAAGCGGATGACCCGGATAGTCTTTTTCAGGTTCAATGCCGACGACAATCGCCGCATTGGCGTTTCTCTCATTTCGTGAATACTGAGACATGCCATTCGTCACAACTCTGCCGGGTTCTGAGGTTGCCGCAACTACCGTTCCGCCAGGGCACATACAGAAGCTGTAGACACTGCGGCCATTTTTACAGTGGTGAACAAGCTTGTAGTCAGCCGCGCCAAGGATCGGATTACCTGCTTCTTCTCCAAATCTAACCTGATCAATCATGGATTGCGGATGTTCAATGCGAAACCCTATCGAGAACGGTTTGGGCTCAATATAGACCCCTTCCTCTAATAACATTTTGAAGGTTTGTCGTGCGCTGTGACCAATCGCCAAAATCACGTGGCGACTATTGATCACATCGCCACTCTCAAGTGTCACGCCGGTAACCTGGCCCGTGTAGGTGATGCCCCTTTGATCAGTGTCAATGAGCTTTTCACGATTCAACCGGTCAACTTTTTGACCAAACCGAATCTCGCCACCCAATCTGATGATTTCAGCGCGGATGGTCTCAACCATTTTGACCAGCTTAAAGGTACCAATGTGGGGTTTGCTTACATACAGAATCTCTTCGGGCGCGCCCGCCTTCACAAATTCGGTGAGCACCTTGCGTCCCAAAAACCGCTGATCTTTTACCTGACTATAAAGCTTGCCGTCAGAAAAGGTGCCTGCGCCGCCTTCGCCAAACTGTACGTTAGATTCCGGGTTCAGCTTTCTGTTGCGCCATAGTCCCCAAGTATCTTTGGTGCGTTGTCTAACATCTTTACCCCGTTCCAGCACGATTGGTTTAAATCCCATTTGTGCCAATGATAAAGCTGCGAGAATGCCACAAGGTCCGAAGCCGATGACCACGGGACGCTGCTGTTCGGTAGAAGGAAAGTTTGTATCTACCTTGATCGGCAGTTTGTAATTGGTATCGGGGCTGAGTCTGACCCCACGTTTTGATGGTGAACTTTCCAGACTAGCAAGTACTTGTTGTTCCGCAGCGCCAGTGAGCGTGACATCCAGTTGATAGATCAACAAAATATTGGATTTATTTCGGGCGTCATAGCTACGTTTGAAAATACGCGTTTCTAATAGCGCGTCAGTTGCTATTTCCAGCCTCGCCAGAACCGCTGTCGTGAAATCAGCATCGCTGTGGTGCAGTGGCAGTTTGAGTTCATCGATTCTTAGCATAGTGCAGAATAGTAATCAGGAGCGTGCGCGCCGGTATTCTATCACGATACCGGGTAGGCGACGCGCTGCCGCAGGTATTCGATGTTGATAAAAGGCCTGATGGATAGTACTCGTGGCAACGCCTGTGCAAAACGTTAGGCAACACTGCCTGCGCTGACTCCTGAAGACCAGGCCCATTGGAAATTGAAACCGCCTAGGTGCCCACTCACATCGACAACTTCGCCGATAAAATACAAACCTTTGTGTTTGTTGGCCTCCATCGTTTTAGCATTGAGCTCGTGGGTGCAAACGCCACCGAGGGTGACCTCGGCGGTCCGATAACCTTCCGTTCCTGAAGGTTTGAGTTGCCATCGGTTAATGCGAGCACCGATATTACGCAGTATTGCGTCGCTAAGCTCAGCAAGCGGGCGCCCCGCCATGTCTGACCACCAGATGGACTGTAGCTCGAGAACCAGCGCGCGTGGTAAAACCTGCCCCAGAGCCGTTCGCAAAAGACTGCTTCCGTTTGTTGATTTAGCGTCGAGAAGCAGGCTCGTTGCATCAATACCCGGAAGCAAGTCGATATTGATGTTTGTACTGGGTTGCCAGTAGTTAGAAATTTGAAGCACAACAGGGCCACTGATTCCTCTATGTGTAAATAATAAGTCTTCAGTGAAGGTCATGTTCTTAGTTGAGATCTGAACTTCTAGGCTTATCCCCGAAAGCCGTTCACACACGTTTTTCATTGAATCTGAGAATGTTAACGGCACCAGACCCGCCCGAAGCGGCGAGGTCTCCAGCTCGAACTGTTTGGCAATATCGTAGCCGAAGCCGCTACCTCCAAGTGTAGGTATGGATAAAGCGCCAGTTGCAACCACTAATGACTTACACTCAATATGTTCGTTTTCGGTTCGTAGATTGTACCGGTAAGCGTTGGATGATGGCGTTTCTTCCGCCGCGCCTGTCTGTGTGTCACGGGAGATCGCAGTGACTTGGGTATTGCATCGAATTTCGACGCCAGCTTGAGTACATAAATCAAGCAGCATGTTCAGGATATCCTTAGCGGAATCGCGACAGAAAAGCTGACCATGCTTGCGTTCGGCATAGGGGATTTTGTGCGCCTCGATGAGAGAGATAAAGTCCCATTGGGTATATCGACTTAACGCTGACTTGCAGAAATGTGGGTTGTTAGATAGGTAATTTTCAGGTTTGACGAACAGGTTAGTGAAGTTGCAACGTCCACCACCTGACATCAGAATTTTTTTGCCAGGCCTGTTTGCTTTTTCAAGCACCAGTGCCCGTTTTCCCCTGTTCGCTGCGGTAATTGCGCACATCAAACCCGCTGCGCCTGCACCAAGAATGATCACGTCGTAATGTCGTTGAGTTTGCGGGGTCATTTGACGAAGGCCACAATAGCGGCGAATGTATTAGCGGCGCATCTTAACAATTGAGCTTGCAATGGGGCTACAGAAGAGTTCACTCTTGATTACCCAGTCTCAATATCACGAAAATGAGGAGTTCACCTATGTATCAGCAGATTACCTATGAAGTTGATGGACCTTCCGCTGTGATTACGCTCAATCGTCCTGAAGCACTAAACGCCCTGACCAATAATATGATGGAAGAGTTAAAACATGCACTCGGCAGTGCAGAAAAAGACCCATCCGTTGTGGGCATTATCTTGACCGGTGCCGGACGTGGTTTCTGCTCGGGTATGGATATGAATGCACTTGATTCTCAGGCTTCCGGCGGCGACCTCAATGATGGCGTTGAACTGCGGAAACTGGATGCTGACCCGGGAGATAAGGCAATGGGGCCTGATTTCGAGATGGCGTTTACTTACATACTATCTATTCGAAAACCCATCATTGCCGCAGTTAATGGTGCAGCAGCGGGACTCGGTATGTCGATCTCCCTCTTGTGTGACATGCGTTTTGCCGCCGAGAGAGCTAAATTTGTCACTGCGTTTTCTCATCGAGGTTTGGTGGCAGAGCATGGTCAAAGCTGGATGCTGCCAAGACTGATCGGACCATCGAAGGCATTGGACCTGTTCTGGTCTTCCAGAAAAGTTGAAGCCGAGGAAGCGCTTGCGCTAGGGTTGGTTAACAGAGTTTTTCCTGAAGATGAATTAATCCAGCGCGCAAAAGCCTATATACAAGACTTGTCGGACCATAGCGCGCCTAGTTCGATGATGGTGATGAAACAGCAGGTTTATCGTCACTTAAACATGAGTCTGGGGGCGTCAATGCGTGAAACCACAACGTTGATGGATGCGAGTCTTGAGCATGAAGACTTCAATGAGGGTGTAAAATCTTATTTGGAAAAACGGCCACCAAATTTTAGCAAAATAGAGTGTTAGAATTCACTCGGTGGGTTGGTGCTTCTGAGTAAAGCTTACTCTATTATTCAGAGCCATATTAATTCGAAGCTTAGTGCCGATTACGATCATTGCGAGAATAGAGAAAGGGGTAACAAGATGGCAGATTTGGAACTTGACCCAAATCCCGAAGGGTACGACACAGAGGCAGTAGACCAGTGGGTAAGCGAGAACACGCAAAGTCTGGTACCACCGTTCAAGTGGTATCGCTTGGAAGGCGGGCACTCAAACCTCACTTATCGAATAGATGATGCGAAGGGGAAGCAGGCGGTGATCCGACGGCCGCCTCAGGGTGTGTTGCTACCCAAGGCGCATGATATGAGTCGCGAATGGGCATTGATTTCTGCCCTTGGGCCAACCAGCGTGCCGGTACCTGAAGCAATTGGTTTTTGTGAAGACCCCGACGTCATTGGTGCATGGTTTTATATCATGGGGATGATCAACGGTAGTCCTTTGTACAATGGTGAAGATACGCAGGCCATTGTGCCCGAGAATATGCGAACGATAACAGCCAACTCTTTTATTGACGTGCTTGCAGACCTTCACTCTCTTGACCCAGATGAAATTGGTCTTGGTGAACTTGGTAAAAAAGAAAATTACGTTGGTCGGCAGTTAAAAACCTGGTATCGATCCTGGACGTCGTCGGTTGAACCGGCCCAATTCGATGACCCAAGAGCACATGAGCTCAAGGATTTTTTCCTAGAAAATATGCCTGATCAGGGAATGGCCCGGGTTGTCCATGGCGATTACGGTTTACACAATGTGCTCATTGGTGCCGATAGCAAAATTGCGGCGGTAGTCGACTGGGAGATCTCCACGCTTGGTGATCCGCTAGCAGATCTGGCTTACGCGCTTAATCCCTGGCCCGACCCCAGTGATGCAATCCCGCCAGATCCTGAAGCTGCAACGGCTCAATCAGGGTTCCCTGGGCGGCTTGCCATGGCTGCTCGTTACGGTGAGCGAACAGGGAGAGATCTGTCGCAACTTGACTATTATGTGGGTTTCAATCGATGGAAAACCGCCGCCATTGTTCACGGCGTTTACGGTCGTTATATGGCCGGTCAAAAGAGCACAGAAGGTGTCGATCTGGAAACTTTGCGTTCTCGTATCTCACTCTCCCTCGACCTGTCTGAGCAAGCCGTGAGCAGGTTAACGGGAAAATAGTGAAACGAGTAATCAACTCGCATCAGGCCGCGGTGCGGTCCTGTGCCTCGCCGGTTTCTGGCGCATGTTTTTTCTTCAAATTGGCTTCTACTATGCTGTTGCTAAAAGTCAGCGTGCCGTCTTCGAGGGGAGCTTTTCGAATAAGTTTTTTATCCAACGCATAGTTTTGCGTGTTACGCCATGGATCCCGGTCACTCTGCTTTGGAAATAGGTGCATCATCCGTTGCATATATCCGGCTGAAAAATCATCTACCCAAGGTTTTGCGGGCATGTTGTGATCTTCCTGACGAATGATTGGTGTTGCTTGCCTAACGCCTAATTTGTCCATGCGGTTGAGTAGTCTGCAGACAAACTCTGAATTGATATCAGCGCGAAGGGTCCAAGATGCATTGATGTAGCCGAAAGTCTGTACCAAATTGGGCACGTCTGAGTACATCATGCCTTTATAAGAAAACTTCGAAGGAAAGTCGACGGGCTTGCCATCAACCGAGAGCGTCGCGCCACCGAGTACCTTCATATTCAGACCGGTCGCTGTCACGATGATATCAGCTGGAAGTACTTCTCCGCCTTCAAGCTTAATGCCATGACTGGTGATGCTATCAATCTTTTCAGTGACCATGATGGCCTTACCCGAATTGATTGCTTTAAACAAATCTGAGTCGGGTACAAGACAGAGGCGTTGATCCCATGGGTTGTATGACGGCGTAAAATGTTTGTCGACGTCATAGTTGGGCTTTAGTTCTTTACGAACCATATCAAGAATTGTTTTTTTAACCTTGGCTGGTTGAGTTCTGGTTCGGTTATACATTATTCGGCCTAGCTCAACATTCTTGAATCGGGTGAGGCCATAGGCGAGTTTTTCTGGCAGATATTTTCTGAAGGTGTTCGCCATCTTGTCTTCCGCAGGCCGAGAAACAACGTAGGTGGGTGAGCGTTGCAGCATTGTGATTGATTCAACCTTGTCGGCCATGGCCGGTACTAGTGTCATCGCGGTTGCGCCGCTACCGATCACAACAACTTTTTTACCGGCGTAATCCAGATCTTCAGGCCAGAATTGTGGGTGGACAACTGTTCCGCTGAAATTGTCAATGCCCTCAAATTCCGGCGTGTAAGCTTCATCATAGTTGTAGTAGCCGCTGCACATGTAGAGGAAGTTGCAGCAATACCGGACTGTTTCGTTGGTCTCTTTGTTTAAGCTGGTCACTGTCCATGTCGCTTGCTCGGTTGACCAAGCCGCATCTTGCACCTGATGATTGAAGCGAATGTTGCTGCGAATTTGATTTTCATCAGCAGTTTCGTTGACGTATTTGCGAATCGAGGGGCCATCTGCAATTGCTTTAGCTTCAAGCCAGGGTTTGAAACTGTATCCTAGCGTATGCATGTCGCTGTCGGATCGAATGCCTGGGTACCGAAATAGATCCCAAGTGCCGCCAATTGCATCTCGACCTTCAAGGATCGCATAGCTCTTCCCGGGACAACGTTCCTGTAGATGGAATGCCGCGCCTATCCCAGACAGTCCCGCGCCTACTATTACAACATCAAAATGTTCCACGATCTCAGCCCTTCAAGTTTGCTCGAATCGAAGTGTACACAATTTTCACTCATCCAATAAGCAATCATCGCTGAACATCCGCGGGTATGACGCGGTCTGTTGCAACCGGGTGGCGAAAAGACTTGGTTTGGTAGGCGCCCAAAAGCCTTGCGAGTATCAAATTTTGTTGATTTACGAGGTGAAAATCCGCAATCTTGGTGCCAAATGACTCAAATGAAGCGGAGAAAAGCATGTCGAAGACAAAAGTAGCTGGTGTGGGGATGATTCCTTTTACCAAGCCAGGTCAAAGTGATGATTATCCAGTAATGGGCGAAACAGCCGCGCGCTTGGCGATTGAAGACGCGGGCATCGACTATGCTGATATTGGTCAGGTATATGTTGGCTATGTTTACGGTGACTCTACTGCAGGGCAGGCGGCTGTCTATGGGCTTGGCATGTCCGGCGTACCAATTATTAACGTTAATAATAATTGTGCAACGGGTTCGTCAGCATTGTTTTTGGCACGACAGGCGGTTGCATCAGGGATGGTGGAGTGTGCCCTTGCACTGGGTTTCGAGCAAATGGTGCCCGGCGCATTAGGTGCTGTGTTTAATGATCGGCCCAGCCCGATGAAGAGAATGTTCAAAGAGAGAAAATCGCTTCAGGGTGTTGATCGAAAAGCACCTGATGCAGCGCAGTATTTTGGCGGCGCGGGTAAAGAGTATGCAGATGAATACGGCACGCGCGACGAGACTTTTGCCAAAATCTCGGAAAAGGCGCGCAAACACGCAGTGAATAATCCCTATGCTGTCTTTAAAGAACTACTGACGGTGGAAGAAATCATGGCATCACCTCATATCTATGGTCCGTTGACTCGCTATCAGTGTTGTCCTCCGACCTGCGGCGCTGCAGCGGCGGTGATCTGTAGTGAAGGTTTCGCGAAGAAACATGGTTTGAACAACGCGATCTCGATTAAAGGTCAGGCGATGACAACGGACTTCCCAAGTACGCTTGAAGATCATTCTCTGCGCAAGCTAGTTGGCTACGATATGGCGAAATCAGCGGCGGACCGAGTATATGAAGAAGCGGGTGTAGGACCAGATGAAGTCCAGGTCGTTGAATTGCACGACTGCTTTACCGCTAATGAGCTTCTGACCTATGAGGCGTTGGGACTGACTGGCGAAGGTACTGCCGAGAAGTTCATCTGGGATGGGGACAACACCTATGGTGGCCGTATCGTGACTAACCCCTCTGGTGGTTTGCTTTCAAAAGGACACCCGCTAGGAGCGACGGGTTTAGCCCAGTGTACGGAACTAGTATGGCAACTACGGGGAGACGCAGGGGCGAGACAGGTCGATGGGGTCACCCATGCTCTGCAGCACAATCTGGGTCTTGGCGGTGCTTGTGTCGTCACAATGTACGGTAACGATTAGGATTCAACGTGTTGTGTATGAACCCTTGGTTCATGTTCTGCGTGAGGGAGTAGTCTCAGAAAAGCGGGTCGTGTGCATCGCAACTAGTACGTTTGCCGCTGTTACTTTTGGCAGGTATCTAGAAATGTGCAAGGGTGTTTAGAAGCTCTTCTCTTCATTGAGACACCGCCCGGGGGAGAAACACCGCTAAATCAAAAACGATGGTTTAGCGGTGGTCCAATCGAGAGGACTACCCCATACGATGTAGTGCGCAAATTTTGTTTCCAGAAGGATCACGAAGGTAGGCAAGGTATGTGCTGCCTCTCGGCCCGGGAGGATCTTCACAAGTTGTGCCGCCATTCGCCAAACCTGCTGCATGCCATTTGTCAGCTGTTTCCGGGTCAGCAGCGAGAAAGCCAACGGTGCTGCCATTGCCAGGACCCGCTGGCTCTCCATTAATAGGTTTGCTGATTGAAAAAATCCCTGTGTCGGTGCTGTAGAAGCAACGACCTTTGGGGTCGATCGTGCCAGGCGGATGCCCCATCGTCCCGAGAACGGCATCATAGAATTTTTTCGCCTCATCGATGTCGTTTCCTCCCACCATAATATGACTGAACATGTTTACTCTCCTGATATAAAAATGTTTTGATTCGGTTGACTGTTGGGATCTCCGGTTCTCAACTAATAGTGTTTTCTGTGCAGACACATACAGTGGCATTGATGCAAAGAAAGCTCAGCCTAGCACATCTTAGGGGCAAGTCTTTCGCGACCTCTTTAACGATCGCCTAAGCTGTCTTTCGACTTTCTGAATACCTCTCAATCTCACTTCGGACGATCGGAGCTAATATGTAAAGGCCGATTAAATTAGGTATAGCAACAATGAACACCAAGGCATCTGACAGATCGATTAAGGCGTTTAGTTGAATCGCTGAGCCAATGACAATAAAGATGCAAAAAATGAGTTTAAAAATATACTGAGTGATATTGGCTTCACCGAATAGATAAGTAAAAGCTTTGAGGCCGTAATAGCTCCAAGAAAGCATGGTTGAAAACGCAAATAGTATTGCGGCTATAGAAAGAGGTATGGGTGACCATGATATCGTTGATTGAAAGGCACGGGTTGTCATTTCGATACCGCTGATGCCAGTATTGGCGAGTAACGGGTCATAGACAGTTGTGATGATAACGAGCGCGGTGAGTGTGCACACTACGACTGTGTCGATGAAGGGTTCAAGAAGTGCAACATAGCCCTCAGTTGCAGGGAAGTTTGTTTTGACGGCACTATGCGCGATAGAGGCAGAGCCTAGCCCGGCTTCGTTTGAAAACACGGCGCGCCGGAAACCAATGACAATGACTCCGATGATGCCGCCAGTAACGCCTTCAGGACTGAACGCACCCTGCCAGATTGCACCGAACGCCCAAAGTAGTTTATCTGCGTTGAATAGAATGATCACGATCGCCGCGACTGAATAGAGCACGGCCATAAAAGGAACCAGTTTTTCCGTGACCCGGGCGATACTCTTGATCCCGCCGAATATCACTATCGCAACGACAATCGCCATGGCGAGGCCGAGCAGCCAGGCCTTACCTGTGAAGGGGCTTTGTTCTGCCCCGGTGACGGTAATGAATATCGCGGCTGCCTGATTAGACTGAAACATGTTACCAATGCCTAGACAGCCAATGACCATCGCCATCGCATAGAAGATCCCTAGTGCTTTGCCGACGCCTGGTAACTTAAGATCTGTCAAACCCTGTTCGAGATAATACATAGGCCCACCGGATACTGATCCATCCGGGTTAGTCTTGCGATATCGAACCGCCAATGTGCATTCCGCGAACTTGGTAGACATACCCAGTAGTCCGGCGACGATAAGCCAGAACGTTGCGCCCGGACCGCCTAGTGAGATAGCGATTGCTACCCCGGCGATATTACCGACACCGACTGTGCCTGAGACCGCGGTCGCTAGGGCCTGAAATTGAGTGACTTCGCCCGGTGCATTAGGGTTTTTGTATCGTCCTGTTGCCAATGCCAACCCATGACGAAAGCCGCGAAGGTTGATAAACCCAAGATATCCGGTGAAGAACAGCCCACCCGCGACCAGCCAAACAACGATGAGCGGCAGATTGGCATCTCCTACTGGGGGCGCGTAAAAAATAAAGCCTGAAACAGCATCGGTAATAGGTCTGACCATTGCGTCTATGAGCACGTCGACAGGAACGTCACGCGTCGGATTCGAGGATTGAAGCGTTAGGGAATCGATTGGGTTTTCCTTCCGGCGTGCCGCTGGATGCAGAGTAGGGAGTAACATTTACCCATAACGCTGGAAATTTCGCCAGTTAATCCTTTGGATTGACCCTTTGCACCGGTGACAACTACAATCAGGGGCCCCTTACACTGCTGAAACTACTGGAGAGGCACAATGGCATACAGCAATCCACAACACCTTATCTCGACCGAGGAACTATCTGAGGTATTGTCTAAAAACGTGGCAAATTTGAGAATCTTTGATGTTGCTGTAACGTTGGTGCCAAACCCTCCGGGTTACAAGGCCGTTTCTGGTATTGAAGACTATCGTAACGGTCATATTCCCGGCAGCGCTTTTATGGATCTGGGCAAGGATCTCTCTGATACAACCAGCGGTCTTGGATTCACCTTGCCTTCTGCGCAGTATCTGCAAGCCGCTTATCGCGCTGCCGGGATCGACGATGATAGTCAGGTTGTGTTCTACAGTTCCGGTCATATGATGTGGGCGACCCGCGCATGGTGGATGTTATACTCTTGTGGACACAAGCATGTCTCTGTGTTGGATGGCGGTCTTGAAAAATGGAAAGCTGAAAACCGTGACCTTTCGAAGGATGCGGGAAGCTACACCGCGGGTCAGATGAGCGTTAATCTTGACGCAAAGCGATGGGTCAACAAAGAACAGACGGCTGCTGCGATTGAAGATGGTGGTATCTGTACAATTAATGCGCTGGCACCTGGCGTATATTCCGGTGAAGCTGACATGCATTATGGTAGAAGGGGACACATCGAGAACAGCAAAAATATTTATTACGATACGATGATGGAAGAGGGCTGCTTTAAGCCCGCTGAAGATTTACGAAAGAACTTTGAGGAAAGTGGCGTGTGGGGTACGCCCAGAATCATCGCGTATTGCGGCGGAGGTATATCCGCGACAATTGATGCGATGGCGCTAACTTTGATTGGGCATGACAATGTAGCGATATATGATGGCTCCATGAGTGAATGGGTAAAAGATGAAAGCCTGCCATTGATCACAGGCTCGTAAAGAGCAGTAATGTTTCTCAAGCAGAAATTTTAGGCTGTAGATAAATAAATAATTTCAAATAGGTTGATTAACTAAAGGAGTAAAGCCATGGCAGAAGCCTGGATTATAGATGCATGTAGAACACCAAGGGGTATCGGCAAGAAAGGTAAGGGTGCCTTAGCGGATGAACATCCACAACATCTCGGTGCAGCAGTGTTAAAAGCGCTGCACGACAGAGTTGGTTTTGATACCGGAGAAGTAGATGACATTATTTTTGGCACAAGCTCCCAACGGGGACAGCAGAGTGGTGATCTCGCTAGAATGTCTGCACTTGATGCAGGTTATGACATAAAAGCCAGTGGTGTCACACTGGACAGGTTTTGTGGTTCTGGCATTACTTCGGTCAATATCGCTGCGGCAAATATTATGTCGGGTATGGAAGATTTGTGTATCGGTGGTGGTGCGGAAATGATGTCCACATTTGGTCAGGGCAGCGGTAATAGCTCCCCTTTCCTTGATAACGACAATTTCAGATTAAGACAGGTTCATCCTCAGCCTCATCAGGGTGTGTGTGCTGATGCGATTGCAACGATGGAAGGTATTAGTCGAAAAGCACTTGATGAGTTAGCTCTGGTTTCTCAGCAGCGAGCAGATAACGCTATTAAGAATGGCTACTTTGATCGGTCGTTGGTACCTGTGCATAAACTCGATGGCAGCATTGCGCTGGACCATGAGGAGTTCCCCCGTCCACAAACGACGCTTGAAACATTATCTGGTCTGGAGCCTTCTTTTGCGCGCATGGCTGATATTCCGCTGGACGAATCTGGCACAACTTTCCGTAAGTTAGTGAATCAGAGGTTCCCGGACCTCGATGTACAGCATTTCCACCACGCGGGTAATTCTTCAGGTGTTGTAGATGGAGCAGGCGCTGTCTTGATGGCATCAGCGGACTATGCAAAAGCAAATGGGTTGAAGCCGCGCGCCAGAATTGTCGCCATGTGCAATATGGGAGATTGCCCAACATTGATGTTGAATGCGCCTGTGCCAGCGGCGAAAAAAGTGCTCGCCAAAGCCGGCATGACGCTTGATGACATTGATCTGTTTGAGATTAACGAAGCGTTTTCGGTTGTTGCTGAAAAGTTCATTCGAGACCTCAATCTCGATCGGGACAAAGTTAATGTAAACGGTGGTGCGATGGCGCTGGGTCACCCGATTGGTGCAACGGGCTCCATGTTGATTGGTACGGTGATTGACGAGCTCGAGCGTCGAGGGCAGCAGTTTGGTCTTGTGACCATGTGCGCCGCTGGTGGTATGGCTCCCGCCATCATCGTTGAGCGTATCTAGTCGTAAGAAAATAGATGCGATAACAGCCCGGGTTGCTTATGATTCTATTGGCAACCCGGGTTTGTTGTTTCTATTTTGTCTCAATGGCTCCGGCGTTAACGTGCATACCCATGTGAACCCGGGTCTATGACTTACTTCCGAATATTCCAGTTTCCAACGTTACTGTTAGCCGGCGCTTCCGCGTTTAGCATGTCGACCTTGTTTAGCGCCATGAAACCAGTACTGCTCGCTCGATATGTTGAGCAGGCAGGCTTTAGTGAGTCTTTCGCTGGTCTTATTGTGGCAATGCCGTTTGTCGGTATTGCGCTCTCTTCCTTATTACTGAACAAACTGCTGGGTTTGATGCCGCTTCGGCAGTTGGTGATTGTTTTTGGTGGTCTGTTAACAATCACGGAGTTCGTAAGTGCCTATACCTTTGATCTCAAGGCGTTGGTGCTGATGCTGCAATTTTTTGCTGGGATCTCAGTCGGCGTGTTAACAGGTAGCATTTCGAGAATTATCGCCACGCAATCTCTTGCGGACGAAATGTTCGGGTTTGTCGATATGGCTGCCGTTTTTCTGATGTCATTTATGATTGCTGGTGTGGGAGCCGCGATTGGCGCGCTCGGACTTGAAGGCGGCTATTTATTCGCGGCAGCCCTCTCGCTTGGCTATACGTTACTGATGCTAGCTCACAAGACTAATAATGGTCAGCAGGGCGGCACAGTCAAATTCAGCAAGCCTTTGTTGATTTCGATAAGGCCTGTCGCTGTTATCATAATGGGAATGCTCTTTGTGACCTGTAGTGGTTTTGGATTTGCCTTCCTATTTACCATCGGTATAGATCTGGGTATGAGCTACGCATCCGCTGGCTCTTTCATTGGTACGCTTGTGCTCGTGTCCTCTCTTGCTTGTCAGCTTGGGGGTTGGAGTAGTGGCAAGTTCGGGCCTTATCGTCCGCTGGCAGGTGCCTATATTGTTTGTGCCGTAGGATGGTACATTGCCATACATGCCAGCAGCCAGCTCATATTTATGATTGCGCTCGTGCCGGCGATATTTTCCCTGCAGTTTAACTTTCCGATTCTGCTGGCACTTTCTGGTTCCCTTGATGCCGAAGGCCGGTGGGCAGCAATTGCAACACCGCTGCTGATGAGTGGGTTTGCCTGGGCTGCGATCGTTGCGGGTGCCATTGTCAGCGTCTGGGGTATCCCTGCACTTGCAACGGCCACGGGATTTGGATTGCTCATTTGCCTGTTGTTGCTGATTCCCTCAAGGGAAGCAACGGTATGAAGCGAAAGTTAGGCGCCTTTGATTTCGACAGGTGGCTCTTTCCATTGTTGATCTTAAATTTGTTGGTTTGGGTCGTTGCGCGCTTTGTCTCTGATACTAATCTTGATCCCTATGGCGATATGTTGGAAAACTTTGCTTGGGGACAGGAATTCAACTGGGGCACCCATAAACATCCCCCGCTCATTGGATGGGTGACGGGACTTTGGTTTTCGATATTGCCACGCAATGACACCGCTTATCATTTGTTGTCTTATTTGAATGTATTACTTGGCCTAGTCGGTGTCTATCGGGTCGCAATTGTACTTGGGTTTTATCGAGTTGCTGTACCTGCCGTGCTCTTGCTGGCGATGGCGTTACCCTATAGCACCCTGGCAGTTAAATTTAATGCAAACGCCATACTTTTATCTCTTTGGCCTTGGGTCGTTTTTGGTTGGCTTAAAAGCCAACAAGAAACCGATACCAATGCAAACACATGGACCATCCTGTTTGGTGTACTAGGCGGCCTGGCGCTGCTTGGTAAATACTATAGCGGTGTACTGATGGTTGGTTTGCTGTTGGCGAGTTTTAGCTCGAAGGACGGCAGACATTGGCTAAAGAGTTATAAACCCTGGCTTGCTGGCATCGTCTTTACCCTAATATTGACACCCCACATAATCTGGCTGTTTGATAATAGATTCATCTCCTTCGCTTATATTGCTGCCCAATCAGAAAATGGTGTGTCCTATCGAGAACTATTGAAGTTCGCCTTTGTGCCATGGTTGTACTGGTTAATTCCACTGCTGATATGCGCATGGGTGGGAACTCGTCAAGAGCAATCGGTGATTGCTCGAGTACGCTGTTTCCTTAAAAACCTTGTTCTGGCCTGGCGCTGTCGAGGTTGGAACGATACGTTGTTTTGGTTAGTGATGCTTCCTTGGATGTTGACGCTACTGTTTGGTACCCTCGGGATTGTTACGCTTTCGCTGCCATGGGCGATACCTCTAGGATTTGGTTTTCCCCTGTTATGGATAAGAAACCTTTGGCAATCTGAAGAGGACATAACGGCAAACTATTCAGGCAGCATTCTCCGGGCTTTTTGCGTTTGGTTAGTTTTGATTCTAATTGTGAGTCCCATGTTTGCTGTGTTCGAGGCTAAGAGAGAGAGTACTAATTATTACCGGCCACGGGCTGAGGCAGCAGAAGCGATCATTCAAAAGTGGCAGGAAACGCTGCCGGACAGAGATCTTCATTGGGTCGGTGGCGAGTGGGCCGAAAATGGGTTAGTTGCTTTCTATGGGAACCCTGAGATTAAGATACTTCCCGGATTGCCTGATAGTGAAGCAGCCGCGGCGGTGTCTTCACTGGACTGGCGTGGAAAGCCAGGACTTATTCTGTGTCCGCGTAGGAAAGCCGCGACACCGCCGCCTTTCTATTGTCCTCATGACACAACAAGGTGGTTAGAAGAGAATAGTCTTCCGGTTCAAACGATTGAGGTTCGTGTTCAAAAAGATGGGTTCAGATTTCCTGTTGAATGGGAATTTGAGTATCTGGGTTATATCTATTTACCGAGAGAAGGTAGTTCAGTCGATGACAGTTAATTATGGAGTAATTGGTACGGGGATGATGGGTTGCGAGCATATTCGTAATATCGTCCAAATAGAAGCTGCTACGGTTGTTGCTATTGCAGATCCGGTTGAGAGGTCGCTTGGCTGGGGTCAGAAAGCTTGCCAAGGCAGATTTACGCCGGATACATACGCCGATTATCGGGATCTGCTTGCCAGAGACGATATCGATGCGGTGGTTGTTGCATCACCAAATTTCACCCACATCGATGTAATGCGAGATGTTTTTAATACCAGCAAGCATGTGTTGTTGGAGAAGCCAATGTGTACAACGATGGCTGATTCAATTGAACTGCGAGAAATGGCGAAAAACCATGCTGGTATCGTCTGGGTCGGACTCGAATATCGATATATGTCTCCTATTATGCGCTTCCTTGATGAGCTCGAAGACGACGTGGTTGGAGACATCAAAATGTTTTTCATTCGAGAACATCGGTTCCCGTTTCTGAAGAAAGTGGATAATTGGAATCGATTCAATCGCAACAGCGGAGGCACGCTGGTAGAGAAATGCTGTCACTTCTTTGACATGATGAATCTTGTCGTCAAGTCAAAGCCAGTCAGAGTATTTGCCTCCGGGGCTCAAGACGTGAACCACCTTGACGAACGCTATGACGGAGAAGTGCCGGACATTCTGGATAACGCTTTCGTTATTGTGGATTACGAAAATGGTGCTAGAGCCTGTCTCGATCTGTGTATGTTCGCCGAAGGAGGTCGCAATGAACAGGAGCTCGTAGCAACGGGTTCTGGCGGCAAACTTGAGGTGACGATTCCCGAAGGAGTCATGACAACAGCGGGAAGGGACTATGGTAAATTTACCACGCGGAAAATTGAAATGGACCCTCGGGTTAACGAAGTGGGCCTGCATCACGGTGCCAGCTACCTAGAACATTTGGATTTTATCCAATGTATAGAAGAGCAACTTGACCCCAGAGTGACAGTTGAGGATGGATTGTTGTCGGTGGCGATGGGTATCGCGGCTCAGGAGTCGATTGTCAGAGGCGCGCCGGTGCAGCTTGAAGAGCTTCTATAGCGAATGTAACACTGCTATTGTGCGCACTGGTTAAAAATAGTGGTTCAAATGTCTCTATTCTCACGATCTTTATTCCAGTGTTTGTTGTCGCTGGCGGTTTTTGTCTCGACGCCTGAAATGCTCGTTGCTGCAGAGGAAGTTGCACTGCCGCGCACCATGGCCTGGAGTGCTTATAACCTAGGCACTACCGGTTACAATCAAGCAGTGGCTATTGGCAAGGTACTCAAGGACAAACATGGCGTTAATCTCAGGGTGATTCCTGGCAAAAATGATATCTCTCGGTTACTGCCATTGAAGAAGGGTAGAGTCCAGTTCACAGCAACCGGTGTGGCAACCTACTTCGCTCAGGAAGGTATGTTCCAGTTTGCGCATCGAAATTGGGGACCGTTGCCTATTAGAATTACAATGTTGTCGAACGGATTATCCAATCAGTCTCTGGCGGTTGCCGCGGACACTGGCGTTAAGGAGTTTTCCCAATTACGAGGCAAGCGCATAGCCTGGGTTCGAGGTGCGCCTGCACTCAATGTGTCTACAGAGGCGATGCTTGCGTGTGGCGGACTTACCTGGGAAGACGTTGTTCGGGTCGAATACCCGGGATACGCTGCGATGTGGAATGGCGTCGTTGCAAATCAGATTGATGCGGCTTATGCCACAACCGTCTCGGGTCCAACCCGCAAACTTGAAGCTAGCCCCCGTGGCATATTTTGGCCACCTTTACCTCACGAAGATAAAGCTTGCTGGCGTCGCCTTAAAAAAGTGGCTCCTTATTTCGTGCCGCATATCGCGGTCAGAGGCGCGGCAATTTCCGAAGAGAGCCCCCACGAGGGAGGCACTTATCCGTACCCTATTCTAATTTCTCTGGCTGATCAAAAAGACGATCTTGTTTATTCTCTAGCAAAGGCGATCCACCTTGGTTATGACGACTACAAAGATGCAGATCCTGGGGCAATCGGTTGGGCTATGCATTTGCAGCAGTTTGACTGGGTTGTACCCTTTCATTCCGCCGCGATTCAATACTACAAGGAGGTAGGGGTTTGGAAGCCAGCACATAGTGTTCATAATGACCGATTGGTTCAGCGCCAAAAAGTACTGGGTGATGCGTGGCAAACACTTCAAAGCCTTGACGTTGAGAGCGACGAAAAATTTGCAACACTCTGGTTACAGTTACGTGAAAAGAAACTGACCGATGCAGGTTTTGATCCCGTTTGGTAGAGAAACTTTTGAATAAGTGTCGGTTGATGGTGAAAAGTCCATGACAAAACTGCGAGCCACAGATGGGCCGTTAGGAGTTTTTCTTGCGGCAGCCGCGGTCATTGTTTCATTGCTTGCAATGGACAGTCTTCGAGTACTTGGTGCCCCATTGCTGTCCGGCATTGTCTCGCTTGAAACCCAGTACTTTTATCTTGTGCTGATGTTTCTGATGCCGCTTGGGTTTCTACTCTATCGATCAAATCAGAAGACCGATCTGTTGCCGCTTGATGTGTTGCTTGCACTGGTAAATTTCTTGGCTTGTGGTTGGTTGTATTGGCATTCAGAACAAATTCTCGATGAAGGTTGGGAGTTTGGTGGACCAGAAGAGGCTGTTTGGGTTTCCTACGTGCTGTGGGCTTGCGCGCTGGAAACTGTTCGCCGTGTTGCTGGTTGGTCGCTTTTCATATTGGTGTCTCTTTTCTCATTCTACCCACTTGTGGCAGAGCAGATGCCCGATGCAATTTCTGGCATGTCGGTTTCTCTGCAGGACACGGCGATATACCACGCAATGAGCAGTGAAAGCGTACTAGGGTTACCATTTCGCGCTTTTGCAAATCTGGTTATCGGTTTTCTTGTATTCGGTGTTGCTTTGAAATGCACCGGGGGAGGGCAGTTCTTCATTGATCTAGCATTTTCGCTTTTGGGTCGTGTGCGTGGTGGACCAGCGAAGGTGGCGATTCTTTCCAGCGGTCTAATGGGATCAATGAGCGGTAGTGTGGTCACGAATGTGTTGACGACCGGGCAGTTGACTATTCCGGCAATGAAACGATCAGGTTTTAATGCATCCGCAGCCGGGGGCATCGAAGCATGTGCTTCAACTGGCGGTGTGCTGTTACCCCCGGTGATGGGTTCGACAGCATTCGTCATGGCGACTTTCCTTGGTATGCCTTACTACGATGTGGCCCTGGCGGCGGCGATTCCTGCAGTGCTTTACTTTGTCGCACTTTTCCTGCAATTGGATGCATTTGCCGCACGTGAAAACCTTCAGGGCGCTGATGAAGACGAGATTCCGAATCTTTTCGATACCATTAAAAATGGCTGGTATTACCTTGGCGCTTTTGCCGTACTGGTAGTGTTACTGCTTGTTATGCAAAGAGAAGCATTGGCGCCCTGGCTGTCTACCCTTGTGCTTCTCATACTAAATCAATTTTCCAAACGACATAGGTGGGGTGTAAAAGACGTTTTTGATTTTCTTGTTGCTAGTGGCTCACTGTTTGTTGAATTGTTAATTGTACTTAGCGGGGTGGGTCTCATTGTTGGCGCTTTGTCGTTAACGGGGTTGTCGGGCACGCTGGTGAATGAGCTGCTTTTCCTTGCAGGTGGCTCCACCCTTGTGTTGCTGTTGATGGGTGCACTGACAAGTTTTGTTCTGGGCATTGGTATGACCGTAACTGCTGCTTATATCTTCCTCGCTATCGTGCTTGCACCAGCCTTGATTCAAGGCGGCCTGGAACCGCTGAGTGTTCATTTATTTATTCTTTATTGCGGCATGCTCTCGTTTATTACACCGCCGGTTGCACTTGGCGCATTCGCGGCAGCGTCAATCGCGGGTTCCAATCCCATGTCCACGGGGTTTAAGGCTATGCAGTTCGGTGTGGCCACTTACTGTATTCCTTTCTTTTTTGTACTTCAGCCTGCGCTTATTTTGAATGCTGAGCCTGTCGTAATAATCCAAGCAGTTGTTGAGACCTTACTTGGTGTATGGCTTATCGCATCAGGCGTACAGGGTTACTTGCCGTTTAAGGGTGCGATCCGGGGTGTTGGGCCGAGATTTTTGATTGCCATGGGTGGATTGTTGATCGCAACTCCGGGTCTTGAAAACATAGGCATTGACATTGCTAATTCCGAGTTTGCACTGGTGGGTGTAGGGTTTTGTAGCTTGGCAATTATAGCTTCAATAATGCTACTGAAAGCGACATCGGTTGCAGATGATCCTCGATCCTGACTATTCGTGACGTGCTTGTATCCCTTTTGAGTACATCGTAAAAAGTTTTCCATCATCACCCCATGCCGACTTTAAATCAGTCATTTCTGGGTTCGATGAATGCAGCAGGGCCTGAACAGATTTATCCAGTTTCGCAAGATTGTTGAGAGTCCCTTTGTGTGTTTGGAGAATTATATTCGCTCGCTTGGCTAGGTTTGAAGAATCAGTAAGGTTTTTACTTGAGTGGTTTTGAGTGGATAACGCAGACAAAAACGCAAGATAGATATAGTAGGACTCACGATCTGCAAAGCCGGAAATCAGACTCAGGTCTTGCAACTCTTTGAACTCGGCGCCATCAAACTCTGCTAGCCCTTGACTTAGTTTTGGCAGAAAACGAGATGGCGGTTTGTGTGTAATATTCACACCAGTTGCATGCCTTGAGACTCTAACGTATCGAGCCTCGGCTCCGGATCCAACCTTAACGATTAGCTCACCGACCAGTTTGCTCGCAGCGATCCAGGTTTTAAAGCCATGAAGGCGACTGTTATTGATAGTAACAGCGGGTTTTCGGTTGGTCTCGCTTCGATCTTCCGAGGCAGCGTATGCTAGCCATTGATTACTCGTAAACTCTTTGAAGGTGGCCCTGATCGCAGCCTGATATCCTGCAATGAAGATCAAGGCTGGATCTGGTTTCGTAGATAAACGTCCCGCTGAAATTGCCAAATTCGCAGGCTCAGTCATTTCTAGCTGATCTTTAAAAGTTGTTTGCCAAGCGGTGAAGTATTCTTCTTCTGTCATGGGTCAGTTTCACTTATCTTTAGCCGATATTAACAGAGTTGAGCATGGCGCTTTAGTTGTCTTAGAACTGCGTTGATGCAAACCAGCTTCTTCAATCTTCGTATCGACGATAATTTCACAATTAGATATCGAACGAGCGCGCTTAGTGTCATGTCGACAAGGAGATTTGGGTCAGTTAACCCGCTAATTTAACTCCGTGTTCTTCCAGTATCTGGTACCTTTGACCATTGCCTGCAATACCAAGCCGCTTTTTGTGAGTTGATAAACAGTGACGTTGTCTACGACTGCTTCGCCGCCAACAGCAGCACCCAGGTCACTCGCGATGGCGGCAGCATCTGCTTGACCACCGAACGTCCAGCCCGTGTCGATAAAACGATTCAGCGCGCTTTCGTTGTGGAAAACAAATACAGCACGAAAGTCTTTGACGCCGGCGCCGAGCCCGAGGCCGATTTCTCCCATGTTCATATAAGTGTCTTTATCCGACGTGTTTTCGTGAACGATGCCTTTACCGCCGCCAAAGCTAGCGAAGAATAGATTCAGGTTGGCATTTGAGAACACGGCGTAACCGGTAGCATTCTCAATTTGCGCTTTAACATCGGGTTTGACAATGTACAGCTGTTCCAGAACATCCTGGCGCATATCCTTGATGGCGTTGCGCCGTTCAACGACATCTTCGCTAACGCTTTTTCCACCCACGGTTGTGCATTGGGTGAGAAGCAATGTCAACGAGAGAGCCAGAAGTCGTTGAAGGTAGCGCATGTTTCTACTCCTTAATTTTAAACAGTAATGCTATGACGCTTCACTGCTAACAAAGTTCATGGAAACAGAGTTAACGCAGTGTCGCGTGTTCTTAACGGTCAAGCCTTCACCCTGAAAGACGTGACCTAGGTGTCCACCACAATTAGCGCAAAGTATTTCGACCCGCATACCATCTGCATCAGGAGAGCGTCTTACTGCGCCACTGATCTCATCATCGAAACTTGGCCAGCCGCAATGCGACTGGAACTTGTCTTGTGATCGGTACAACGGGGCTTCACATTGCTTGCAAACGTAGATGCCGCCCTCAAAAAAATTGTCGTATTTCCCTGAAAAAGGTGCTTCTGTTCCCTTGTTGATAATGATGTGAGTTTCTTCAGGGGAAAGCGCGTTATATTTATTTGCCATAGGGTAACCTTTGATATCCTAACCGGTTGCGACTGCATGAGCTGACGTGGAGCTATGATGACATAGCCCGGTGCTCTGCGTAACCGGTGATCGAAATAAAACGGTACTTGATTGTATACATCTGCTTATTTAAAGCATTGCAGCATTCCTTTTCAGTGTACATGGTAAGTGTTTGTTCCGTGACAATGATCTATGTATGGTGCAGAAAAACAAAGTTGAACTAGGAGGTTTGAAATGAAAATCGGCATTAATGGTACTGGGCTGGTCCAGCGAGCCTCGATAGAAGCGATTGAGAAACATGCTCAGCAAGCCGCGGATCACGGCTTTACCAGTTATTGGTTGGCGGAACATCCGACCGGTGGGCTCGACGCGATGACCGTATTGACGGTCGTCGGTTCCAAAGTTAAGGGCATTGAACTTGGCACTGCCATTATTCCTACTTTTCCGCGTCATCCTATGGTCTTGGCGGGACAGGTACACACGCTGCAGGCGGCGATTGGTGCCCGATTTACGCTGGGTATTGGTTTGTCCCACGAGGTGATGATGGCGGATTTGGGTATCCCGTTTGATCGTCCCATCAGGCACCTAAAAGAGTATTTGTCGGTCCTTGTGCCTTTGATTAATGAAGGCACAGTTTCCTTTAACGGAGAAATGATATCCTGTGACGCGACGACCTTCTTCAAGCCTGAACAATCATGTCCAATCGTTGTTGCCGCGCTTGGGCCGCAGGCTCTCGCAGTGACCGGCAGATTAGCCGATGGCACCTCCCTTGCCTGGGTTGGTCCAAAAACGATCAGGGAACACATAAAACCCAGACTAAGTGAGGCGGCCGCAGCTGCCGGTAAACCTGCTCCCCGAATTATTGCGACCTTACCTGTTTGTGTGACTAACGATGAAGCAGCTATTCGCGCGAGAATTTCAAAAAATCTCAAAATGTATGGTCAGTTGCCTTCTTACAAGGCCATGTTCGATCGCGAAGGTGTTGAGGCGCCAGGAGATCTTGCACTTGTCGGTACTGAAACTCAGGTGCAGGAAATGATCGAAGGACTGAAAGAGGCTGGAGTGACCGACTTTGCAGCATCAGAATTTGTGACCAATGGCGAAGAGGCAGATGCAACCAGAGCATTGCTTCGTACTTTTTGTTAGACGAACCCTGTGCCTATCAGGTTGCTGAACGGGTCCCCGGTGCCGGTGGATTTTCGGGGGGACCCGCGAAACACTGAGCGATGGACATCCACCGTATCGCAGGTTCTCCAACGACTTTTAAGTTTACGTCGGCAATATTTCTGCCCTGCGTGACAACGTGGCAGAAGTCTACCGCATCACCCTTAACGAAGTTTTCATTGGAGGGATCGTTGAAGTCCCAGATCTCGCCGGAAGGTGAAACAAGTTCTACATAAGGTGCCGGACCAGGTGGCTCCATCTTTCTGTTTGCAAAGGTCCAACCGTAGGTTCTAGCCCCGATGACAGCGATGTTTTTTAATCGATCGTTGTTGTTTCGTTGTATCTTTTTTAGATCATAAACATCCTGACCGTGGGCCCAGGTTTCCATTTGTCTTGCTGTCGTGAACATCATGACACCCATATCGGGACCAAACCATGCAAGACGACGCTTGGGGTCACTGTTACCGAGTAGTTCACACATTTCTTGAAAGTAGGACCACCAGTCCTGTAGCAACGCTGGGCCTGTCCGGGTTGGGTTCATCATCGAGCCGAGTAGCGTTCGATCTTTGACTGAGGCTTGAAAGTCTTCTCTACTTTTCAGAGAAAGCACCGCCATCTTGTCTGATCCATGCAGATGCTGGACTACCTGATTGATCGTCCAATCTTTAAATGGGGTCGGCGTCTGCCAGTCTTCATCCGATAGGGTGTCCAGTAGTTTCTTGAATTCAGTGCCCTCTTCCAATAAATCTTTTGCCTGGCTTAGCATGTTGGATCTCCTTCGTTCTTTTTCAAAAGTACGATAGGAACTACCCTATCGGTTGTTGCCTGATAGGTCGCATATCTGGGTTGCTTCTTGATGAGATGTTGCCACCACTGTATACGTTCCTCGCCTTTAAGATCCTGCGCGATCATGCGAAAGGTTTCATCACCAATCTGAACATCGACCTTTGGTTCATGCAATAGGTTATGGTACCAGGCTGGATTTGTGCTGGCCCCCGCGTTTGAGGCTATCAACAGATAGCCTTTAGGGTGCCAAAAATAGGGCATAGGTGTTTCGCGGCGTTTTCCGGACTTATGTCCGAGCGTGGTAATGAGCATTATATCGAGCCCATCTACGCGTTTGCCTATCTGTCCACGACTGGCTTTGAAAATAAATTGATGAACTCTCGAGATAATTCGCAGAGCAATGGGTCCCGGTACATAGGAAATGTAACTTGATTTTGTTTCTTCCTCCATAGGCTAATTAATCGTTATCACCCCGTGTTCGATAAGGCTGGTTGCGCCGCATATAATCGCTTCCTCTATCGGTCGAGGTTGCCATCCCAGCTCAAATGCAGGTCCACAATCGTATTCCACAATCTTATCGAGGTCGGGCGCAATTGTTGCCACGACCCGGTTGAACTTTGCTAATACACGAAAAACAAAAGACGGAAGTTCATGACGAGGCAGTGTCCTGCCGAGTGACGGAATTTCTCTAGCCAACAGTGTCGCTATCTCTAGAAGTGACATGTGACCATGACTGCAAAGCAGTCTGCTACCAGCATCCGCGCGCTCAAAAGCCAGACGATGAAGGATCGCGACATCCCGTACATCGACGATGCCCATTGATAGCTTTGGTAATAGTGGGTAGCGGCCGTTCATTAAAAGTGCCAGCGCCTCCAGAGATGAACCGTAGTCCGGTTCGAGTGCCGGACCGAGAACCATCACCGGATTAATGGCGATAAGCTCGATCTCTTTTTCGTTAGTGAAGTCCCAGGCGGCTTTTTCTGCGAGGGTTTTACTCAGTCCATAGGCATTAATGGTCGGAAACATCGGGTCCGACCAGTCTGCTTCTGACAGGATGATTTCGCCCGCGTTAGGGTTTGCCGAAACTGCGGCAATCGAACTCGTGAGCACAACCCGTTTGATCTTGGCGTCTGCAGCGGCTTTGAGTACATTAAGCACGCCCTCTCTTGCCGGTATGATCAGTTGGTCCGGGTTGTTAGGTTGCTCAATTGGCACCGGCGAAGCAATGTGAAACACGCCGTCACAACCTTCGACAGCTTTCTCCCAACAAACAGTCTCCGTGAGACTTGCTTCAACTAGCTCAAGATTGTCTAGATATTTGGTATTTGCACTGAATAGCTTCTTAAGATCCGTAGCCCTGTTCAGATCACGTATTGTACCTCTGACTTCGTAACCGTTATTCAAGAGGTCAATTACTGTATGCGTGCCGATAAACCCAGAGGCGCCGGTAACCAGGATCTTTTTCGTCATTTTTAGCATCGCTGATTTCGATGGATTGATTGTACGTCATTCAACAGACACTTTGTGTTTGTTTATCTGCTATTCTCGCCAAGAATAAACAGTTCAATTCGCGGAACAAATTAGGACAATCAAGATGCAGCAGAATGCTTTGGGATCGTTAAACAACGTCAGTCGTTTATCTCTTGGAGGTGGTGGAATTGGTCAGGTCTGGGGTAAAACCTCCAGAGACGAGGCGATAAAAACTGTACAGGCTTCTTATGAAGCTGGTATTAATCTGTTTGATATGGCGCCGATGTACGGTAATGGAGAAGCAGAATCCGTGATGGGGTTTGCTTTCGAGGGCGGATATCCTGCAGACGTCAAGTTGACAACCAAATGTCTGGTCGGCGGCGTTGAAGGAAAAACGATAGAGGACAAACTTCGATCTTCGCTAGATGAAAGCTGTAAACGTATGAAGCGGGAGTACGTGGATGTATTCATTTTGCATGGTTACGTGATTCCTGATGGTTGGAATGAAAGCCTAAGGCCTAGCGCGCAGCAGCATATTGCAGTCGAATGGTCGAATTATGAGCAATATGTGGTGAGTACATTTGAGGCATTGAAAGCTGAGGGTCGCATTGGTGCATGGGGTGTCACAGCTGCGAGTGTTCAGGAAGCCAATCGGCAAGTGATCAAGGCGGATCGAAAGCCCGGTGTGGTCCAGTGTATTGCGAACGTGCTCGACTCTCCTGGTAGCATGGCGATTTGTCGTGAGAAACCTGATCCGAGAGAAATTATTTCACTCGCGGCGAAGGAAAATGTCGGTGTGATGGGAATTCGAGCAGTTGCAGCGGGGGCT
Source organism: Pseudomonadales bacterium (assembly GCA_964228885.1). GTDB lineage: Bacteria > Pseudomonadota > Gammaproteobacteria > Pseudomonadales > Azotimanducaceae > UBA4582. Next base: position 5,280 of record CAXRCG010000163.1, on the reverse strand, counting down.
TTGACGGAAAATATTGACCGTGATGTGAAACCCGCGTCAAGGGAAGCGCTGGATTTTGAAAAGGCTGCTGATTTCCGAAGACTTGCTGCTAAATCAGGCGTATCCTCCGCCTTTCTTGCCCATCGGTACGCGTTGTCCATGAAGGATGTAAATACCGTTGTACTCGGTGTCAAGGATAGGATAGAGCTAAAGGAATGCCTCGAAGCAGAGGCGGCTGGGCCGCTGGACCATAGCATGATGAATGAAATTGCAGAGTGCTGTTCTGGCGACTAGCGTTCGGGAATTGTATGTGGACTTTGTGATCGAGGAAATATGACAAATAACGATATTTTGCGTCAACTTCGCTTTGTGTTCGACTTCAGAGATCATGCGATGGTGAAGCTGTTTGAGATGGGCGGTCTTGAGGTCACTTTGGATGAGGTAAGTCGCTGGCTGAAAAAAGAAGATCACGGCAGCTTTGTTGCACTTGAAGACTCTGGACTGGCGAGTTTTCTAAATGGACTGATCATCGAACGAAGAGGTAAAAGAGAAGGCGCAGAACCGGAGATCGAGCAGCGGCTGAACAATAATATTATTTTAAAGAAGTTAAAAATTGCGCTCGATATGAAGGCTGAGGACGTGATAGCGACACTTGAACAAGCTAATTTGCGAATTGGTAAGTCTGAGTTAAGCGCATTTTTCCGAAAGCCAAAACATAAACACTATCGCGTCTGTAAAGATCAGATTCTTCGAAATTTCATTCACGGGATTCAAATGCAGTATCGACCCGATATTGGTGAGGATGTGGAACAGCCGAACAAGCCAAATGCGTCAAAAGAGAAGAGTTCGCTTTGGAAGTAATTGAGGTTCTAATTAACCGGGAACCTGTCGAGCTCTACAAGGTACTGAAGTTTGAAGGTCTCGTCGGCAGCGGTGGAGAAGCGAAGCTTGTAGTGGATAACGGTCTGGTCCGCTTGAATGGCGAGGTTGAAACCCGAAAAAGAAAGAAGGTTGTCTCCGGAGATATTATTGAGTTTGATCAGACCCGAATCAAACTGGTTCTGGCCTAGTTGCATGGGTGCAGGGTATAGGGTGTGATATCAAATCCGAATACGCCATATCTTGCCTCGACAGCTTGCAGCGTTTCTTCGCACCAGTAGGGTGATCCGGGTTGCGGAAACCCCAAAACGGCTCTTTGATTCAAGCTTGCTCCAGCGATCAGCCGTTCAAGAAATTTGTTATCCCTGTATGCTTGCCAAGCCCAGCCAATGTGGAGCGTGCTTATCCACTCTGATGCTGCCTTCCTGAATGTGATGTTTTGGACAACCCTGCTTTCTTTGCTGGCTAGCGGGGTGCCCCGGTGCCAAGTATCATGTCGATAAAAAAGCACATCGCCCTTTCGGTAGTCGGTTCTTACCTCACGTTCATAGAGTGATCGTCGCCAGTTCGCGAGTTCCGGTCTCTGTTCGGCGAAGTAAACCTCAGCAGCGTCTTTGTCATTGATATAGCGCAGGTCGCCAATGCCAGGAGAATCGATAATGGGCCATCGATACGCCGGGTCATCCTTACCTTGTCTGGGGACAACCGCAGTGCCGCCCGCGTTACTCTCTGCATCGCTTAGATAGACAATCATCTCGACCGCTTCGGGGCTGTGCCAGGGCGTTGGGTGAGCGATGGTGTGATTAGGGTAATCGACATGAATGCGCTGGTCTGCATTGTCCTGAATATTTTTTTTAGTCTCTCGACCGTATTTTGCCCACACATCAGATTGTGTCAGCCGGGTTTCGCAAATGGCGACCCCCAACAGGTCAGAGACTGCACGCAATAACGATGCTTGCAAAGTAATTTGATTCAGCGCTTGAATCTGTGAGGGGAAGGTCATCGCGCCAGTGCTGCCAAAATCTGTAATGGCGGTGGCTTCATCAGAACCAGGATTCGGATAGTGTTTTCTCGCCGCGTCGGACATAGCATCAATGGCAAGTGGATCCATTAGCCCATTAACGAATACATAACCCTCTTCCCGCCACCGGGATATTTGCTGAGGGCTCAATCTGTTTTTCAGGTCGACGGCCTCAGACATGATTTGCCTGTTTTTGATGAAATTGTCAGTCATATTGTTCATCTCCTGAAAATAGTTGGGCGTCAATTCTGTTCAGGCCATAATTCTTGCTGATGGATAGCTTTAACTCAAGAAGCAACTTTTGGTGCATTGCCTTATGCAACTATAATAACCGCTTTGATTATAGTGAACTGGTTCGAAAAGATGAGTCCCGAAGCCGCCGAAGGTAAACCGATAGCGCTAATTTTTTGGCGTAAGAAAGGAAACGGAGAAGATGATTTAGCCGTGTTCAAGGGGATATTAACTCAAGAAGATGGAATATATCACCTCGATCGTGAAGCGGGTTTTGACAGGGTAATTAAAGAGGAGTGGTTGCAACGTATTGATGCTGTCCCTGCTGAGCTCAAAGAAGTGCTGCTAGACTGTGACTTTCAGCTCTCTTTAAATGTCAGTGAGCTCGATGAAGTGGGTGGTCTTGAGAGTTTCGGTTTCAGTTGGCCAAAACCAGGGTAGGCCGTTAATAACAAGTAGGTAATGTCGCAATGGCCGGTTCGACAGCATTGATTCAACGAGAGCAACCATCTTGGTGCCACCGAGAGTGGTGCTCTCCCTTGTGCTTATATTGGCTAGCCAGGAATAACATTCACAGGTATACGTTGTTTTTCTCAAATAACCTGTTTCTTTACACCAAAACAAATATCGGCGACCTCATCGTAGGCAGCTACGAAATGCATTTTGAGTCCCTTTTTGAGGTAGTCAGGCATCTCGTGATAATCTCGCTCGTTGTCGAAGGGCAAAATTAGTTCTTTCACACCCGCTCTTTTAGCTGCGATGATTTTTTCTCTGATCCCCCCGACTGGGAGCACTCTGCCAGTGAGCGTGAGTTCTCCAGTCATGGCAATATCTCTGTTTAGTTTCCTGTTTCGTGCTAGGGAAAGCAGTGCGGTTGCCATTGTGACGCCGGCACTTGGGCCGTCTTTCGGTGTTGCGCCTTCAGGTACATGCAGATGTACAAATGCCTCCTTAAAAAAATCTTTTTCGCCGCCGAGCATGTCCAAATGAGACGAGACATAGCTATAGGCGATCTGTGCAGACTCTTGCATTACGTCGCCCAATTGCCCTGTCAGTTTTAATCCCTGCCGCCGATCGTGAATAAGAGATGCCTCAACAGCCAGTGTAGTGCCGCCCATTGCTGTCCACGCAAGCCCGTTGATTACACCCAATCCTCGCTGCGGTTTTTGTTTTCTGAAGATAGGAGCCCCAAGATAGTGTTCAACTTCTTTGATGCCGACGCTGATACCTTTCTTGCCTTGCTCAAGTAACTCAACGATAGCTTTTCTAACGATCCTTCCCAGTTGTTTCTCAAATGCCCGAACGCCAGACTCTCTTGCATAACCATCAACGACTGCGCGTAACGCGCCATCGGTGATTTTCAGTTTGGAGGCACGTAAACCAGCTTTTTGTAATTGGCGCTTCCAAAGGTGGTGTTTACCTATCTGAATCTTTTCTTCAGTAAGGTAACCCGCCAGTCTAATTGTCTCCATGCGATCAAGTAACGGACCAGGAATGGTGTCGAGTTGATTCGCAGTGCAGATGAACAGTACCTTAGATAGATCGACTCGAAGATCTAGGTAGTGATCCAGGAATTCACTGTTCTGTTCTGGGTCCAGAACTTCCAGCAACGCCGAGGCGGGGTCACCTTGATAGGAGGCGCCAATTTTATCAACTTCGTCCAACATGATCACCGGGTTGCTGACATCCACTTCTTTTAGTGCTTGAATCAGTTTGCCTGGCATGGCGCCGATATAGGTTCTTCTGTGTCCTTTGATCTCTGCTTCGTCTCTCATACCGCCAAGACTAAAGCGATAAAACTTTCTTCCAAGAGCGTTGGCGATTGACTTGCCGATCGAGGTTTTGCCAACCCCTGGTGGACCAACTAACAGAAGTATTGAGCCTGATATCTCTCCCTTGTAAGCGCCGACCGCAAGAAATTCAATAATACGTTCTTTGACGTCGTCCAGACCATCGTGGTCCCTGTTCAGCGATTTACGCGCGAGTACGAGATCAAGCTTGTCCTCGCTCGTCACACCCCAGGGTACAGAGGTAACCCAGTCCAGATAGTTTCTGGTAACGCCGTATTCTGCTGATGATGGGTCAAGGACCTGCAGCTTTTCCATCTCCTCATTGATACGCTCAGTAACGTGCTCGGGAACATTTCGCTTGAGTAGTCTTTCGCTGAACTTCTCCGAGTCGGCCTGGCGATCGTCCTTTGATATTCCCAGTTCCTTCTGTATGACTTTGAGCTGTTGATGAAGGAAGAACTCTTTCTGTTGATCGCTGACTTGTTGTTGCACCTGTTCATTGATCTGTGCCTGTAACTTTGCTCCGTTAAGTTCGGTTTGTAGCAGAATAAGCACTTTTTCCATTCTTGGTATGAGCGGTAAGGTTTCGAGTATTTCCTGCATCTCGGCCGGTTTGGCTGAAGTGATCGCAGCAGCAAAATCTGCTAAAGGTCCCGGTTCGCTTGTATCAAAGTAGTTCAAATACTGTTTCAACTCTTCGTTATAGAGCGGGCTAAGCTTCATTAATTCTTTGATGATATTGATTATTGCCGTGGCATAAGCTCGTACTTGGTTAGCGTCCTCATTTGCTGGGGATTCAAGGTATTCAACTCTCACGACAAAAGGCGGTTGTTTACGAATCCACTCTACGATGCGGAAGCGCTTCATGCCTTGGGCCACAAACTGTAGTTTGTTTTTCACTTCATTCAGATGATGAATGCGTGCAACACATCCAATCTCAGCAATATCCCCTGCTTCTGCTATTTCTCGACCTTCAGGCATGTCGGCATAGCTCAAAGCAATAATTTTATGGGCCGATTCAGCCGTTTTTTTTATGCCGGGTCCCCAGGGTTGCTGATCGACCACGACAGGTTGAACCAGAACGGGAAAATACGGCCTGGATGCTAGTGGAATCAGTTGAAGTGTGTCGGGTAATAACTCATCCGGTCTTGCGATTGCGGTTGAGGGATTACTATCATGGGGAATGAATTCGCTACTCATGCTGGTATCTATTGCTTGACTTATAATGACTTGTAGCAAGTAGATTGGGTCAAAACTGACCTTTTCAAGCTTCTTTTTGCAGGGAAGTTTCGGATTCTGCATATCGTTGATCGAGCTTTTCTCGAATCTGCGCATATGCCGATCGGGTGATTTTATATCGGGTAACCAAATAGAGATCGG
>CAXRCG010000162.1:0-4135 GCA_964228885.1 Pseudomonadales bacterium | reverse complement strand
ACCGACCAAAGGGGCTCGGGTCGCAGCCTGAGACCGACGTGTGTTGCACAACGATAATATATAAGGGATAGACATGGGACAAAATTTAGCCAGCGCAGGTATCTACCTGATTCAAACTTTCATCGGCTTGTACGTGCTTATGATCATGATCCGATTCCTGATGCAGATATCCCGGGTCGATTATTACAATCCGATCTGCCAAGGTATCGTCAAGATTACGGATCCGGCTATCCGCCCTTTCAGGACAGTGCTGCCTACGATTCGGGGTGTAGATTTCGCATCGCTGACGGTTGCCTTCATTGTTCAATTGATCGGTATAGCGATAATCATGGTGCTTTCCGGCAATCCCCTGATCCACCCGGTGTATTTTGCGTGGGTTGCAATTGGTTTATTCTCAATGATCTTTAACATCTATTTCTTCGCGCTCATCATCATGGTGATCTCCAGTTGGATCGCGCCCTATTCCAGCCATCCCGCGCTAGTGCTTATTCATCAAATAACAGAGCCGATTTGCACGCCCGCCAGAAAACTGTTGCCGCCGATGGGAGGTTTAGACCTATCAATCATCCTCGTCTTTGCAGCCCTGCATATCATCGACGAAATACTGGTCATCAAACCGATCGCTATCTCACTGCGTATACCAGCAGGGCTAATTCTCGGGCTACCTTGAATTTTAACAGCGCACCGAAAACCGAAAATGCAGGCGGGTCCTAAATATGGCAAGACAAATCGATATTCGACGGAGTACCTCACGGAAAGTTTGAAGAGCGCCAATCAAGGCTTATCACTAAGTGCGGCAGACTTTCGGGATATAAACGCGTCAAAATTCGGCGATCGATCGCGCCACCAGCCATTCTTGATGACCTCAGAGTTGGCCAAAACCTCCCGTCTCATGAGAACCTGAATTTGATGAAATTACCTATTCCTACCATTGTATTGATCATCGCTTGCAATCTCTTGATGATATCCGCGAGCCGCGCGGAACAGTTTGTGCAATGGCAAGGCTTTGATATTCACTACAACACCTTCAGCAGTTTGTTAATTCCGCCTGAGGTGGCTAAGGCTCATGGAATATCACGCTCTAAGCACAGCATAATCACTAATATCTCAATTGTGGAGAATGGCATCCCTAAGACGGCAAAAGTAACAGGGCAATCCCTCAATCTACTTGGGCAATTGACCCAGCTCGCATTCATTGAAGTCAATGAACGCACTGGGTTTTATTACCTTGCCAGTCAAATTGTCGATGAAAAAGATACTTTGCGATTTTCTTTTAGGATAAAACCTTCCGGCTCAGAGGAGACGTATGACCTCAATTACAACCGACAGTATTATTAGCGTTGGCCCTGTTCTAAATCATTTTTAGGAATTTTTGTCCATGAAAGTTGTTCTCGCCAGCAATAACGCTCATAAAGTCGCAGAGTTAAAACAAAATCTTCCAGCAAATTTCTCTATTGTCACAATGGCTGAACTTCATATTGAGAGTCCAGACGAAACCGGTACAACCTTCGTTGAGAACGCCATTATCAAAGCAAGATATGCCGCGGAACAAAGTGGTCTGGCAGCAATTGCTGATGACTCGGGACTGGAGGTTGACTATTTGAACGGTGCACCCGGTATCTATTCTTCGCGTTTTGCGGGTGCCGACGCCACCGATGATCAAAACAACATTAAATTACTCGAGGCACTGGAGGGGGTGCCCGCCGACCTTCGTCGAGCACGATTCCGAAGCATTATTGTTATGCTGAAGCACAAGGCAGATCCGACGCCGGTGATTGCCATGGGTACATGGGAGGGTCAAATTCTCACCCGTCCAAAAGGAGATAAGGGATTTGGATACGATCCAATATTTTTTGTTCCCCATTTGAATCGTTGCGCTGCAGAACTGACTCAAGATGAAAAAACCAGCCATAGCCATCGTGGACTTGCGTTAAAACAACTCAACCAGATTCTGACTAACCGCTAGATGACTGCAAACTATTCGCTTTATATTCACTTTCCCTGGTGCGTACGCAAATGCCCCTATTGCGACTTCAACTCCCATGAGAAACCTAATGGCATACCAGAGCATGATTACATAAGCGCATTGCTTGACGATCTAAACGAAGACCTGCAGAAAAATTTTGTCTCACCCAGCACCATTGAAGTTGGTTCTATTTTTATGGGGGGAGGAACACCAAGCCTGTTCTCGCCAAAGGGAATCGATTATCTACTCGAGCAAATTAAACAACGTGTCAATCTGGCAACAAAAATCGAAGTCACGATGGAAGTCAACCCAGGTAGCATATCCCAGGGGAGTTACGAAAACCGCCCCTATAAATCGCTTATATCTAAAAGTGGTGAAACTGAGCCATTAGGCGAGGACAAGCTTGCAGGCTATAGCGAGGCAGGCGTGAACCGCCTGAGCCTCGGTGTACAGTCATTTAATGATTCACAGCTAAAAAACCTTGGCAGAATACACTCCTCTGAAAGTGCTACCCGCACATATCAACTCGCAAGAGCTGCCGGTTTTAGTAATATCAATATCGACCTCATGCATGGCTTACCAAGTCAAGATTTGGCACAAGCGATGCATGACTTACAACATGCTATTGCTCTTCAACCTGAACACATTTCATGGTATCAACTCACCGTAGAACCCAACACAGTTTTCTACAAACAGCCACCGCGTCTCCCCAACGAGGATGCTCTCTGGGAAATTTATGAAGCAGGTCTATCACTGCTAGAGAAGAACGATTTCGTCAGATATGAGGTATCCGCTTTTAGTCGTCACGGCTTTAGAAGCAAACACAACCTCAATTACTGGTCTTTTGGTAACTACATTGGAATAGGTGCGGGCGCACACAGTAAACATCAACAGGCAAAAGCATGTTATCGCGGCACCAAGACGCGGCTTCCAGCAAACTACCTCACAAGTCCCAATGCAAAATACAGCTTGGTACCTTCAAGCGATCTGTTACTCGAATATCTAATGAATACAATGCGGCTGGTCGATGGATTCAGCTATCAACAATTTGAGGAAAATACTGGGCTCAGTAGAACCACTCTCAGACCATTCATCGAAAGGGCAAAAACAAGATCAATGATTACTGAGAGAAGTGACGGCATTCAGCCATCATCGTTGGGTTTACAGTTTTTGAATGAACTTTTGTTACTAGTCTGACCCTACCCTTGCTAATTCACTCGCGCAGCGCGTAGGCCATATCTGTCACAATGTGTCCGAGTCGCAATCCTCTTCTCTCGTATTTGGTTACAACGCGTTCCGGTACGGCGCACTTTTCGAACGCCGTTGCGTCCGCCATCAGCTTAGCGATCTCCTCAGCATAAGGTTCCCAATCCGTCGCGATATGCAGTAGACCTCCGGGTTTAAGTTTGGCCCGAATCAACGCGACAAATGCGCTGGTGATAAGTCTGCGCTTATGGTGCTTCTTTTTGTGCCAAGGGTCAGGGAAAAAAATCTGTACCTTATCCAAGATATTATCAGGCAGTCCGAACTTTAATACTTCAACTGAGTCTGCCCTGAACACTCGAACATTCTCGAGGCCTTCATGATGGACTAGGCCCAGCAGATGTCCTACTCCCGGTCTGTGAACTTCTATGCCAATAAAATTGGTACTTCGGGATTGCGTCGCCATTTCAAATAAAGAATCACCCATGCCGAAGCCTATTTCTAAGACAACAGGTTGCTCGGTCAGAAATGGCATGTTTCTATCCAGGGGCTCGCTTTTTGGACTAGGATCACCTGCCAGGTCGAAACCGTAGATTGGCCAATATTCCTCTAGCGCTTTTATTTGCCCGGGGGTTATTCGCCCATCACGAATAACAAAACTTCGGATCTCTCTCTTGTAAGGCTTGTTTGTTTCTACTGGCGGTTTGCTACTCATCAGAAATTCTCTTTTACACGTTGCTTCGTTACCGCACGTCGTCAGTCTGCGCTTGATGCTTGCCAGATCCCGACAGCCAGCAATACCCAAGCTAACAATAATAATAAGCCGCCAAAAGGTGTCACCGGGCCAAACCAATTAAGCCCGGTTAGCGCTAAGAGATAAAGACTACCTGAAAAAAATATAATCCCAGCAGCAAAACTATAACAGGAGAGCGTTAATTGCAGGTTCTGCCCACGAACCTCCATGAC
>CAXRCG010000161.1:0-7246 GCA_964228885.1 Pseudomonadales bacterium | reverse complement strand
GCTACTTTGTTGGCACACCCACAACCCTTTACCTGGGTTTAACCATCGACCTCTGAAACCTTTTCCACCCTCACAAAGTAAGTTACATTGCCTCTTTCTAAGCACTGAGGAAACGCCATGAAATCACGAGCCGCTGTCGCCTGGGAGGCCGGGAAGCCTCTCGAAATCGAAGAAGTCGAGGTCGCTGCGCCAAAAGAAGGCGAAGTACTTATCCGCATGGTTGCGACCGGCGTCTGTCACACGGATGCGTTTACCCTCTCCGGCGCTGATCCAGAAGGTATTTTCCCTTCGATCCTCGGCCACGAGGGTGGAGCTATTGTCGAAGAGGTAGGTCCCGGAGTAACGTCAGTCGCGCCCGGCGATCATGTAATTCCGCTCTACACGGCAGAATGCGGACAATGCAAGTTCTGTACATCCGGCAAAACCAACCTTTGTTCTTCCGTTCGAGAGACTCAGGGCAAGGGACTCATGCCAGATGGCACGACGCGATTCAGCTGCAACGGCAAGGAAGTATTCCACTATATGGGTACATCAACCTTTTCTGAGTACTCAATCGCCGCAGAAGTCTCATTGGCCAAAATAAGCTCAGAGGCACCGCTGGACAAGGTCTGCCTGCTCGGCTGTGGTGTGACCACTGGCATTGGCGCTGTGCTGAACACGGCCAAGGTGGAAGCGGGCGCTACAATTGCTGTGTTTGGCCTGGGAGGCATCGGACTCAGCGTGGTGCAGGGTGCGGTGCTTGCCAAAGCCGGCCGGATTATTGCCGTCGACACCAATGCGGATAAATTCGAGATGGCAAAGCTTCTCGGTGCCACGGACTTTGTTAACCCGAAAGACCATGATGCCCCGATACAGGAAGTTATCGTAGACATGACTGATGGTGGCGTGGACTACTCATTCGAGTGCGTCGGCAACGTGGAACTGATGCGTTCAGCCCTCGAATGCTGTCACAAAGGATGGGGCGAATCGATCATCATCGGTGTCGCCGGCGCAGGACAGGAAATCAGCACCCGCCCCTTCCAGCTGGTAACAGGTCGAGTCTGGCGCGGCACCGCGTTTGGTGGTGTCAAAGGCCGCAGCCAGTTACCCGGCATGGTAGATCAATACATGGACGGTGACATCAAGCTGGATGAATTCATCACTTTTACCATGGGCCTCGAAGATATCAACAAGGCTTTCGACTACATGCATGAAGGTAAATCAATCCGGTCGGTTATCCTGTACTAGGTCATGCGAGACAAGGGCGAATTCGCCGTTTGGCAGGGTTTCGAGGCTGTTTAGCAGCAAAACTAAACAGCTCAGGTTGGACACGTATGCGCAATCATCCACCCAGAACCGACCTTTGAGCCTGCGAGTGCTTGACGAAACCTTTACAGCCCCCTAGAATTCGCGCCTTCCAATGCTGTGTCCCCTTCGTCTAGAGGCCTAGGACACCGGGTTTTCATCCCGGCAACAGGGGTTCGACTCCCCTAGGGGACGCCAAGTTGGACTGGTCATTTGAGCAGGAATGCACTTTAATGACCGTAACGCTTTTGAAGCGGGTATAGCTCAGCTGGTAGAGCGCGACCTTGCCAAGGTCGAGGCCACGAGTTCGAACCTCGTTACCCGCTCCAATTTCCAATAAAACGATCACTTAAGAGACCGCTCTTTTCTAAACCTTTCGATTATTGCTCCAAGGTTGAGGTCTAATTTCCAAATATCTCCGGTAACTTGTTAGCTACTTCGAGCAGTTGTCTGCATGCACTGTGCAACATGACTTGCTTACTCGGACCGCCGCTCCCGACATAGACTAGTGAAATCTGGTATTCGTCTTGCGACGCTAGGTTATGCAATACCCGGAACCGTACTAGCAGTCGGGTTAATAATGCGCTGTATGACAACTGCTCTTCGAATTCGATATGCTGACCATAAGTTTTCAGGAGCACAGTGTGGGAAATGACATCCACGGTAGATATAACATCGGACAACCCTCGCGGAGGCCTTAACCTTCATTTCGATCTAATTTCTGATACAACCCTTCAGAAAAGCGAATCCTGGCTGGTCGCTGGACGCACTCTCCAATTCTTTAAGCTTGGGCCTCATGCAGAGTTAAATATTGAAGCTGGGTGTCATTACCTGAAAGTTGTAATAGGTACGATAGAAAACTTAAACCTTTCCTGTTTTGCTCCACCATTCTCTCGCCGCAAGACTCGCTTTGATGGCGGTCTAGTTGTCGCCGGTGATAAAGGCGCCCTCTTCGCACTCGTATCTGAAACCAACGACACGCCGGAAAAAATTAGATCTATAGAACAAATTCAGTTCAACGGCCCCGCTGCGAATTATCTGGCATGGCAATCATTTGCCGATAAATTCGGCACCTTTACCGACTGGTTCAATGGCCAAGACTGCTATATGGCAGGTGGCATTCATATACTAGATCAATCTGGAGCCGAGATTGTATATGTCAATTTCTGGGCCTGCGGAAAAGGAGTGGATTTATCGACGCATAACCATGCCAATGATCCCAGCCCACTGGCGCCAGCCTTTGCGGAAGTTCATTGGGTGATTGATGCAGGCACAGACACGTCGGGCATGTTTCGGACAGAGGGACCAGATCATCCAAAACGAATAAGACAATATCTGTCTCGAGGTGAGGAACATGGACCCTATTTTCAAATCGACGTGAAAAACGGTCGACCAATGCTGAGAGAAAATGGTGCTGTGATGTATGGTTGGCATGGCTGGCAAGGGGGTACGGATGGTCTTCCCAATCAAGCTTACGACTTCGTCGCCGCGTTCGAAATTAATCCAGATTTTGCAGAACTGTGAGTTCAGCCCAAGCATTCCGATTGTCCGAGATTCATTGCTAGATCATAGTTGTTCTGAGAGAACACCCCGGAGAAAAACCCAAAAGCCCTACGTAAAGCGGAAACCTTGTATCTTTGTAGCCACGTAAAGCACCCACCAACCAACTTATAATCGTGGGGATTTTGTGGGGTATCTTAAAAAAACGTTCTACGAACAATGTGCTTGTTAGTCAGTTGGCTTGTACTCTAGTCGCGGTATCTCACCTGCGCTTTCGAGGATATCTCTTTCAAGCAATCGCCTAACTGACAACAGGGCTTTTTCATCCGTAGCCCCAATTTTTCCTGGTCAGCACACCGCGGATGAAACTAATTTCAAGAGAACTCTTGAGTCACACCGCAACACGCATTCATCGCAAGACTAGAGGTTATTTTGATAGTCAGCGTTGATAGCTGCATCAATTGCTTCAGCCGTTTCCTTTGAAGCCTGTTTCCGCGCAGCGAACATTTCGCCAAACGACACTCTGTGAGCTTCTGAGGGCCAAGTTTCAGGCTTCCACAGACCCGATCTGATAAACGCTTTGGCGCAATGAAAGAAACACTCTTCTACCGTGATACTGAGGGCAAGCACCGCGGGTTTACCTCTTGCTGATAGTTGGTCCAACAATTCAGGAGATGCGCTTAGTTCTGCCTTTCCATTTATTCGTAAAGTCTCCGCGGTTCCGGGGATAAGGAAAAGGACACCTACATGAGAATTTTCAAGGATATTGAGGTGTCCGTACGCCAATTTATTACCTGGCCTATCAGGTATAACAATTTGCTTTTCATCAAGAATGTGAACAAACCCTGGTGCATCGCCTTTGGGCGAGGCATCGCAGCGTCCTTGCACGTCGGATGTAGTCAAAACTAAGAACGGGGATTTCTTTATAAACTCTATGGCATAACTATCTAGATGATCTATGTTCTTTTCATTGAGCCCGGGAATTTCCTCACCAATCACGGACCTTAATTCCTCGACACTGCGGATAACAGACATAAGTGACTCCGATATGTTGTATTAACCCTGGTTCGAACTAGTCTCAACAAGGGACAGATTTGTAATCATATCGAAAGTTAGGTTGTGTTTTGCAAGAACCCCGGCGTAAGCCTCTCCTATTCTGCAAAACGCATTAGCAAGATCGCACCTGACAAGTCTCGCTATACCGAGACTACCCGTTTTCCTTTGCCCAACTTGCAACCACCGGAGCACTCGCAAAAGGAGGACTTCATCACCGGTAAGGTGAGAAGCACTGATATGCTGAATTCTGACTCGGCGGATACCGATTACTGACATCAACGTAAGTAACTCTGAGAGAATTTCTGCCGCTTCGTTGTTTATACCTGACTGAGCAAATACCGCGTGGATGGAAGGGGCTTCGCTCGGAGAATCTGAGCGCTTTCGTACCCAACGTCTGATAGACCATAGGGTAAGCTGCGCTCCTAATGAGAAATCACTGATCGCAATCTCCGTTCTATCCTGATCAATACAAGATGGTGTATATATTCTTACGGCGGAACCGCTAAGAGCATTTTCTATCACATGTAGCATCACTACCTCTTTTATGGTGCTGACTGCGTTCTAACCTTTTACTTCTATCAGCACTAATATTCTCCAAAAAAAGCCGAAATCTTTTTTAGCCTAATCCCTACGTTAAAACGGGCAACCAGCTAAGAGCGTAAACACCAAGCAACAAAGCAGTTACCAGGCCCGTTACAATTCCTTTAAAAATTTGTGGAGCTAACGGCTTAGGAGGACGAGTTTTCAGTTTAGCCATAATAAATACGAATGAGAATCATTATTATTTAGTGTGTCATCAAAACATATCGCCGTAAAGTGCTTTCTCAAAATAAGCTCATTGGAAAGGTTAAGCGACTCAGTTATTCCAATCTAAAAAAGAGCGCTAACCACAACTAAGATTCTTATAACCCTAACGAGGGTATTAACCAGCAAGGATGATTTAGATCGAGATCTTAGTTCGTACTTTACCGACCAGGCAGACCTGCAGTATCCATCATCGGTCGTGAGTTCGATGCTCTGCTTTGCGTGCTGCTGTAATCCAAGAAATCGTTGCAAAAGCCAAGGCGAGGGGGTGTTTATGAGGCGGATCGTGAGCATTTAGGAAGAGTTGAAGGTGGGTATTTCTAAGACAAGATATGACTCTTAGAGACTCTCTCTGAGTAGCCTCGAGCAACTATTTTCATCGCAAGGGTAGTTTTGCACTCATTCTGGATTCCTTTTGGAGACACAATCTTTTTCAACTAATCTCTTTATGGACTAGGGAAAAGCTAGTTCAAAGGCCGAATTGCAAAGAACGTTTTTCTCCAGCGTATTTAACGCTGCCGAACAATCTGTCCCATACAGCAAGATAAGTTCCATAGTTCGGATGACGATCGTGAATACTGTGATGTAATTGATGCTGCACAGGACTTATGAACCATCGCTCAAAGTATCCAAATGACAACCAAACATGGGTGTGTCTGAGATTTGCGGCCATAAAGTTAAAGAGAAACCCTAGAAAATCTACGCCCAGGATATGATAAGTCGTCAATTCACGACCGAAAAACCATATGAAGGTGCCACTAACCAGCCCAAAAACTAAAGTTCCTCTAAAAAAATAAATGACCGATTCCAAAGGATGCACTCTAAAGAGAGTCAGCGGCGTCAAGTTTTCAGCACTGTGGTGTATGCGATGCAATCGCCAGAGAACAGGAACACGATGCATACCCACATGCAGCAGGAATCGACTGATATCCTCAATTACGAAAAATACGATGGCGTAAAGGCTCGCGATGAACCAAGCTGGTAGCGCGATTTCCGGCGCGTCACCGAAGTTAGACTGAAGAAACCGGCCAGTGACAAGCGTGAACCAAAGGTGGCTTCCTATAATCGGGACTAGAATTAATGGACGTATACCGCTATTTAAAAACATATACCAGACATCCACGACTGTAGAACGGTTGATCCAGTAGGACTTGTCGAAAAGGCTACTAAGCTGCTTTCTGATATCAAATTTACCGGTGGTCCATGTAACGGCGAAAGAGGCAAGCAACAGAGAGCTTAAAAGACATCCCCAAAAAATTCTTTTGCCGGGATCTCCTATAAAAAACAGCGGAGCTAATAGGACTTCAGCATATTCTGACATCGATGTGAGGACCGGTCAGAATCAGAATGAGTACTTAACTCGGCCTATCGCCGTGAAAGGTTTATTAGGTCGCGCACCAAACGGACGATGAGAGACGATAGCTTCTTCGTCTAACGCATTTTGGAGCAGCACTTGAACTTCCCAAGTTTCATTCACTTGAACCGTGGCGGATATATCAACGACCGAGTAATCTTCAGCGTGGAGACCAGAGTCTATGTCGCCACGACCAGGCTCTTCACGCATCTCGGATTGAGAGCGCACTGAGGCATAAATCTGCCATTCCGCTGCTATCAAACCAAGCTGAACTCTCCCCATGTGTTCGGGTAAGTACGGTAATTCGTCGCCTCGATTAACCAAGCCCCATTGAGAAAAACCTGACAAAAAAGATTCCTGGAAGGCAGATTCGGTATACGTATAGTTAAAACTAAGCTCTAAATCTAAACCGTCTTTCAACGTAAAGGCTTTTGCTCCGCTAAATTCAGCGCCCGCAATCTCGATGCTTCCTCCGTTGAATTCATCACCCGGGTTGCAATCAGCATCGCTGACACGGCAACGCCCTATAAGATTATCGTAATCACTAAAGAATCCGATAAGCTCAAACCGACCTAGAGGCCCCTCGTAGCGGGCACCGTATTCATAGTTGACTGTTTCTTCAGGCTCTACACTCAACGAACCGGGGGATGCAGGTGAAAACCCCTCATAGACTCCAGCAAGCAGAGATACGTTATCGTTAAAGTGCCACAGGGCGCCGATACCGAACGATGTGTTGTCTTGATCGCTGTCTCTCTTTATTCCTGTGAGTTTATCCAGCCGCTCGCCCTCAATGTCCTCGTAACGGGCACCGACGGTGATCTCCAAATCTCGATAAGTAATCACATCCGCTATGTACAAACTGAACGCATCTGTCTCCTGATGATTAAGGACCTTGGACCCGCGTTGCACTCCGTCTAAAACCATTAAACTGTCATTCATAAAATAACCGCGAAGACGGTGGTTGCGGTCGACTTCGTCGTAGTGATATCGAATGCCCGCATCTAAATCGTGGATCAAACTACCAGTATCAAATGCATAGGAAATGTTTACCTGTAAACCCATTGAATTATAAGAACGGTCGTTATTCGTAACATCCAGAATATCTGAGTCAATCAGCTCAGAATTTCTATCCCCCGTAAGCAACAAATACTGACCCTGAAAAAGATTAGGGCTCGCCAATACTGTTTTTAAAGAAGGTCCATCGATGAACCCATCGAGCTTGTTCCAAGCTCTATTGAATTCATGCCA
>CAXRCG010000160.1:0-6184 GCA_964228885.1 Pseudomonadales bacterium | reverse complement strand
GAATTGGCAGTCAACGAACAGCGTATCTCGCCCTGTCAGGGAAAAGAATCAACGCTACCACGGCGCTTGATTGGGGCTTAATCGATTCGATTAAAGATTAGCTTTCCGCCGCACCAAGTTGCTCTGACCCGATGACTGCTTAGCGCTATTCGGGCTGTTCTCCAGCGACAGTCGAGCAAGCATAAATCTGCCCGTTCACCAACAGCAATCACCCTTGGCTCGCTCGGTGATTCGATGTCTCCCATAAATAGTTCAATAGCCTGTTCCGCGGAAAGAGCCTCAGCACCGTTCACTATCTGCCCACTAAATGTTTTGCGATTTACCGCAGCGCTAATAGCTAACCACGGATCAGGCTGACCAAACGGGGCATCGGTACCGCCGGCTAGCTTTATGCCATACTTGAAGAATGAGGCGCATCGATAAAGAGAGGAAAGATCACGCGTATCAACATCCTCAAGATATTGATCTCCACGTTCAAGAATAAAGTTGGGTTGAGTAACGACAAGGACGCCCAGTTCCTTCATCTGCTGCAACAACTGCGGAGGAGCTACCGAAGCATGTTCAATGCGATCCCCTTTTAGTGTACCTGTCTCTTGCAGTGCGGCTAGCGTAAAAACCAGTTCGACTTCCGTAACACAATGGACTGCGATTGGCCGTTGTGCGAGATGACTCTTGTGTATCATGTCGCACAGCATATCAAACTCAGGTAGTCGCGCTTCGTGCAGGTGTATTTTAAAAGGACCAACCCCGAGTGTACTGTTCGATTTATCGCTTATCGGTAACGCGGATTCGGGATAGAGCGTCCCGGCCATCAACACATCTTGGCGTAAAATACCTTCTGTCTGTTGCTGTATTAGCAGTTCCGCAACCCGGATATCATTTTGAGGCGTCATATCGGTAACAGCACTCACGCCATAGCTTGCCAAACGTTGGCTAACGCTGCTGAGATCTGGTGGCCGATTGCCAGTGATTGTTCTAAGCCATGCATCCTCGTCAAACAGATGACCAGAATCCTGATCCATCCCGACCGGAAAGTTTCCGTTACAGTGCTGACCAAGATAATCAACACCGCGGGTATTCAATACCCAAAGCCTTCCACCCCTGTGTTGAATCCTGACCGGCCTGTCAGGCCCGTAGCTATCAAGCCAACGGCGATCTATAAGTCCAGCTACAGATTCATGATAGCCCACGCCACGCAGCCAACCGGCTTGAGAAGGCTCGGCGTTCAAGGCCTCAATCAATTCGGGTTGATTGTTGACCTCAGGAGGCCCGCAGTTAATCGATGCCATTCTAGCGGCAAGCGCAAACAAGTGAATGTGATGATCCGCCAACGATGGCAGAAGCGCGCCACCATTTGCTTCGATAAACGGCTCACCACTTTCAGCTTCCAGTGCGCCTATGTCTTCGATACGGCCCTCTCGAATTCTCACATCGATATTGCGAATAAAATTACGCGCGATACCACCGGGCTGATAGATCTCTACATTCTTTAGGAGAATAGTGCACGCGCCTCTTTTAATATCATGGTGGTGTCTTCACCGAAAGCTGCCACTCTTCCTTCACGGGATCTTTTTCTATCAGAAAGATAAGCTGACTGTTCCTCACTACTGAGAACACAAGCAGTATCAAAGTGACTGTTCAAACTTGCCACTAGTCGTTGCCATGAGGCTAACTGGTGCTCAAACTGGCGCCGGTGCTCAGCAAGCTCTCTTCGGATGCAGAAAGCAGTGACCTGACGAAGCGAGAGCCCAATCATCTCTCCACCACCACTGGCCCAACTACGCCACGCAGATAGAGCGGCGTAAATTCCGGTGAGCGGGTCAGCAATGGCATCACCTACAAACCCATAGCTCCCTGTAACCCGGTGGAGTTGTGCACACAATCCAGCTGCAGCAGCGGCATCATCGCCATAGCCAATCCAATGACTTTCCGGCAAGCCGGAACCATGAGCCGTCAGCTGGATCCAAGTCACACCGCGCCTGCTCTTCACAACCTTGCGCGGATCAATACCGAGTTGAAGCAACGCCCTCGGGCGTGAGGACTCAATGATGATATCTGCCGACGACAAAAGCATCTTCAGATCTTGCACGCCTTGCGGTGTACCGAAATCGATAGCCACTGAGCGTTTTGATTGGTTCAGTAGTTCATAAAACGCAACTTCACCAGATCGCGCTCCGTCAGGTCTGGTAGTACTTTCAACTTTGATGACGTCTGCGCCTAACAACTGTAACAGGTGAGAGCACAGGGGGCCTGCCCAGAGCGCTGACAAATCTACAACCCGTGGTTTTCGATTTCTGCGGAGAGTATCAGGGCTCGCTGTCAGCAGTGTCTGACAGTAATTCGAACCCTCCTTGGGGATTTTGTCCGCTGGCGATACAGCCAAGCCCAGATCATGCGCACGCTCGATCAGGCGAGATGATTTGATCCTCGAAATAGTCCTGGCGAGCTTGGACCAGGCCGCTTCAGCGCCAAATTCTTCATCTTGTGTTGATTCAACCCAAGCTGATAACAGTTGCCAGTCTTCTTCCCTTGGCAAATTTATCGCAAGCAACCCATCACTCGCTCTGAGCAAGCGACAGGTGCCAGCGGCAGTTCGATCGAGAGAAAACTCATATCTATTGAGTAGCGTCCGTTCGAGCAGCAGATCAGCACCACAAAACTTCGATAGTTTTTCTGATCCGCCAACACCTCGGAGAGCCTCGAAAGCTCGATCAGCGCTGATTGAGAGCGGTACCATTGCTGTGTATGTCATAAGGCGTTAATTAGCAGCCAAGTCGCTACTCAAACAGCGCCTTGATCTGGCGTCGAATAAGCTTTCCCATTTCGTTGTAGGGCAACTCTTTCTCAAACAGAATTTGTTCCGGCACTCTGGAAGAGCGCAATTTGTCGCGCACCATCGCTTGTAAATCTGCTATAAGTACATCAACGCCCGGCGCTAACACTACAACCGCAACAACCGACTCTCCCCACTCATCTGAGGGAATCCCCAGCACCATGGCGTCGGTCACGTCGTCGTGAGATAGCAGGACCTCTTCGATTTCACCCGGTGAAATATTTTCTCCCCCGCGGACAATCACATCATCGGCTCTACCAGAGAGAAAGAGATAACCTTCCTCGTCCAGAAAACCCGCATCACGCGTGGGAAACCATCCATCTCCATCCTTCGCATCTCTTTCAAGATACTCGCCTGAGACCTGTGGGCCGCGAACGTAAATCTCCCCCGCTTGGTTGTGGTCCATGACATTGCCTTCGTCATCACGTATTTCGATTTCTACGCTTGGCAACGGCTTCCCTACAGAGCCCAGCCGGCGATTTATTTCAGGGTCGTCGCTGCGATTAGCCTCGCGGTGATCGTCCGGATCGAGTACGGCGATGGTAGAACTCGTCTCGGTTAGCCCGTATGCATTCGTGAAGTTCACATGAGGAAAGGCAATCAACGCGAGTTTAATGATGTTAATTGGCATTTTACCGCCACCGTAAGCAACGGCTTTTAAGCTCGTCAACGCGGGTTTGGATTCCATACCCTCTATGTATTCCATCACTCTAGAAAGCATTGTTGGCACTACAAAAGCGTTACTTACTGATTGGCTTTCACATAATTCGACCCATTGCTGCGGTGAAAAATCAGGTAATTGGACAATTCTTCTACCGGCGTAAAAGGAACTCAGGACCGCGGATATTCCAGCAATATGATAAGGCGGCACTGTAACAAGGTTAGCCTCTTGTTCATCAGCCGCCATGAATTCGACGCTACCCAGAATATATGAGACCAGATTTTCATGTCTTAAAATGGCGGCTTTCGGTTTACCCGTTGTGCCACTGGTGAACAATTGGACGGCTACTGACTCTCCACCCTCGACCGCTTCGATTTCTATGTTTTCTCCGGCAAGCACAGTATCTAAAAAGCGCTCCGTCGAGGACAGTTTCTTGATATCTACGCCTTCAATCACTTGTTTCTGGTCATCGTTGGTGATCAGGTAAACCGGTGAAATCCTTGCCAGCAAATCTTTTAACTCATCTGCTGCAAGACGATAGTTCAGGGGCACATAAGGCACACCAGCAATTCCTGCTCCAAACAATGCAATAGGCACTGCTGCGCTGCTGACATCGAGCACAGAAACATACTCACATCCGCTTTCGGAGAAATTTTGTGCCGCTTTCTGTGCTGCGGTATAAATCTCGCCGTAAGTGTAGTTTGTCCCCGAAGACGTCAGCGCGACCCTTTCTGGAAAGGTCTCAGCCGCCATCTGTAATAACATTGCAATATTCATAGGCTAATCTGACGAAGGGAGTGATTTAGCTGATTTTTCAACAAGCAATGTGTCGCCCACAGACATCGAGCCTGCACCCGGCTTCACACAAAGCAATTCCATCGTATCATCCGCGTCAACATATCGCTTGCCGACTAGGCTACCGTCGCTAAAGCCATCGCTGGGAGTTCCTTTTTCTGGCGCTTCTGCTTTTGCATCTATCATAGGTGCTCCGCCGCATGATATGCCTCCATCACCGCTATATTTAATCACCATAGCCTCTGTGTCGCATACAACACTCTTTAGTCGCAAACCCGGTTTTATGTCGCTCATTTTTCTACTCCCAATCAATATTTATGAGGTTTTTATTAGCCTCGACCATACCAAGATTGACTAAAATATCAATTCCCAGATTTCATATTGATCTCTGAATGCAAGATGGAATCTTCGAATGGAAACACTGTCAAGCAAATCTCAAAAAGCTGAAAAATACTTCTTGAAGAAACGGGAGGGATCGATATCAGTTGCAACGCGAATCTGACTGAATTTCGATTGCTCAAAGTAGGTGACCCCTAGAAATTCACGATTTTCCAACTCCACTTTGATCTTACCAGCTCTGTAACTGCATACCGCTGGATCAAACAATGCTACAGCTGCAAGAGGGTCATGAAAATGGAGCAGATCTCTTTCTTCAAACCACACCTCTGACCAATCGAGTACAATCCGAAGCAATGGAGAATTTTCAAATCGAGAAGATACCTCTTCAGGTGTCATGCTGATTCGCCATGTGATGTCCAGACCAAAGGCCCGGATATTTAATCCTTTTTGGCGAAAAACGATACGCGCAGCATGGGGATCCACAATAGCATTCCACTCTGTTGGTCCCCATGGGGTTGGATAATCTGAGTACTTCCCTCCCATAATCACCAATTCCTTAAGCAGCGCCGGGATCTCCTGGTCGCTCATGAACAACAGCGCAATATTCGTCAGCGGGCCAACGGCAAGCAATGTCACTTCACCCGGGTTCGCGCGGATAACTGATCGCATAAAGGCAATGGCACCGCCCTTTGGAAAATTCTCTTGATGTTTCCAAGCACTGAGTCGAGCCGCCTGTGGTACATTGGGTTGCATCTGAGGAATGACAAGTGGCTGCGCTGCACCCGGGTAAACAGGTATTTCTTTACCCGCGGCAATACACAGAGCACTTGCCAGCTTTGCCCGCTCATGAGGCTGTCCCGACACTGTCGTTATCCCTAACAACTGACATTTAGGCTCTGAAAGAAGGTATGCGAGCCCTACCGCGTCGTCGATGTCACTACCGATATCGGTATCAAACAGCACCTTTAATTGCGCACTGCCCGAAGCCGCTTTCAACAAACTCGGACCTAAAGCAGCCGCTGCTAGAAATTCCCTTCTTCGCATTAACAGATCCAATAACGATTTTTTTCTTGCACCAAGATTATCATCAACATGCCTAAATGTGATTGATCAACGAGAAACCAGTTCACGATAAAGCGCTGGATCTGTTGCCCCTTCTGTACCTATCAACAGTACTCGACTACCGGGACCGATGCCCAATCGTTGAGAGTGACTAACCGATTGCCCAGTCAAAATAAGTGCGGCCATACCAGCTACAGCTGACTCCCCTGCTTCTATAGCCTGATCATCATCAACACCTTGCGCCAGAAGCTTCATTGTTGGGGCAACCGCTGATTCACTGACTGTAAGAAAATCTGAGGCACCCTCATCTAAGACTTGCCATGCATTAATCGACACTTCGCCACAGGCCAGTCCCGCCATCAGCGTTGAAAGCTCTCCCTCCACGACGACCGGCTCTCCCTAGCGGGCACTTTCCTGCAGACAATTCGCAGTCTCGGGTACAACGACAACACTCCTTGGCCGAGCAGCACCCCAGACGCGCCAGAAGTAACCAC
>CAXRCG010000159.1:0-8472 GCA_964228885.1 Pseudomonadales bacterium | reverse complement strand
CGCGAGACACAAAAGCACGAGCAGATTACAAGCCAAGAAATGGCTGCGGTGTTTTTTCAAACTTGCGTTACGCGCGGTCAAGGCAAGAGGAGCCTTTGAGAAAATCACGGTAGTTAAACGCTCCGTAGCGGGTTAATTATGATGATCACCGTTTATCGAAAAAACCGAATGAGCGGATTTGCCATGTTGGACTGATCGCACCGTTGATGATGCAATGTTCGAATGGATAGACCAATAACAGAATTTTGACGAACCACTTTTTGACACGTTTTACCGCAGAACGTCGGGCTGATAAAGGCGCTAAACTTTAGCCTGAATCATGGGCTGCATCCTATCATCTTTCGAATGGAAATTAATGACAAATCCCATTCCGAGCGAATCAGAGTCTAGCTGGAATTTATGGCTAAGGGTGCTGAGATGTCGCTGCTGGGCACATTAATAGCAGCCTTCAATGGATGTATAGACAACCTTCTTCCTTCCAAACTTATGCCCAAAAACCGCATCTTATGCACCTCAGGGAAGACCTACCCTTACGGAGACCAAGCGCCGCCGTAAGCTCTTATATCAAACCCGCTTGCGTAGGTGATACGTACTCAAGTTCATGTGCTGCTGCGACAAACTTGTTAGTGATTTTGCCTTCATGCACGTTTAACCCATTCATCAAATGAGGATCATGTCTAAGCGCAGAGCAGATGCCGTGATTCGCTAGTGCCAGCACATAGGGTAGCGTGGCATTGTTCAAGGCTGCGGCAGAAGTTCGAGCAACAGCCCCGGGCATATTTGCAACACAATAATGGACAACATCGTCGACGATATAAGTTGGCTCATCGTGCGTTGTCGCATGAGATGTCTCGAAGCATCCCCCCTGATCAATAGCAACATCGACCATGGCAGTGCCCGAAGACATAGACTTAACAGCGTCTCGAGTAATCAGCTTCGGTGCTGAAGCACCCGGAATGAGTACTGCACCGATGATCAAATCAGCCTTCATTGCCATCTCTTCAACCGCATCCTGAGTTGAATACAATGTCTGAATACGGTTACCAAACTGATTGTCTAATCTTCTCAACACATCGAGCGAGCGATCCACGATCGTGACGTGAGCACCCATGCCAACGGCCATTTGCGCCGCATTTTGACCGACCACACCGCCGCCAAGAATCAACACCTCACCTTGGGCGACCCCTGGAACGCCGCCCAGCAAAATGCCTCTCCCCCCTTGCGATTTCTCCATGCAGAGGGCGCCGGCCTGAATAGACATTCGACCCGCGACCTCGGACATGGGCGCAAGCAGGGGTAATCGGCCCATCGCATCAGTCACTGTTTCGTAGGCAATACAGGTTGCTTCAGATTTAATCAGTTCTTCAGTTTGCGCAAGGTCCGGCGCGAGGTGTAAGTAGGTAAACAGCACCTGTCCTTTCCTTAATCGCGCCCTCTCAACCGCCTGAGGTTCCTTAACCTTTATGATCATCTCACCGTAGTTAAAGATGTCCGCCGCGCTTTCCATAATCTGCGCGCCGGCAGCGAGATATTCCGGGTCGGAGTATCCTATGCCAGCGCCAGCATTCGTCTCAACCGACACTTCGTGCCCATTATGCACTAGCTCTTTAACACCAGAGGGGATAAGGCCAACGCGATATTCGTGATTTTTTATTTCTTTTGGCACGCCAATTTTCATTTTTAAAGTCTCATTTGTGGATTTACCTTAAAAGGGATCAGGATTGCACGGCGCAATTTCCTAAACAGACTTATTATATTCTCAGAAAATACGTGAATCTCACTTAATTTTGGCTTAACTTGAGTGTATTATCTCGCCAAAAGAAATATATAAAGACTATCAGCCAATTAAATGCCCATAAAACAGAGTAAATCACTAGACAAAGTGGACTATGCGATTCTCAGCGCGTTGCAGCAAGATGGACGTATGACAATCGCGGATCTCTCGAAGCAGGTAAACCTTAGCGCGACACCGTGTGCCGAAAGAATGAAGTCACTCGAGCAACGAGGTCATATCAAGGGCTATAGAGCTGAGCTTAACCCCTCACAACTTTCACTTGGACTGTTGGTTTTCGTCGAAATTTCTCTGATAAGAACATCACCCGATGTTTTTGACGACTTCCGACGGGCTGTCATCAAACTCCCTCAGTTACTTGAGTGCCATCTTGTGTCGGGGAATTTTGACTATCTGATAAAGGCAAGGGTTGCCGATATGACAGCCTACAGAAAACTACTGGGTGAAACATTGCTCACCCTGCCAGGGGTCAGCGATTCTCGCACTTACGTGGTTATGGAAGAGGTGAAAGAAACGCAGATGCTACCAATTTGACCAACCCGCTTATTGCGGGCACCCCCGGCTAACGCGACCTTAAGCCCAGCCGCTCAAATTGGTCCTCAGGGGCTTCCATTTCTTTCAGAGCCGTACTTAGCAACTCAATCATTTGAATTTCAAGCACTTTGTCGCCTTCTCCACCAGCGGCAAGATTACGATCTTCTCCTGGATCTTCCTTCAGAGCATATAAGTGGTGGTCATTGACCTTTACCGCCATTGACCAGTAGGGCAATAAATCACCTTCGGCAAAAGGTTGTCTTAAAACCGGTATGTCCGAGCCAGGCATAAAATCAATGTAGGCCCGACTGTCAGGGTCTGGCAGGCGAAAACCAGGAAAGACAGACACTGGCATCGTCGACCAGCGATTAGACCACATAGAAAGCGGGAAATTATCAGTCACGGGCGCTCGCGCATATTTGTTAGCGCCGTCCTGAATCTGAACCCAATTACCATAGACACCGCCGATTGCCCAATCCCTGATGCTGGATTGCTCACCAGAGATCAAAGGAAGGGTCGACTTGCCATGGGTGACATGCTCGGATTCAATGCCAAACAGGTCCTCGAGGGTCGCGTGTATGTCAACATTGGTCGTTAGCGCGTCAATTTCACCTGCTTCATAGTCCGGGTGATAAATCATGAGTGGCGTGTGACCCAGCGTTTCGTACTGAATACTTCTGGGTTTGCCAAACATGTCCTTTTCACCCAAATAGTGGCCATGATCGGTACAAAGGATAAAAACCGTATCATCCCAGAGATTCTGTGCATCCATTGCATCAAGGATTTTACCAAACCAGTGATCTATCATGGTCAGTTTTGAACCATAATTTGCTCGAAGGTGTCTCGCTTCACGCTCGGTCAACACCCCACTTTTAATACCGGCATCAGTGTATGGCGGCCAGATCATTAACTCATCCTGCCACTCAGGGTCATACTTGTTTGCCCAAGGCTCAGGCGTATCAAATGGCTCATGGGGATCGAACTCATCAACAAACAGCAGAAAACTGTCATGAATATTTCCTTCTGTCGTTAACCAATCTGCCGTTGCTTTCATTGTTTTTGGTCCGGGGAAATCCAGCTCTTCCTTAAACCATGAACGCGACAAATCGTATCCCGGAATTTTCTCAGCCTTGTGTTGTCTTTTTTGGGCAGGCAACGCCGGAGCGCCAATCCAACTCGGATCTTCTCGGGTCTTCCATGGGTCCCCCTCATGACCTCTCAAATAGTCCCAGGCAAAAAAATCCGTATGGTAATTTTCGCCGCCTGTTTCAAACAAATGGGGGTGGTCAGTGAACAACTGGGTCATCACACCGTCTTTTCTAAGCTGATGGGTGATTGGGCGTTCCCATAATTCGATCGAACCCCAGGGCCGCCAGAGAAAATCCATGGAACCAACGAGGATATCGTGCCTTGCGGGCATGCAGGGTAACGAGCCGGTATAGTGGTTCGTGAATTTCTTCGCTTTTTTGCTAAACCTGTCGATGTTCGGGGTTTCAAATTCTCCACCGCCATAACACCCCAACATATGCCTGTTAAGCGAATCCAACAATACAACAACAGCTTTTTTAGGTTTCATGACAAATTTTCCACAATCCGCTCATGCGAGACATCTAATGATCGTTTTTGTATAGCAAAAAATGATTTAAAGCGCTGATTTAAGCAACTCGCAGATTTTAGAAACCTTCTCGACCTCGTACGCCGGATTGCTCGCGCAGGCTTTAATGTTAATCACCTTTGCACCGTTTTCAACATAGGGCAGTAGAAATTCAGCCACTTCTTCCGCAGAACCATACGGGGAATACTTTTCAAAGGCATCAAAAGGGATTTTGTACATTGCCTCCATTTCCTTTGCCAATATTGCTCGGGCTTTATCTTTATCCTCATCAAGGCCTACCCAGAGCTGAAGCCCATGCTTCCATGCGAGATCTTCACGAACATGCTCTGCCGCTAATAACTCTATTTCCTCAGTCGCTTGCTTGAACCTTTTAGCTGAGCACCATACTCCCAACCAGCCATCACCATACGCCGCGGTTCGCTTCAGAGCAGCTGTAGAACGGCCACCAATCATAATTGGAATTTGTGGATTCGGTGCAGGCTTAATGACGGCATCCTTGATTGAAAAAAATTCGGATTCAAAGGTGCAACTATTCCCGGAAAGCAGTGATCGAACGACTTGAAGGCAATCATTTGTTCTCCTGCCACGCGTTGATGGGTCGACGCCACAAACTTCCATCTCGTGCCGATCTTCCCCGCCAATACCCACACCGAAGATAATTCGCCCCGGAGCAGACAAACTCAACGTTGATAGCTGCCTTGCCACAGGCACTGGATGCCTTAATGCAAGCAAATAGACCCCAAGAAACACAGTGATATCGGGATTCATTGCGGCTAAGGTTGCAGCATTGATCAGACCATCCATGCCAAAACCGTCGTGAAAGCTGACATGGTCGGCAATGAACAGATGGTCAATTGCTGATTCCTTTATTTGCGCCATCACGTCTGCACGCTCTTGAAAATCTCCCATCAAAAGCGCGTTAGAACCAACGGTTCCTATACTCAGCTTACTTATTTCTTGACTCATTAACTTCAGGGTCCTTGTAGTTTTGGTATGATTTGTTGGAGTTAAATGTGTTGTCTGGTGATGACAAATACGGTGCTGGCATTAAAGCAATGACCCTGGCGGCAAGCCAAGTTCTACTCTGCCAACCACCTCATAAATTGGGTTAGCCACCATAATATGTTGAGTCGTCACATGAATATCGCGTGAGCATTGTTGTAAAGGATTATCAAGATAAATTGAACTTCCGCCCCCCGCTTGAAACAGGCGGTCAACCGTGGCAACAGATCTATGGGTAGCATTTACAGCCGCGAGTCTGAGATTAGCTTTTATTTCATTACTCAGGCGTTTACCTTGAAGCGCAATCTCCCAGGCTTCGTCTATCGCCTCATGAATATAAGCTTCAGCAGATCTTAAATCAGCAAAACATCTGCCAACGTCCCCCTGCACCATTTCTCTCTCGGCTACGCGTCTTAACGAGCCAGTAGGTGTCTTTGACCCAGCCAGAGAAGTAAACGCATTCAGCGCATGATACGCGATACCAAGACTCACGCTGGAGACACCTAGCGCAAGTAAACCCAGCATTGGAAATTGATACAAAGGTCGTTGGATTCTACTTCTTCCTCCCAGTACGACTGACCTACCCTCTGGAACAAAAACTTGGTCGACATTGAAGTGGTGACTTCCCGTTCCTTTGAGACCTGATACGCGCCAAGTATCTTCGATCTCAACACTGGCAGCATCAAACATCATGAGTTGGATCTCAGGGGCACCTTTGTTGTTTTTTCGCTGCTGTCCGTTTTCAAAAATAAAGCAACCCCCGCTTATCCAGTCGGCATTCTGACAGCCACTACCAAAAGGCCAACGACCCGTAACTTCATAACCACCCTTAACAACATTTGCCTTACCCTGAGGCGCTGTTGTACCAACACTTAACACGCCTGGTTTATCACCGTATATTTCACTTGCAAACTCGTCCGGCAAGCCCGCCGCCAACAACCCAGTTGTGGCGCCAATCATTACATTCCACGCCGCAGAAGCATCTCCCATAGCAACTGTTTTAATCACTTCTACCATCGTGCGAGGATGGACCTCGAGACCACCATATTCCTGTGGTACGTTCATATGGAAGAAACCTGCCTCAGCGAACTGTTTGGCGATATCAGGGGTTAGTCTGTTTTGTTGTTCGAATACATCAGCATATTCTGGCAACCTGGCAGCCCAATCGCCCGCTGATGCTATAACTTCCCTCTCAATTTCTTGCTGAGCTGTACTGGTTCTGTTCATCGTATGGCTTTAGTTCAATTTCGTTGGAAGGCTATCACTGATTACCTCTACATGACATCTTTTGCGCCGGCTCCTTTTATCGGTTACTGTATATATATACAGCATCGCTGTTTCGACAAAACATTATTCACATGACTCATTTTTTGAACGATAGATGTTTGAATTAGGGCATGTCTGCAATAGGACATACGTTAAATGGCACAAAAGCAACCACACGACCTTGACAAGACCCTGCAAAAAGCAGGGATGTGGCGAGCATCTCATATGCATGCAGGTTCTCAGCTCGGGCAAAAACAGGGAACACCAACTGGGTTTAGCATACTTGATGAGCAACTTTCGGGCTCCGGGTGGCCGACAGATGGTATTACAGAGTTACTTTATGAGCATGCAGGTATCGGAGAGCTCAGGCTACTAGCACCAGCCCTAGCAAGTCTCAGCCAGCAGAAAGCCGGTTGGATCCTGTGGATTTCACCTCCTTATATCCCCTACGCACCGGCGCTAATAGCCGCAGGTATCGATCTAACATCAATTCTTGTCATCAACCCTAAAAATCAAACAGATAGTTTATGGGCCATGGAACAAGCCCTCGCATCAACAAGTTGCTGCGCTGTGCTCGCATGGCCCAAAAACATTAACGATAAACAGGTACGGCGTTTACAAGTTGCTAGCAAATCAGGTAAATCTCTAGGCGTACTGTTCAGGTCAATACAATCTGTAAAGCAGGCTTCGCCTGCTGAGCTTAGAATTGAACTCACGGGAAAAAGTTATACTCCCCTTGTGGAACATTCTTCTCTAGACATAAAAATCGTCAAGCGTCGTGGCGGTTGGCCAACAGAAAAATTCACCATCGATTTTGATGACAAACTACATCAGATAACCCCTGACTTTTCTGAAATGGCTTTCAGAAACCCGAACAAACCTGCCCCTGATCTCGTTTTCATTGATCGACAAAGCAGCCAGGATCGATATGGTTACCCACTACGATAGCACTGCTCCACAAACACTGTGGCTATCTATTTATCTGCCTATGCTGCCAGTAGAGGTTTTCACGAGAGGCCTAAAACATGAAGATACTAGTAGACCGATTGTGATCCTCGCGCAAAGAAAAGTTAGGTTTCTGAACCCGGCGGCGCAGGCACGGGGCATAAACATTGGCAGCAGCCTAGATACGGCTTTCACCCTAAGCAGCCAAGTTGTCAGCTTTGAAAGAAACGAGCAAAAAGAATTTTCTACGCTATCCCATTTAGCTCAGTGGGCCTATCAATTTACCCCTAATGTCTCAATCAGAGCGCCTGATTGCCTGCTACTTGATATCAGCGGTTGTCTGAAGCTATTTGGCGGACTGGAAAATCTGAGATCAAGGATACAGCAAGGATTAACAAAGCAGGGATATGAATCGGTATTAACAACAAACATGACCCCAATGGCCGCACTGTGTCTGGCTACAAGCAACAAGAAGCCAGGAGTAGAAAGAGATAACACTGGAACTGATGAAAATGGATCATGTGCATCGTATGTCACCAAGTCACTTGAGTGCCTACCAGTGGATTGTTTACAGGTAGATAAAAAAATCATCGAATCCCTGCAGCAAATGGGTATCGCAGATTGCAAAGCATTATTTGCACTTCCTCAAAGCGGTCTAAATCGTCGATTCGGCATTTATTTTGTGGATTATCTGCAACGCCTACTCGGTGAAAAACCTGACCCACAAAAGTTCATCAATCCCGAACCAAAATTCATGAATGATGTGACTTTTCTGGCGGACGTTAATAATACCGCATCACTTCGTTTTTCTATCAATCGACTTATTTCCGAATTGACTGAATTTCTGACCGCCAGACAATTGGCTACCAATCATCTATCTTGGTCCTTGTCGCATCGAAATCATGGCGATCGTAACTTCAATATATTATTAGCCAACCCTGTTAACGAGCATGACATGTTCATGTCTTTGACCCTGCTTAAACTTGAGCAGATAAAAGATGTAAAAGAAATCGACAACCTCTCTTTGGCTGTCAATAACCTTTTTCCGGCGGTTAACATTTCCGAAGATTTATTTCATGGCACACCATTTCAACAAAAAAATAGTGTTAAAGGGCAACAACAGCAGACAGACATGTTGCTTAACAAATTACGTACGCGTCTGGGACCTGGTTCCTGTTATGGACTTTCCGCCGCTAATGATCACCGCCCTGAAAAAGCATGGAAACCAGTACGACTTGACCAAAGAGATTATTGGCAACCCGATCAAATTGGTATGGGATCGATCTTTCAGTCCGCCAGGCCCATGATGCTATTGAGT
>CAXRCG010000158.1:0-4010 GCA_964228885.1 Pseudomonadales bacterium | reverse complement strand
TCTTTCTTCTCCTGCGACAGATTTTGGCACGCATAAGATTAGGCAGATCCAAAGTAATCTATTCAGTTGCGCGAGCATGTTTTTCTTCAAGTCGTTCAAGTAATTTCTCAACTTTTTGGAATCTGGTTTCAGGCTTCTGCATTTTCTCATCAAACGATAATTGATTTGCCGAGGGAAGGCGATACCTGTGTGGCTCTGATTGTACCAATTGAACGATGCTGAAGGGATCAATAGGGGTATCCTGCACAAACTCGAGTTTGCCACCATTCGGTCCGGCGTCTACTTTTTTTATTCCCAGTTTTTCTGCACGCAGTTTCAGGGTCGTGACACGAAACAATGTTTTCGTGGGTTCAGGTAACAAACCAAATCGATCGATCATTTCTACCTGCAATTCCCTTAGTTTGTCCTGTGTCTCGGCATTGCTTATGCGTTTGTAAAGCACAAGTCTATGATGGACATCTGGCAGGTAGGGTTCTGGTATTAGCGCGGGCAATCTGAGATTGACCTCTGTGCCACTGTCCAACGGTTTATCAAGGTTAGGTGTTTTACCATCCTTGATTGCTTTAACTGCTTGGTCAAGCATTTCCATAAACAGCGTAAACCCTATTGACTGCATGTTACCCGTCTGATCGTCACCAAGCAGTTCTCCAGCACCCCTGATCTCAAGGTCGTGGGTGGCAAGTATAAATCCGGCGCCAAGATCTTCTGCCTCTGATATCGCGTCGAGTCGCTTGATTGCATCCGGCGTCATCGCTTTTTCATGGGGTGTCAGCAGGTAGGCGTAGGCCTGATGATGGGACCGGCCCACACGCCCTCTTAGTTGGTGTATTTGAGCGAGGCCAAATTTGTCAGCACGGTCCATGATGATCGTATTAGCACTGGGCACGTCAATGCCAGTTTCGATAATAGTAGTGCATACAAGCACATTTGCCCGCTTGTGATAGAAATCGGACATGATCTGCTCTAGTTCTCTCTCCCGCATCTGGCCGTGGCCAATCGCGACTCTCGCCTCGGGCACAAGTTCCTGAATTTTCTGTGCTGTATTTTCAATCGTCTTCACTTCGTTGTGAAGGTAGTAGACTTGACCGCCGCGCATCAACTCTCTCTGTATCGCCTCCTTGATGAATCCATCGTTTCTTTGCTGCACGAAGGTTTTGATCGAAAGACGTTTGGCAGGAGGCGTTGCGATAATTGTTAGGTCCCGCATACCCGACATTGCCATATTGAGTGTACGGGGGATCGGCGTTGCGGTCATGGTAAGGATATCTACCTCCGCGCGCATTGATTTGAGCTTTTCTTTTTGTCGAACACCGAAGCGATGTTCCTCGTCGATAATGGCCAGCCCAAGGTTCTTGAATTTCATACTATTTTGAATGAGCGCGTGAGTACCAATGACGATATCTATGGTGCCCGCAGCGAGCCTATCCATGACAAGCGCTTGTTCTTTCTTTGTCTTGAACCGGGATATGGAATCTACAACGACGGGCCAGTCTGCAAATCTGTCCTGAAATGTTTCCGCATGCTGTTGTGCCAGAAGGGTTGTGGGGACGAGTACGGCGACTTGTCTACCAGCGTGCACCGCGAGAAATGCAGCCCGCATCGCAACTTCGGTTTTACCAAAGCCCACATCCCCGCAGACGAGATGATCCATGGCTTTTTCTTGAATCATGTCCCCGATCACGCGCTCGATAGCGATCTCTTGATCGGGCGTTTCCTCGAAGGGAAATGCCGCGGCGAATTTGTGATATGCCTCATCCGGCGCAGGATAGGCAAAGCCTTTCTTTGCTTCTCTGCGCGCATAGATGTTGAGTAACTCTGCTGCGACATCTCTGATTTGTTCTGCGGCTTTGCGTTTCGCTTTCTCCCACACATCGCCGCCGAGTCTATGGAGCGGAGCAAGACCTTCCTCGCTACCAGAATATCGAGAGATCAGGTTAAGAGATGATACGGGCACATAAAGCTTTGCTTCATCTTGATAACCCAGGCAGAGGAATTCTGTTTCCTGATCGTTGATGTTTAGCGTTTCCAGTCCCTGATATCGGCCTACACCGTGATCGATATGTACAACGGGTGACCCAAGGTGTAGTTCTGTCAGACTTTTGATGACAAGTTCAGAAGCGTTGT
This sequence comes from Pseudomonadales bacterium, assembly GCA_964228885.1. Lineage (GTDB taxonomy): Bacteria > Pseudomonadota > Gammaproteobacteria > Pseudomonadales > Azotimanducaceae > UBA4582. Next base: position 1,886 of record CAXRCG010000158.1, on the reverse strand, counting down.
CTTTTTGTTTTTCTCTTCTTCTTTGCTGAAGGACTCTATTGCCAAACAATTGCTGTTCTGAAACTACCGCGATATTTTGGGTCTCTAGCCACAGCTCTCTTTCCAGTGGTGCCACCGTGATCTGCAATTTGGCACTGTCTTCTAAAAACGCTGACCAACTTGCTGTGTGGCGTGTTTCTATATCGTGCCGATGCAGTAGGTCGTCTACAACCTCTCTGCGACCGTTAGATTCGGTGGTTAATAGCACTCTACTTGCGCCATTGATGAATTTCCGGAACCGGGCAAGAGGGTCTTGTGCCCGTTCATTTATTGAAATATCTGGCAAATTGGAGAAATTCAGTACATCCCCCCTTGACTGAGGCTCCTCTCTAAGTTCAATTCGAACACCGCGGTTACAGAGTTCGAGCACCTCGCTCGGGCGCATCAGAATTTCGGATGGGGCAAGAACAGGACGTTGTACATCGTAGCGTAAGTTTTCATATCTGCCCTCGGCCTCATGCCACTGGTGGTCCATTGCGGCTTCGATGTCCTGTGTAAAGACGATAGGGTCGGGGGGTAGGTAGTCAAAAAGTGATTCGAGTTGTGTGAAGAATAGTGATAAATAATATTCGATGCCTGCAGGCGACATGCCCTGCGAAACATCTTGATACAAAGGGCAGTTGCGCGGATCGCTGGTGAACTGCTGGTGCCATCGATCCTGAAAATGATTGATAGCGGATTCTGTGAGCGGAAACTCGCGCGCGGGTAACAGGCTTACACTGTCGACCTTTTCAATGGATAGTTGTGTTTCCGGATCAAATGTCCGGAGCGTGTCGATTTCGTCATCAAACAGGTCGATTCTGTAGGGCAGGTTTGAACCCATGGGGAATATGTCCATGATCGCACCACGTACAGCAAATTCACCGTGCTCCACCACCGTATCGACACAATAGTAGGCTGATGCTTCGAGCTTTCTGCGCATCGAGTAAACGTCAAAGGACTGTCCAGTTTTCAGAATTAGACTGTTACCAAGTGCGAATTGCCGGGGTGTGATGCGGTGCATGAGGCTTGAAGCCGGTACTATCAGTGCGCCAGAACATTGCTCTGGCAATGTGTTCAGAATTGATAATCGGTCTGAAATGATGTCTTGATGAGGAGAAAACCCGTCGTAAATAAGCGTTTCCCAATCTGGAAATAGCATGACGGGGACACGGGTGGGAAGGTAAAATCGTAATTCGTTAGCGGTCCTTTCCGCGGCCAGCACATCAGCTGTGACGATGAGGCAAAAGTTGTTTTTGGCGATAATTTGCTGAGCAATCGTGAGGGAAGCAGCGCTGCCGGGTAGATTGCTCCAGTGACGTCGTTCACCCGTTTTTGACGGAACTGTGTGCTGCCCAAGCTGAAGGTTGCTCATACTGATTGACTGTTTTCCGGCGGATTATTTTGGGTGGAGAAGAGTACTATCTGCACCTGTAAATTCAAAGTACAGAAGGTCAAAATGGTGAAATGAATGCAGGGTAAAATAACCATAGCATGTTCTATCATATTGGGTGTTTTTTTAGGTTGGGCGCTCCACTGGTTGTGGATTCAGGTTTTGTTACCTCAGACAGATAGCGATCGGGTCTCCCAGACACAGATGACCAAGGCTGAGCCTTCGTTACATCGTGACCTTCAGCGACCGGCATCAGTAAATCAGAGGAACACTGACGCAAGCGTTTTTAGGGACAATGCTGATGTAAAGGTATTTCGCAGTTTATTAAACGCGGTTTCGAAACTGCAGGGCGAAGGAGATCATAGCGGAGCAATTGAAACGCTGCTGCAAGCTTCGCTGGTGATTTCCAATCTGCCTGAGGGTGCTGAATTTGAGTCCACCCTAGCCGGAACAATGGACCGTGCATCTCGTGAAT
>CAXRCG010000157.1:0-45907 GCA_964228885.1 Pseudomonadales bacterium | reverse complement strand
TTAGAAAACTCTGACGGTACTGACATTTCCTCTCCTTCTCTACTGGTTCTATCGGTCTAACGCTACCGATAACAGGGAAGCGCTGTCAATTGGTTGGTCAATCGAGATGCTAGGACTTCAGTTGATGTAGAGCAGGAGCACGGCCGAAGCAAAAAAATCGGCACAAGCGCCAGTGTCAGTAGCAGATATCAGCTGATTATAAGAGGGATTAGCGCCAATAAACTGCTTTATAGCAATCCAAACTGGCTAGCAACGTAATTCGCTGTTAGCCAGTTAAGGTGACGCGCTAAAATTTGCCATCGTTCGCTGTATTACTTGCGCCTGACAACCTCACCTGCCAGAACGTGCTCTCCTGAGCAGTCTGCATAGGAAGTGTAATAGTCCGCCCGCATTTTCCAACCGCCATTATTGGCGATATCATTCCTTGAGGCAGCAAAGGCGTTCATATCAGGATAGGTAACCAGATGGTAAAAATCGCCAGGAAACAGGCCGTCTCTTAGACCACCGGCTGGATAGCCGACGCCCCACCAGGTTGCAGTGGTCGAATCCTTTATCGCCGCTGCTACGGACCAGTGTTTTTCACCCAGTTGCTGCTGCGAAACACCTGCCCTTCGCGTGCACCACTCGACAGTGCTTATCATCGTGTCAGATCGCAAATTGCTTTCTTTTCTCATTATAGGAAAAACCGAGGCGATAATGGCATCACAGTCTTCGACTTCGGCATAGTCCGCCATTAGGCCATTACCCTCTTTAGACTTAAGTGCCAAATCCCAGTTCTTACCGAACTGTTTCCAGGTCATAAAGTCGAACGCGATATAATCATAGCTCGTGCCAGCCGCAAACATAGGCGTTAAAATTTGGCGCGCACCGCGAATGTCATTGTCATCCATGAACTCGTGGAGTTTCTTATCAATGCGGGCGATGTCTTTCATGGTGGCATCGTTCTTAAGTGTGCAGATATGTGCAGTCTGGGAGACCGCATCACCAATATCTACCAACCAGGTTGCCTTGTTATCTTCGGCCTTGACCTGAAACGCCAGCAGCGTTGTCATCATCATCCCTATCAGTATTTTGTTCATCATTTACTCCTGTCATGAATCAGTAACTTTATTGGCAGCCAGTCTTGGGCTGCGTCAAAAAGTCTCCATTCACAGTGAAGCTTTAGCAAGCATAGTTCGATTTTGGTTCGACTTTGAGATACACGGACGCTACTTTATTCGCGTTGGTGCGCATGGCGTCCCCGAACAGGGGACACACAGCAACAAAATCACCCCTGCTTGGCCTTCGCGCGCTGAGCATTGAGATACCGAATAAGCGTTAGCGCTTCTTCGGGATCCATGCGTCCGATCGGCGAGTTGCTATAGGTCGACATCATGACTTTACCGCTTTTGGTAATCACAAACTCGCTGGGTTGTATGTGATCACGACGCTCGTCCCACCATGCCCCCATTGCGTCACCGTCAGCTCGTTTCATGCCATATGAAACTGGAAACCCCAAGTCACGGGACACCTCAGCCGTTTGTTCGAGCGTATCAACAGTACCAGCAATAATACTGACACCTTCTGCCAAGAACGCTGCACGGCGTTCTTCATAACCAGCCAAAAGCCGGCGGCAATAGGGTCACCAATGTCCTCGATAGAACAAAGCGATGGTCATTGGTGTTTCAAGATCGTCTGGAAATGAGAAGGTGCCTCCACCAACCAAATTTAGTGAGATCGAGGGAAAATTGTCTCCGGGGCTTAGAAAGTCAGGCATACAACACTTACTCCTTTTCGCGCCACCATGAATGGGCGGGTTCATACGTTTACACTCAGAAATATCTAGCACGGTGACCAGTCCGAACGTGCTGTTTATCGCCTCTTTACAGGGACGCCGCTTGCGTTTATTGCCGCAGCGCGGTCTATCAGTTAAACCTTATTCAGGATCGCCGACCTTTACCATTAGCTTGCCGAAATTGTCGCCGGTGAACAGCATGCGAAATGCAGAGGGCGCGTTTTCGATCCCTTCCACAAGGGTTTCACGATACTTCAACTTACCTTCTTGGATCCAGGTGCCCAGCGTTTTAGCAGAGGCTTCAAACTCATCAATCCATTCAGTGACAATGAAGAATCGAGATTCAGGCGGATGCTCTAGTTTTGCAAATACTTGTTCCGGCGTTTCGATGTTTTGCGGATCAGTCGAATTATAGGCAGAAATAAACCCGCATACGGGTACTCGCGATCCCTTGTTCAGCAAAGGCGCGACCGCTGTCAACACGTCGCCACCAACGTTCTCGAAATACACATCAATGCCGTCCGGGCAGGCCGCGGCTAACAGTTGGGGGAAGTCCGGGTCTTTGTAATCAACGCAGACGTCAAAGCCCAATTCATCCACCACGTAGTCACACTTCTTTTTGCCACCCGCAATGCCAACTGCACGACAGCCCTCGATCTTTGCGATTTGACCCACGACACCGCCCACAGCGCCCGAGGCGGCAGACACAACAACGGTTTCTCCAGCAACGGGTTTACCCACCCGCAACAAGCCGAAATACGCGGTTTGCCCCGGCATACCGGTAACACCCACTGCGGTTGAAATAGGTGCCAGGTCAGGGTCGACTCTAAACAATCGATAGTCGTCCGGTTTACCAATGGCATAGGATTGCCAACCATACATGCCAGTGACGATTGTACCGACGGGATAATCTGTGGCGTTCGACTCCACCACCTGACTCACCACTCCAGCGGTGATTACCTCGCCAAGGTCCAAAGGTTTTGCATAGGACTTTGCGTCGTTCATTCTGCCGCGCATATATGGATCTAACGACAACCATAAGGTCTTCAGCAACATTTCGTTGTCACCTGGCTTTTCTGCGGCTACTTGTTGGATGTCGTAGTTCTCGTCTTCTGGCATGCCGTGCGGTCGGGATTTTAAGGTGATACGTGTATTGGTTCTCTCTGCCATGTCTCGTTCTCTTGTGCGTTACGATTTAACTAATTCGATCAGGTTATGTTGATAAGGGTCCTGCAATCCGTCGGTCTGGTCAAGGCCCAATTGCTTCAATATTATTTCAACAGCAGCCAGGGCTTCAATGCTGGCGCACGCTTCTAGTCTATAGGTACAAAATAGTATGCGTCGCGCTCGTTCTTCACCCACTTCACGACGCGGCAGAGCGATAGCCGCAACAGGACCTTGAGTAATCGGACATACAATCAAGCCGCTGCACATTTCCTGCAGGCACCGTTAGATACGAGCGAAATCACCTTTAGCGTACCAATTGAAATCGACTGTCTGCCGCGTTCATTTTTTTAGGAGTCGCAAGGGGCGTAAAAGCTAAGAAGACAGCATCCCATGACGAATGATTAGTCCTGCAAAATTTCACCACCCAGAAACGAAAGAACCCCAGCCTTTGTGGGGTTCCAACGTCGCAAAATCTATTCCTATGGTTGCTTCTAGGAAAAGTCGCTATTTAACCAGCGGTATAGAATTGCTCACAAACCTCAAATTGATCGTTAACAATTTCATCAATCAGGGCCATCGCTTCAACATACGAGGCACTCCACGATGCGCCACCACCTATGTAGTCATCAAAAAGCGCAGCATGCGTTTTAGCATCAGAGGTAATCGATTTTAAGTAATATGTTCCTGCTTCCTCTTTTCCGCCGCCTATCGCAACAAATAGGCCATTCAAGAACGTATCGTGTCCAGCTGCTTGGACTTCTTTTTCCATTTTTGTTAGCGCGACTACTAAAGCAGGTACATTTTGTGGCGATACCTTTATTCGCATGGCCCTTTCATAACCTGGATCCAAGCGTGCAAAGCCCTTTATTGGCACCCAAGTGGCTGTGTATTTAACCTCTCTCATTCTTGCCATTCTTCCAGTCGCTTTGCTTGGATCGTATCGGGTGCCGGCGATAAAAGCAGCGGTAACATTAGAAAATGCAGTCCACATCATAAGCTGCCCGGGGTAGTCGTGGCCCGAGATAGTTGTACAGTAACCGCCGGCATCGGCGCCAATCGCTTCGTAGAGCGCCGGATTCGATTTTACTGCTTCTATATATTTTTCTGGGTTCTTCGCTGAAACCATAATAGTGGTGAAAGCACCCTGATTAGTCGCAGCAGATTCATCCCCATCAGCTAGGGTATTACTGCCTAGGAATATTGTTAGAGCGATTAAAGCGGTCGCTATATTTTTCATGGTTCTTCTCCTATGTGAGTCCTTTTAGTAACTTTCTCGGCAGCTAAATTTGGAGCTGCCCGAAAAGTGTCTATTCACAGCGTAGCCTTAGCAAGCATAGTTCGATTTTGGTTAAACCATGGTGTCGGCTTGAAACTTGGCAAAAATTAGCAACGGAAATTTAGTTTGTGAATTCTCCGACTTTACTGATGACACAGCTTTATGAAACAGAACCTGACGCTTTATTACCGGCGACTGAATTCATCACGAAGGAAATTTTTTTCGAGCAACATTGATCCGGCACCAGACACCAATCGTCAGTAATGGCTTAATATAAACAGCCATAAATCCCTACGCGAGGCTGCCATACCCACCACCGATCATGACAGATTGCGGCATAGCACCGGGATTCAAGTAGATTCGTATCAGTCTGAGCATTAGCGCCGTACCGTTCGTTGGTGTTCGTCGGTTTAATCAAAGTGACGATACCCCATTCAGGTAATTGATGTCGGTATACTGCCAGTATGCGAGCGCTAGCGTGCTCAGAAATGATCCCTCGATCTTGGCCTTCCGTTGTGGGATGCAACGAGATAACCTTCAATATAAGTGCTTTCCAATCTGATCACTTCAGGAGTCCACATGGCTGCTTATCTTTTAGGGAACTTTAAAGTCACTAATGCAGAAGAATTCGAAAAGTATCGAGACCTTGTAACTAAGACGATACGCGACCACGGAGGGGAATACGTCCTTGTCGATATGAACTCAGTTGCCGTTGAGGGTCATTCTGAGCACCTGTCAGTAGTATTGAAATTTCCAGACATGCAGGCGCTACAAGGCTGGTATGACTCACCAGAGTACCAAGAGATTCATCCGTTAAGGGCTGATAACAGCGAGGGTCATGTTACGTTCGCAACTACTGGAACAGCGAAAAATGACTAAACGGAACCCCTTGGTTACCGCCCTGCATGCCGGAAATGATCACTGATTAGCAGCAGCATTTATACAATACTGTTGCGGACATAAGGCACCATTGGTGCCATTACATTAGTGCTCCAAACACTGCGTTCCTAGGCAATGCAGTAGCCGCAGTAGTGGCTACCTAGCAGCAACATTATTCAAATCCAGAGAGTATTGGCGCAATGAAAGTCGCTATTTGACGTGACGTTGCAGCCATTGATCCTGCTCCCAAAGCATATGAAGAATACTTTCCTTGCCGCGGTAACCATGGCTTTCCTTTGGTAAAACAACTAGCCTCGCCGGTGCACCCAAGCCTTTGAGCGCATTAAAATATCGCTCACTCTGCATGGGATAGGTCCCAGAGTTGTTATCTGCAGCACCGTGAATCAGCAACAGCGGCGTTTTCATTTTGTCAGCGTGCATAAATGGAGACATGCTGTAGTAAACCTGAGGCGCATCCCAGTAACTTCTTTCCTCGCGCTGAAACCCAAAGGGCGTCAGCGTGCGATTGTAAGCGCCACTTCGAGCGATTCCAGCCGCAAACAAGTCTGAATGACTGAGCAGGTTTGCTACCATGAAAGCACCATAGGAATGGCCGCCCACTGCGACTCGATCTCGATCAATATAACCCAACGCGTCAATCGCATTGATTGCCGCGGCCGCGTTGGCAACAAGCTGCTGTCTGAAACTGTCGTTAGGTTGTTTGCCATCTTCACCCACGATAGGAAAAGCTGCATCGTCAAGTACCGCAAAACCCCGGGTGACCCAAAATATTGGACTGCCATAATAAGGATAAATGAACTCACTGGCATTCGAGGTGTTTTGGCCAGCGCTGTTTTTGTCCTTGTATTCCACTGGGTAGGCCCACATCAGCAGGGGCAATTTTTCGCCTTTGCTAACATCATAGCCAACGGGGAGGTATAGCGTCGCAGAAAGATCTAAGCCATCCTCTCGCCGGTACGAAACCACCTCTTTATGCACCTGACCGAGTGCCGCATACGGATTCTCAAAAGACGTGATCCGCTTCAGCGTGTTGTTCTGAATATTACGCAGATAGTAATTAGGGTACTCAGACGGGGATTCCAATCTCACTAAAACAGACCCGGACTTGATATCAATGCCTTGAACCAGTCGCTCCAATTGATCCGTGTAGGCTGATTCGTAAAGGCGCTGAGCCTTGCCCTGTGTTAAATCGATCTGGTCAATAAACGGAAACTGACCCTTTGCAGAGAATCCTTCCCCTGCCAGAAACGCTTTACCTTTATCAAGCGTTAGTACTCTTTGATTGAGTGAGTTCTTATGCTCCATAAAAGTACCGGGGTCGCTGTACCTGTCCTGGTAATTACGATCAAATAACAGCTTAGCCCCGACAGAAGAATCCGACGGATTGAATACATAGGTCTTGGTGTTTCGGTTATCGAACCAGGAATCTTCTACCACCGCGAGCCGATCGTTACCCCAACGAATGGTCGCTAAGCGATTCATGGTTTTAACGAGTGACCTAGGCTTTCCAACAAACGGTGCGCTGAGTTCAAACACCTCATCTCTATAATCCACCTTCACGGCCGGGTCACCACCATCCAGCGCCTGTATCCAGGTGATTGTTGCTGGCAGGTCCGCACGCCAGCTGAACCCACGCTTTTCCTTGGTTGTTGCCATAAAGCCTTTTGGGCGGACTTCGTCAACGGGCTTATCAAGGAGTTGCTTTACCCTCACGCCGGTGCGCGACAGAATATCCGTCGAAGAGGCAAACCGATAAAAAGGCACCAGATAAGAAAAGGGTCTTTTGATCCTCGTCACCAAAACGTAACGACCATCAGGTGAGATATCGACATCTCGGTAGAGGTCTGCCGCCAGCCAGTGTTCTGAATTACCCTTGAGATCAAAGCGATAGATTACTGAGCGCGCCAACTGCTCAAAGTTGTGCTCGTCTGCTGGAGACTTAAGCAAATCCTGGTAGGTTCTATTCTGCGCTTTTGCGCCATCGCTGTCAGAAACAGTCGGCCCTGTCGGAACCGCAGTGCTAGTTTCGATCAAGTCGCCGGTATTTTCAGGCAGCATCCTGACCAACATGGACTGGCTATCCGCTGACCAAGTGACAGGATTACCCAGATTAGCATTGGCGCTAGCTTGACTGAGTCGCCACGCCCTTTGACTTGTCACATCAAGCAACCAAATTTCGACTCCTTTTGCTGTGGCGTGAGTAAAGGAGACATAACGCTCATCTGGTGACCAGGTAAAGTGAGCGAGACGCGGCTTGGTGGGTAGCCCTTCAACCGGCACCACAGAACTATCAGATGCGGCGCCGTCACTAAGGTCTTGCATCGCCAAAGCATTATAATAGCGTGTTCTGCTTCCCGCATTTATAAGAGGATTCACTCTGAGACCACCCAGCCGAAGCTCGGGCTCTGAGAGTTCAGCAATCGTCTTGTACGAATCGCGGTAAAGCAAAAGCAAATATTGACCACGACTGTCTACACGAACTTGAGGTGCGAGCGGAGCCTCCACCAGTGACTTGATCTCATCGACGGGTTCCTGATAGTTCAGGGCTGCCAGCGCCATCAAGGGAAAGGCCATCAAACAACCGGCGATGAGCGTTTTTTGCATGAAATGTTCCTTCTAGCTTAAATCAGAGATTAGATTCTGATACCGAGTAGTTGCAATACAGGCTGAACAAATTCGTTCAACCCCATAAATCTGATGCTCGAGGAGCAGACCCGCAATCCCTGTTGGGGCAGCTCATGCTCTTCGGCTAGCGCATGCTCCACAATAGCACCAATGAATCCGCGTTGCGCAAGATCATCAACTTTACTCCAAACTGGCTACAAACTGAGGTCACCAACAATTACCTCTTTTTTTTGACTTCTGCCCGTGACCAAAATCGAACGATCGTTGCATATTTGGCGGAGACAACCTAATTTTTAAGTCTCTCAATCCCAAGGATCTAAAAATGAAAAAACTAGTATCGTTACTCTTTACCTCAATCTTTAGTTTTCAAACCTTTGCTGCCGAAGTTCAAGATTCGTTCGCCATGGCGGCTTACTACCAATTTAAAACAAGCGATGCGGCCGCTATCGTACCCGCGATGAGCGCTTTCTCGGCATCCGAGTGCCGAAAAAACATGCCCGTCCAAATAAGACTCATGTCAGAGCATTTCAATGGCGATGACGACGCAACCCATACTGTAATCTACGGCTTCGCGAGCCCGCAAGACATGCAAACGAGCTACCAAGTTCAAGGCTCGTGCCCAGAGTTCGCTAGCCTTTGGTCTGTGATATCGAAGCATACAACACCAACAGCCCAGAGCTTGGGTATGAACATTGTCGGTGGCGGCGACCCGACTAAAGATAGCGTTTATCAAATATGGCAAATGAAAATCACTGATGAAAAGAAGTATGTGAAGGCTTACACAAAACTTATGAGTGATATGGAAAAAGCGGGATTAGTTCGTGGTGCTTGGGGTTTAGTCCGTTTCGCTGGGGGATCTAATCGTGACTACACTCATTTTGCATTCTCTGGCTCACCAGATTTAGCAACGCATGTTACACCTCAAGACCAAACTCTTTATATGAAATTCTCACAAGCGGTTGCCGGTGCTCGGGAAATTCATCGAGTGAATACGAACATGGTTGTTGGTGATTTCTAAAGACCAAGGTTCAACAATCTGCGGGCCGCTCGTTGTGACGGCCCGCGCAAAACCTACACATACTTTATAACCATAAATCTCAATACCTGCTTAAAGCTCTAAATCCCCTTTTTGTAATCGTTGGGCAATCGTTCTCTTGAGTATTTCGTTAGTACCATCAGCCACATTAACAACACGTAATGCCTGCCACGCTTCCGTCAGACCCAGCTCATTGGTAAAACCCATTGCGCCATGGGTTTGCATCGCGCAATCAACCGCGCTCAAACCTTTTTGCACGGAAAATGCTTTCGTCATTGAGAGCTCCTTCACGGCTAGCTCTCCTGCATCGAGCAACATGGCAGCATTGATCCCCATCAAATGCGCCGCGTGAAGATCTGTTGCCGCATCCGCGATCGGAAAACTCACGCCCTGATACTCACTAATAGGCTGACCGAAAGCCGTGCGAACCTTGGCATAATCTAAAGCCATTTCAATGGCCCAACGCCCGTAACCAACAGCGCGCGCCGAATTATAAATTCGTCCGAGAGAAACCCCGTAAAGCGCGGCCGCAAAACCTTTACCGAGTTCCCCAACAATTTGCCAGGGCTCAACAAACACCTCGTCTAGGGCAATTTCAGCCTCATCGCCGCCAATATGGCCGAATAGGCGAATGACCCGCTGAATCTTAAACCCTTCACTATCGGTAGGCACCATGAAGGCTGTGATACCCGCTTGTGTTTTCGCAAAAACCACACAGAAGTCAGCAATCGGCGCATTGGTGGTCCAAATCTTTCGACCGGATAGCCGCCAGCCATCGCCTTCTTCGACCGCTTTGGTCGCCAACATACTTGCATCAGAGCCAGCATTGGGTTCAGTCAGACCGAAGCACATTGACTTTGTTCCACACATCAACTCGGGCAAGAAAACCGCTTTTGCTTCCTCGCTCATTTGTTCTAAGAGCTTGCTCGGACCAAAGGCCCAATGCGCGAGAGCGTATAGCATTAACCAATTTTTTGGACCGCATCGATGGAACAGCGCCTCCCAAGCGACATAGTAAGCAAGATGGCCCAATCCCCCACCCCCTAATGCCTCGGGTACGCACATCCCATAAAAGCCCGCTTCAGCGGACAACGTGCGAACTTCGGAGATCAACTCCACCAGATCCGTCGAGAACCGCCCGTTTTCGTCATACAACTTTCTTGGATCCTCGAAAAAGTCCGCGTATTTTTGATGACGGCTCAAAACCTCTTTTTCTGCAAAACGGAGAATACCCTCGCGGGCAAACTCAACCTCTTCTGGCATCTTCGCCGCAATCGCACTCATTTTTTGACCTCGTCATTTGTTGTTTTGACATCATGCATGAAACGGCGAAACGATAAAATCCAACACACGACAATCTTTTTACAATCCACGAGCCCTGCTCGACTAGAGATAGCCGTTTTAAATCGAACTTTGCCTAAAGACGACCATGATAAGCATCATCTAATGTGGCCTGATATTCACCTGCCGAAAAAATAATCGGATTGCCGCCCGCCGAAGGGTCAACAATCGCCATTTGACCGATTTGGGAGAAGACTTCATCTTGCTCAATAACAGAGGACAACGCGTGCGGAATTCCGATGCGTTCTCTGAGAGTTAACACCCAATCCAAAAAGCCCGAAAAACTTGATTCGATGCCAATGTAACCCGCCAGCCTCGCGATTTTTCCATCAATAGCGCTTTGATTGGCCTTAAGCACATACGGCATCAATATCGCATTAAGCAGACCATGATGCGCGTCGTACACTGCACCCAACGGGTGCGCTAAGGCGTGCATAGCACCGAGGCCGCGCTGAAAAGCAGTGGCACCCATCATTGAAGCCACAAGCATATTGAGACGCGCTTCTATATTGCTGCCATCTTTGACCGCAGTTTCAATGTTGTGCCGTACTAACCGAATACCTTCCAGCGCGATCCCTTCTGCCATCGGGTGAAAGTTTGGGGCACACCATGCCTCTAAGCAATGCGACAACGCATCCATGCCGGTTGCCGCGGTGATGTGAGGTGGTAAACCCACGGTAAGTTCCGGATCTAGAATCACGCTTGATGGCAACATTTTGGGATGAAAGATAATAACTTTGCGTTGCTCAGTCTCATTGACAATTAATCCGGCGCGACCCACCTCAGAGCCTGTGCCTGCTGTCGTTGGGATGGCAAGCATGGGGGCAATCAGCTCAGGGTCAGCGTTTTTCTCGTTGTCTCCTGCATCTTCTAGGTCCCATAAACTGCACTTTTGTCGCGCGATCAGACCGATAGCCTTGCCAGCATCAAGAGCAGATCCGCCGCCTAGCGCGACAACGCCATCGTGATCGCCCGCAAGGTAAGTGGTTACTCCATCTTCGATATTCCGTCCTGTTGGATTCGGTTTAATGTGACTGAACATGGCAATCGGTAAGTTAGATTGTGCACAAATGTTTTTGATGGTTTGCATCATGGGTAAATTAGCAATCCCCGGATCTGTTACTAACAGCGGGTTGCTGATGCCGAGATCATTGCACATTACGGGCAGTTCGGCGATACGACCTGCGCCGACTATAATTTTCGTGGGGTAGTGCCAGTTAGCGTTTGTCATACTTGTAAATTTGTTTCCGATTTATGGGTGAGCGTAAGTACCAGAGTAATTCAAACTAAATTATAGCCTCAAGACTTCACCTTTTATGAAGCCAGCTCTCTATTCCATACAACAACCCAGTATTTGTACAAATTTGAATTCTAGCAATTGGATTAATCATTAACGCATCAACTATCAATTCGAGATAGAGAATTGGGCCGGTCACTTGGCACTTTGAGCTAAACGGTGCGCTTCGGCCGCAAAGTCCTCATTGCCACCAAAATGGTGTTGTCGATTTTTCCGGATAACATGCGCAGGGGAACCGGCAGGAATGACATTTTTACGTAGCATTGACGCAGATTGATCCGAGCGTGGTCAATATTTCTAGAAAGGAATAATGGTAAGACTCAAGGAAGGCGAGACATCGCCTATTGCTGAACGAATCCTATCATAGGTGACTTTTGTTTTGGCACCTTACTCTGACCCCTATGATTTTGGGCTCATCGCTGTTGCACCAAAAACAGACCAGATAAAAACCTTTTACTTACCTGATCTGTTTTCGGTCGTCATATTTAATCGGAAGATCTCATTTGGCTGATCATCAACAAAATGAAATTAGCGATAACCATACCGGCAACTGAGATCATAATATTATCGATCAACATATTAGCTTGAGCCCCAACCACAGGAATCGCATCAAGGGCGTTAGCGATTGTTGGAATTGCAATCGCCGCGACGGTGTAGGCCATCCTTGAAGTCATATCGGGCAAGGGGTTCATAAAGCCGCTGACCAAGCCAACAGCGACAAGTACCAGCGCCCAGTAAGGCATAACGTCAGGGACAATTGTTGCCCCCAAGGCGATTAAAACAGACAAGATGGTTAAGATTTGATTAGAACTCATAGCACTTTCCTTTTTGTAATTATTAATTTTATTAAGAAACCGCAGCTTCACTTGACACCCTATCAGAGATTTACTCAAGTCAGAAACCCTTTCTTTCACTTAATCGGGGCTTTTGATTAGGATTTATGGCGTCAGTGTAGGGCGTCAGATCATTTCAAACCAACTGATGGCTTCAAAGCTTGATCTGTTGTAAGACCAGTTCTCTATTCCGTGCGATCACCCAGTACAAACGAGCCGGGTTGTCGGCTGCATCTCAGCAGGATGACTGGTAACGGACAGCCCGGGGTGCAGGGATCCTCAATCTGCGAAGTTGAGTGCAATGCGTTCATCAAATCGCAGCACATGGGTGTCGCGTATTTTAGTCTAGCCCCGACTCTTATCATCAGGGAACTCATTGGACTGACTGATAAGATAACCGGGCCTGAGTTTCAAATTATCAGGCAGGGTGACTGAACTTAGCGTTTTCTCGCCTTCCCAAGCAACACGCTGGAAAGGCATTTTTGGAAATCCTGCCGCTCCATGTTGGGCAGATTCAATTCCCTGGGCTTTCATCAACACACAAGACTGCTGTATTTCCTGATCTGAAGGCATTTCAATCTGCTCATCGCCATGTCCCTTCGCGAGCCTACGAGGTTCCGGTAACCCAAGCCGAACATATTGCTCCGAGGGGCATTCATTTCTTGCCATCTCTCTGATCATCAATTTGATCATCCGGATTTCTATCTCTGAGTCAGAGAGGGGTCGAAGTTGACCCGGATCAGCGTTCACATCAAATAACAGCGTTGCTGTTCGACCTCTGCCGAAGGGATGATCTTTGTTATAAAAAGTAGGTGCCGTGCGCGTCGGAATTTGCATCACCTCACATCCTTTCATAAACCCAAAACCCGCTACTTTTTCCCATTTTTGAAGCTCTCTGGGTGTGAACCTATTTTTCATATGGGTTGGCATTAGTGTGTAATCGAAGAGCGGCTGATTATCTTCGGTCGTATTCGCCCGCATGTACACGTATTGGCCGTCGGTCACATTCACTTGGCCACCCATGACACCATAAAGGGAGGCTTGCCTGATCTCTTCGTCGCCATCTAAGTGATTAAAGATCGGTTTACCTTGCATGTCTTCCGTCAGTGGAACATCAAAAAAATCAAGAATTGTGGGGCCCAAATCAATGGTTTGAGCCAGCGCATCACTCTTTTTCCCGACATTGTCTGGCGTTCGAGGGTCATAAGCCCAAAAGGGAATATGTGCGATTTCCTGAAAAAACGGCGTTACCACTTTTGCCCACCAGTCGTGCTCACCCATCAACAAACCATGGTCGGTGTTGACGATTAACATCGTATCTTCCCACAGATTATGCTCATCAAAAGCGTCTAACACTCTGCCAAGTTGTCGGTCACAAAAAGTAATCAACGAAGCGTACATATATCTTATGTGCTCTACGGTTTGCTCGTCTTCCCTGACTTCTCTATAGGGCGGCCAATCGAATGGCGGGCCATCGTACTCATGTGGGTATAGGTCTTGAAATTCCTGTTGGGTAAAAAATGGCTCGTGTGGGTCAAACGTTTCTATTTGCAGGAACCAGTTGTCGGCATCCTTGTTGCGCTCGATAAACTCCAACCCAAGATCAAACGTTTTATATTGTGGTTGCAGTTCAACTGCCCCCATATGCTCTCGATTGATATTGTCCTGTTTTTGATAACTCAGCCTTTGCAATTCAGACCATCTGTCTGACCCGTAGTTGGGATCACGCAGTTTTTCAACATCTCCGATCCATTTATCTCCTTCCTGACCTCTGACTAAATCGAAGGTGGTGTAACGCTGATGATAGGTCGCACCGCCGTCCTCCCAGTAATGTAGATGGTCAGTCACCTTGTGAGAATGCACACCATTGTCGTGCAAGATCGCAGGCATTGAGTCGTCAAACGGTTCCAAAGGCCCCCAAGAGCGATGCAAAAAGTTATATCTACCCGTGTGCATTTCTCTTCTTGCTGGCATACAAGGCATGGAACCCACATAGAAATTTTCAAACTGCACTGTCTTTTTCGCCAATCTTTCAAAATTCGGTGCTTTCACCCAGTTGTTGCCATGCGTCGGCAAAAAATGGCGGCATAACGTGTCGTACATCACCACAACACATCTTTTTTTCTTATTCATTTAATCTCTCAGTTCAAAGCGCTCGCAATTACAACGACTATATTACTCATGGGTTTACCACATTTTGCTAAAAGTCTACTCAACATGGGGGATATAAACCACCGTTTCGAAGTATGGTATGCAGGGTCGCGCGAAGGGCGCTACGTGTTCGATGATACAAGTCAAGCGATGCGAGAGGAGTTACGACCTTTTGGCATAGCACTTCACAAGAAAGCGGGTGAATGTCTGCCAAACCTCTTACCAGCAAATCTTATGTGACGTTGCGAGAAGCTCTACACTTGCAGTGGAAACTATCCGGCTTGTGGGAGAGATTTATACGCTGAGCCCAGCTCCCTGCTGGGTAACCGAGGTGTCTAGCGCCGAGTGACAGGCAACAAAATTTCATTTCTCCGAAGAAACGAAGGCATAAATGGTGGGTCATAGCGGGCCCACGTTGCTTCACCGGTGATCGCCCAATCCGGATTATTTTTCACGGCTTCGACTAATTGTTGCTTAAACTTTTTATAGCGGCTTTCTTTCCAACCCCCTCTATATTTTATGACGGCGAAGGTTCCACCAGGCACTTCATGGACCACGACCGTTTCTAATAGAGGTTCGGGCAAATCTTTCAGTTGATGCTCGGATGGCATATAAAATCGGACGATGTACCCCTGCTCTGTCGCTTGTTGGGTGACAGGAGCGGTCATTGAGATTTTCTGATCCGCTTCGTTATCGCCGAATATGTACCCGCCGAGTCGTTTGAACGCAGTGTTTCCTACCTTGTTGAAGTCACCCTGAACCAGCGTCTCCGCTACAATGTGGTTATCGTATTGACGGATTTCATATTGCTTGCCCTCGGCCACGACGTTGAAGTCTGGTTGCTCAATTGCCATTGCAGGGCTCGACAGGAATATGAGTAATAGAATTCTAAACATACTGGAGACTACGATGAAACACATTGTCTGGATCACATCGAATATTTCGCAGCCAGAGAGCCGAAACAACGACGCAAGAGATGGTAATATTTGAACTCTGTTTTAATTCTTGTTGATAGTCTGATTCACCCTCCGAGCACTTGGTATTACACTCTTTATGAAAAGACTTAAACTCACCGGTATTCTGCCCGCTGTAATTCTACTAATTGGTGTTTGCCTCTATGTAACGGGGTACGGTGCCAATCTTGCGGGCATGGCATTTTTTACCTACCACGAACCGGATGGCGCTTTTGATCCTGAAAAGGCTGTCGCACCTCCCGCTTATAGCAACAATGCATACTGGGCATCACTCCCCTCCATGGTTGACCCGGCGGATCTTGTCCCGGCAGGCATCTCGGCCGAACCACAAGGCGAGCGTCCGGTAGATACTTTCTTTATCCATCCTACAGGTTTTCTGACGTCTGGCAGTTGGACCTCGCCAATGGATCCTGATTCTGGCACTGAAGAGAACACTCAATGGATGATGGCCAATCAGGCCAGTGCCTATAACGGTTGTTGTAACATCTACGCGCCGCGTTATCGTGAAGCGAACATTTTCGTATATTTTTCTACCGACATCGAGCGCCGGGATGCGGTGCTCGGGTTTGCTTACGAGGATGTCAAAAGATCTTTCGAATATTACCTCGAACATTACAATGAGGGCCGCCCTTTCATCATCGCTAGCCACAGTCAGGGTACCCATCACGCTATTCGTTTGTTAAAAGAGGTGATCGACTCTTCAGACCTACATCAGAGGATGGTTGCTGCTTATATCGTTGGTAGCGCCATCATTCCGGTTTCACCCCGCTGGTTTGATGCAATGACGCATATCTCACCCTGCGAGAACGCAGAAGATCTTCGCTGCGTTGTCCATTGGGACACCATGCCCGAGGGCGCCAACCCTATGGAGCGATCTGAACCGAGCCTCTGCACCAACCCTCTCTCCTGGAAAGTTGACGAAGAAATGGCACAGGCATCGCTAAACGCAGGCGCCGTAGCACCTGCGGGGATTTACAACGTGGCTTTCGGTAGAAAAGAAGACTCATCAAATGATCAGGTCTTTGATAAGCTCGCTGCACCTGTAAAAGGCCAGACTTGGGCACAGTGTAGAGGCGGCTCATTATTTGCCAAAAACCAAGCAGGCACGAAATTTTTCGCTATGGGTTCAGGCGAATTGAACACTTACCACGGCCTCGATTATGCTTTGTTCTACATGAATATTCGTAACAATGCAGTACTGAAATCCAATTTATTTATAGAGCGTAAAAATAGCCGATAAGCAGACTACACAATGACCGAACTACTCAATTTTCTGATCGAACACGGCTACGCCGTCATCTTCGCATGGGTTGCGCTTGACCAAGCAGGTTTACCGCTGCCTGCGGTGCCCCTGCTGCTTGCTGCTGGCGTGCTTATCGGCATGGGTCAAATGTCATTGTTGCTCGTGCTACTCACTGTGCTCTTGGCATCAGTACCGATTGACTTGTTTTGGTTCTGGCTTGGTAGGCTACGAGGTGCACGGGTCCTCCATCTGCTATGCATTTTGTCCCTCGAGCCTGATTACTGCGTTAGAAATACTGAAAATACTTTCCGTCGTCTCGGGCCATTAGCACTGGTTGTCGGCAAGTTTGTGCCCGGCTTGCAAACACTGGCTCCTCCGATGTCTGGCTTAACCGGCGTGAGCATCACGCTCTTTCTCCTATTGGATTCGCTAGGTGCTCTACTGTGGTCAGGTCTCTTTGTTTCACTCGGTTTATTTTTTCATGCGGAAATCGAAATTGTTGTCAGTGCAGCCGCGGAGCTTGGTTTTGTCGCGGGCGCTTTGGTTGCAACGATTGTCATTAGTTATTTTGCTTTGAAAATCTATCACCGCCGAAAATTCATCAAATCGCTCAGCATGCGCAAACTCAGCCCAGACGAAGTGTATCAACGCATCAAGAACGACGAAGATATTCATATTATTGATCTCCGCCATGATTACGACGTTGAAGCTTTACCGCACTTGCTACCTGATGCCCTACGCGTGCCGATGGAAGCCATCGAACAACATAAAAACAGCATACCGAGGGATAGTGATATTATCCTTTGTTGTAACTGACCAGACGAAGCATCGAGCGCTCGTGTAGCACTCAAGTTAAAAAGGATTGGCGTCGAACGTGTTTTTCCCCTGCACGGAGGCATCGAAGCTTGGCTCTCCTCCGGCTATCCGACTGATGCGCCGCATCACCATTCCGGCGACCGCTGAATTCGCGCTGAACTTTTCGCCGAGTAAGCGCGCCGCAGGAAATTTTATCGATTCAATCGTCGACTCTACATTATCCATCCGATTAGATCCCACACTTAATGCAGCCATCAGCTGACATTTGAGAACGCGGAAGACATTAATACCAGGGTTGCACTGATTCGCAACAACAGCCTGAAAACCTGGAACCAAGGGAATCTTGGCCACCATTTTTCTTCGGTTTTCATCGATTTTGCGGGAAATACAAAGCACAGCAAGAGCAATAGGCGAAGAAATTTTTGCATTATAGATTTTAGACAAATTAAGCCGGGGCACGCTTCAGTCTCAATTTTGGATCAATTCATGACTCCCGTGACAATAAATGCCTAACGGAAACTCGTTGCCGTTGAATTTGGGCTCAATAATGCGTATACCTCATTCCACTATGCCCAGCCAGTGACAGTCTGAAAATTGAGAATAAACCTGTTTACAACTTCCCCTACCCTTGCATGCGCCCTCATCTTATTCCCCTTGATTTTGCTTGCCGATATCCCTGTTTATGATGCGAACAGTCAAGGCGTTAAAACATTAACCGAAGACCATCGACTGGGATCCAATCTTCCCGACAGCACAAAGCCATCAGTCATGTCTTACCACGGTAATAGCTCCGCCGAGACGCTGGTTGATTTCGAGCGAGGTATTATTACAATCAGCGCAGAAGATACGAAAAGTGTAAAGCAAGCCGCTATAGAAATTCTGCTCACTCAATTTGACCCAGGTGTTATTGACGCAAGCACAGCAAGCGATTTTGGATTGATCAATACGAAAACACAGGCTCCATTCTTTCACGAACAGGTGGTCGATCAGGATGGTCTACCTATCGCTTCAGTCTGGCGGGCAAATCGGTATGTCGACTACCTGCTAGACAAGCAGCAAAGCGCCAACCCCAATCACCTTAATATCCCGATGACAGTTCAACATACGAAAATTGCTGGCAACAAGTATTTGGCATTCGCAAAAGCCGCAAGCGAAAAGCATCGAATACCAGTACCGCTGATTATGGCAATAATCGAAACCGAGAGTGCATTTAATCCATTAGCTCGCTCTCGGTCAAATGCATTGGGACTGATGCAAATTAAAGCTGATACTGCCGGTCGCGACTATTTTTCTATCATTAATGGCGACAATCGCACACCGTCATCTGCTTATCTATATAACCCAAAGAACAATATTGAGGTAGGCACAGGTTATCTGAGTATTTTGGCAGATCACTATTTAGCGGGTATCTACCATCCACAAAAACTGCAATATGCGATCATCGCTAGCTATAACGGCGGCGCAGGGAACCTGTTTGCCAGTTTGGTGAAATCAGGGAGCAAGCGCGCAGCAATTGCCCGCATCAATGAAATGAAAGTTGAGGATTTTTATTGGTTTCTTACCAACCGGCATAATCGACTGGAAACTCGGAATTATGCCAAAAAAGTGACCGCACGAATGGAAAAGTATCGTACCAAATCGTAAGCCAGCTAACCGAAACGTGCGATTCCTCAGCTGGTCTCACTAGTGATGCAGAACTCGAATCATTCATCCTTCTCAAACCATATCTAAACGCAGCCGCTGCTAGCTGTTAGAAAGTTTGTTTCCATGCAGATTTTTCATTTTATTGCCGCCGCCGTGCAGTGAGGAATCGACGGGGTATTGCTATCTGGTTTACTATGTCGGCAGGTACATTTCAAATACTAGCATCAGCTTTAAAACTGGCTCTATCTCTATGAAAGAAGACTCCACTTCATCGATTACAATCTGGAAACGCTGGCTCACCCTTTTGTTGATTTGCATGATTCTTATTGCAGGCCTCGCTGGGCTAAAGTACCAACAAATACAGGAATCTATTGCCTTTGCCGCTTCATTTCCTGAACGCTCCGCAACGGTCACCGCTGTCACCGCCGAGGTTGGAAGCTGGACACAGGTCTATCGCACAATCGGTGAAGTCAGGGCAACAAGGTTTGTCGAGTTACGCAACGAGGTGGAAGGCCGGATAACCGCGATAGGCTTTATTGGCGGCGATAGCGTGACTGCTGGGCAAACCCTACTTCAACTCGACAGTCGCGAAGAGACCGCGCAGCTGGATGCAACGCGGGCAAAATTGAAGCTGGCAGAATTGAAGTTGCAGCGCATCATTGAGCTCCGTGAAGACAAAATGGCCAGTCCAGAGGATTATGATAACGCTGCTTCAAGCAAAGCGGTGCTCGTAGCAAATCTTGCAGCGCTGACAGCACGGATAGAAAAACTGCATTTAGCTGCGCCGTTCGACGCTAAAACCAACTTGCATGCTTTGGAAATTGGCCAGTACGTCAGCGCCAATTCGTTAATTACAGGCCTCACTGGAAATGATGAAGAACTATGGATTGACTTTGACCTTCCCCAAGACAAGTCAAACATTGAGATTGGGACAACGGTGACACTTTCTGGCCCTGGCATTAAAAGCGATCCGCTTATTGCACGGGTTATCTCCTCGGAACCGCAGATTGATGTCAACTCACGCACGCGCGGATATCGCGCGCTACTTGCGCTTTCTGACACAACTTTGTCGCCCGGCGCAGTCGTCGATGTTGCCGTCGAAACCGGCATCATGAAAAACGTCATACGCCTGCCGGCAACCGCCGTTCGCCGCAGTGGCTTCGGTGCCTTCGTCTATCTACTGGAAAAGGCAGAAGCAGGCGCAACAGCACCTTTTCGCGCAATACGCCGTCAGGTGAGTGTCTCCCGTGCCGAGGGTGAGCAAGTGATCATTACGCGAGGATTAGCACCCGGCGATCTAGTTGCTGCGCTTGGCGCATTCAAACTGGAAGAAGGATTACTTGTTCACGTCGTTGAACGTTTACCGAAAGAATCTCAGATGGCTGCGAAGAGTCAGTGAATGGTGTAAAGGGGAAACCCAGCTTTTTTGATATTTTTATTGAGCGCCCAGCGGTCGCGGCGGTCATATCACTCGCCCTAATTCTGTTAGGTTTACGCGCAGCAGTTGTCATGCCGGTACTAGAGTTTCCGGAAATCGAAAGTTCCTCATTAGTCATTACAACGCCCTACGTGGGAGCTTCAGCGGAAACGGTTAAAGGTTTTGTAACAGACCCCATTGAGCGCGCAGCAGCGACCGTGCCTGGTGTAGATTACATTGAATCCAGCACCACAGCTGGCGTCAGCACCGTCACCGCATGGCTGAAGCTTAACGAACCAGCTAATCTGGCACTCGCCGAGCTCAACACACGTTTAGGACAAATCCGTTTTGAGCTACCCGCCGGCGCGGAGGATCCCACCATCAATGTCAATCGCGCTGATGCGAATACTGCGATTTTCTACCTTGATGTTTTTATGGAAGGGCGCTCACGCTCCGAAACTGCCGATTATATGACGCGCAATGTCGTCCCTATTTTGTCCTCGATAGCGGGGGTGCAGCGTGTTCGTGTTACCGGCGGCCGAGACCCAGCCATGAGAGTTTGGCTCGACCCTTCAAGATTGAACTACCTCAACGTCAGCGCAGCACAGGTACGAGAAGCATTAAATGCAAACAATGTCATCGCGCCGATTGGCCGCGTTGAGAACCTGCAACAGCGTATTGATCTGCAAACCAGCGCCACTTTGAAAACTGCCGAAGACTTCAAACAATTAGTGATAAGCAATATTGACGGCGCCATTGTTCGCCTGGGTGAAGTCGCACGAGTTGAACTGGGAGAGGTCGAAGGCGATCAGATTGCCCGTTTGAGCCAAAGAGACAACCTTTTCCTTGCTGTTTATGGCCTACCCGGCGCTAACGAGCTAGAGATAGGTGACAAGCTTTACACTGTAGTTGATGATATCAATCTTACCTTACCTGACGGTATGACAGTCGAAATAGGTTTTGACGGCACCCTTTACATGCGCGATGCGATCAAGGAGATTTTTATCACGCTGGCCGAGACGGTGTTACTTGTCGGTATCGTTGTCTTATTTTTCATGGGTTCATTTCGCACCGCTCTGGTTCCTCTCGTGACGATTCCTATTTCCTTGCTGGGCGCCATGGCACTAATGATGGCCATGGGTTTTTCATTCAATCTGTTGACTGTTCTTGCCATTGTCTTATCCGTCGGTTTGGTTGTAGATGATGCGATTGTTGTGGTCGAGAACGTCTCTCGTTTTATGCGCGAGGGCATGGGCCGCACCCAGGCGGCGCTGGCAAGTTCCAGACAACTGTTGATACCCATTGTTGGCATGTCCATCACATTAGCAGCGGTTTATATACCGATCGGTTTTCTCTCTGGATTAACCGGCGTATTAATCAAGGAGTTTGCATTTACGCTAGCCGTAGCAGTGCTGATATCGGGCTTGGTTGCCTTGACCATGTCACCCGTCATGAGTGCTTATGCTAGCCCGGCGAGAGGACAAGAAAGCGCAATGACACGCTGGGTCAATGCACGATTTAGCAGTTTGCAAACACGATACGAAAAACTGCTTTCTCACAGCCTGGGTTGGACACCGCAAATCTTGACGTTTGCCTTTGTCTTCTCCCTCCTATCGGTTCCATTTTTAATGATGTCCCAGCAGGAGCTCGCCCCGATCGAAGACCAAAGCGAGATATTTGTCATATCATCAGCCCCACCGGAAGCCTCTCTCGACTATACCCATGAACACATGTTTGACGTAGTTGAGGTGATGAACAGTCTTCCCAAAGCGACCTTTATGTGGCAAATCGTCAACCCAGGGTCAGCGATTGGCGGTCAACAGTTTGTTGACCCAGGAGAGCGTGATTTTACAACCCTAGACATGATGTCGCAGACCTTCGGTCGTTTATCGATGGTACCGGGTTTGCAGGCATTCCCTAACTCAAGCCCATCATTACCCAGTGCCGGTCGATTTTCAGTTGAGATGGTAGTGACAGCAGCAGCCAGTCCAGAAGAAATGCAGCCTTATGCAGAAAAACTGCTCTCAGCAGCATATGCCACGAACCTGTTTCTGTTCGCCGATACCAACCTAAAAATTGACTTTCCTCAGGTGCACTTCGAACTCGACCGAGACAGGATCGCCGACCTAGGCCTCACCGTTGCTGGGGTGAGCAGACAGCTTTCAACTTATCTCTCAGGCAACTATGTGAACCGGTTTGACCTCAACGGCAAAGCCTACCGAGTCATACCCATGTTAGAGGACGTTGACCGGCTAGACATCTACGCGCTTCAGGACTTAAAGATACAGACGCCCAGTGGCGAACTGGTGCCTTTTTCGTCTTTAGCAGCACTGGAAGAACGAGTTGGCCCAAGAGTGCTGACCAAGTTCCAGCAGCGCAACTCATTCACCCTGTTTGCTGGCATGATACCAGCGTATACCAAGGAGCAGGGTTTGAGTGCAATAGAGGAAGCTGCCGCAGAAATTTTACCACCGGGTTATGTGGTTGACTATGCTGGTGAATCACGACAGATACGCCAGGAAGGTAATACTTTGTTCGGTGCGCTAGGCCTATCACTGGCTTTCGTGTTTCTGGTGCTTGTCGTTTTATTCAATCGGTTTAGAGACCCATTTGTGGTTTTACTCGGTTCTGTGCCGCTGGCACTGGCCGGCGCGCTTATGTTTACTTTTCTGGGATGGACCACATTAAACATCTATTCGCAAATTGGACTCATCACGCTGATTGGCCTTGTGACCAAGAACGGTATACTTATCGTAGAATTTGCTAACCAATTGCAGAGACAAGGTTTAAGTAAATTTGACGCAATACGACAAGGTGCGAGCGTTAGACTCAGACCCGTGCTAATGACGACTGGCGCCACAGTTATCGGCCACTTTCCGCTGGTCCTTGTCACCGGCGCAGGCGCTGAAGCACGCAACAGTATTGGTATTATTTTGGTCGCTGGTATGTTGCTAGGCACCCTGTTTACGCTTTTGATCTTGCCCAGCATGTATCTGGCGCTGGCATCAAAACACAGCGTCGAGACGCCAGAACTTACAGCTCACACAGGTTAGAAATAATGGAAACCGATCTGTTCACGCCGGATTTTAAATGTAAACCTTTTTGGTGGGAAGACGCGCCCAGACCTGAGAAACAATACCTAGATTTGCCGGCAGAAATTGATGTAGTTGTCGTCGGCGCCGGCTACACAGGCCTACATACTGCGATACAGACCGCCAGGGCTGGTCTTGGCACACTTGTACTTGACGCTGATGCATTGGGATATGGTTGCAGCAGTCGTAATGGTGGGCAGGTATCTACCAGCATAAAAGGTAACTATGCCGAACTTAGTGCTCGGTGGGGACATAAACAAGCGGTCCGCATACTTAAAGACGGTATAAATTCTCTCGAATTCCTAGACACATTTATTGCAGCGGAGAAACTGGAATGTAATTGGGAACGGTTAGGACGCTTTTCCGGTGCGCACAATCCAGCAGCATACGAAGCAAGCGCTCGCGCGCTGCAAGGGCTGCCGGACGAAGTTGCAGTCGATTGGCACATGGTGTCGCGTGCAGAACAGCGCACCGAAATAGGTTCAGATTTTTACCACGGCGGCGTTGTATACCCTGATCATGGCGCCCTGCACCCGGGCAAATACCACGACTCGCTCCAGCATAAAGCGGCTGCAGCCGGCGCGAACTTGTGCGGTCACACGGCGGTAACGCGGATCGAGCGAAGTGGTTCGAGTTTTGTCGTGCACACAACCCGCGGCTCTATACGCGCCGCAAAAGTTGCAGTGGCAACCAATGGTTATACAAGTCAAACAACGCCATGGCAGCGACGACGTGTTATTCCTATTGGAAGTTATATCATTGCCACTGAACCCCTTAGTGATGCTGTGGCCCACGAGCTTTCTCCGCAAAATCGTGTCATGAGCGACTCGCGCAAGCTGGTTTTTTACTATCGTCTTTCACCCGACAAGCGTCGCGTGCTGTTCGGTGGGAGGGTCGCGCTGAAAGAAACAGATGATACCGTCAGTGCGCCGGCGCTTCACAAAGCGATGTGTAAAATATTTCCCCAGCTTGCCACGACGCGTATCTCTCATTCTTGGCACGGTTTTGTCGCTTATACTTTTGATACACTGCCGCACATCGGTGAACATGACGGTATTCACTATGCGATGGGCTACTGCGGTTCCGGTATTTCGCTCGCAAGCTACTGCGGCGCAAAGATGGGTCGTAATATGTCTGGCCAAAGTGGTGGCGAGGTAAGCTTTGCCGATCAGCGTTTTCAGACTCGTCCCTTTTACACCGGCGACCCCTGGTTCCTTGCGCCATCAGTGCTTTACTACAAATGGCGAGACCAGCTCAATATTTGAATGTCCACATAAAACATGACACAGATGCAGCAAATTTATATCGTTCTCGCAATCTCAAAGCACCCAGATATACTGATAGCTGACAGCAACCTGCTCTGGAAACGATATGATTTTTAGCGATAGCACTCCCATCCAGTGGCAAGACCCGCTACCAGATTCAGTTGATGTTGTTGTCATCGGCGGCGGTGTTATTGGTATTTCAACCGCTTGGTTTCTCGCTAAAAGCGGCGTATCCGTACTCGTATGCGATAAAGGGCGAGTCGCAGGTGAACAATCAAGTCGAAACTGGGGTTGGGTGAGACAACAGAGTCGTGATGCTGCTGAGCTTCCCATCATGATCGACAGCATCAACACTTGGGAGTCGATTTCGAAAGAACTCGGCGCCGATATAGGCTTCAAGCGCCAAGGTGTGTTGAACGTTGCCGCAACCGACGAGGACCTTGCCGCTCGCGAAAAATGGCTTGAGACCGCTGCCCAGCACCAGCTGGATACACGCATACTATCCGGAGCAGAGGTCGATGATCTCTTGAAAGACAAGCCGGGACAGTGGAAAGGCGCCTTATTCACTGCGAGTGACGGTCATGCGGAGCCATTCAAAGCGGTTCCGGCACTGGCAAAGGGGTTGCGAGAAAAAGGCGGCCTGATCAGAGAGGCGTGTGCTGTGCGCTCAATCGATATGCAGCGCGGCAACGTGGCTGGCGTTGTGACCGAACATGGCTATGTTAAAGCGCAATCCGCTGTGTGCGCGGGCGGCGCTTGGTCGTCAGTCTTCATGGCTAATCTTGGCAAAAATCTTCCACAACTCACGGTGCGAGCGACAGTCATGCGCACCGCGCCGGCACCAGATATTTATCAAGGCTGCGCTAGTGTAGGTGAGGTGGCCATAAGGCGAAGACAAGACGACGGTTACACCGTCGCCTCGAGCAGCACTAACGAACACTTTATAGGTGCAGACACCTTTCGCCACTTTTTCAAATTTCTGCCCGCACTTTCAGCAAGTGTCAAATTTATTAACTTGCGATTCCATGATCATCTTATCAGGCGGCTATTACCCGTTCGACGTTGGCGCGATGACGAAGTTACACCATTCGAACAAACCCGAATACTCAACCCAGCGCCTTCGCAGAAAGCGATTGCGGTGATGAAAAGAGGACTCAAGAAACGTTTGCCGCAATTGTCAGAACTACCGATTGAGGAAGCCTGGGCTGGCATGATAGATGTAACACCCGACGTCGTGCCTGTCATGGATGAAATCTCCGATTGCCCTGGTTTGTTTCTGGCTACAGGTTTTTCTGGTCATGGGTTTGGCATAGGGCCGGGCGCAGGTAAAGTGATGGCAAATATGGTGATGGGAAATCGACCCGCACATAATCTTGATAGGTTTAGGTTCTCTCGATTTACCGACGGCTCAAAAATGACACCAGGCCCAGGACTTTGAGATTCAAGCACTAATCTGTGATCTGCAAGTTGTAAATGCAGGTCAACGTGCAGAAAGAAATTGTAGAGAAAAGTGACGCCGGCGCCTAGATTTTCTGCGCTAGAGTCGAAGGATACTTCGAGAGCGCAGTTAATGCTTTACTCAGCCTACCTATATTCCCTATTCTGACGACAACGACAAATTTATTGATGGAGATGACAATGGGAAAGTACGACGATAGCGAGTTTCAAGGCAAAGTAGCGGTCATTACCGGTGCCGGCGGTGGTTTAGGGCGCTCACACGCGCTAGAGTACGCCAAGCGTGGCGCGAAGGTCGTCGTTAATGACCTTGGCGGACGGGGAGATGGCCCCGGTGCAGGTGATGCCGCTGATGCCGTCGTCGACGAAATCAAAGCCATGGGCGGCGAGGCTATTGCGAACAAAGCCTCGGTTTCAGATCGCGCAGGTGCGAAAAGTATCATCGATGATTGCATGAATGCATTTGGTCGTATCGATATTTTGGTGAACAACGCAGGCATTCTGCGAGATCGCTCCTTTAAGAAAATGTCTCTCGACGAATGGGATATTGTTTTAAACGTTCATCTAAACGGCACGGCTTACGTCACACACGCTGCTTGGCCAATCATGAACGAACAGAAGTACGGTCGAATCGTGTTAACCAGCTCTGGGTCAGGTATCTACGGCAATTTTGGTCAGGCAAACTACGGCGCCGCAAAAATGGGCATGCTCGGTTTAATGAATGTGCTTGCGCTTGAGGGGGTGCGAAACAACATTCGCACCAACGTGCTAGCCCCAGGCGCCGCTACGAGAATGATATCAACTATTCCCGGCCGCGATATCGACCCTAACGATCCTCCTCCCGAATCATCGCCCAGCCTTGTTAGTCCAGCAGTATTATTTATGACGTCCGAAAATGCACCTAATGCAGCGGTGATTAACGCTTCTGGCGGTAAATACTCACGCGCGCAAATGTACGTGAACAAGCCGATTAACTTGGGTGTTGGTACCGAATTCGAAGATTTACAGGCTGAAGCAGAGACGCTGATGGATCTAGATACCGCGAAGCCACGCGAGACCGGTCGTCAGTCGTAACGAGAAAGAAAACGGACACACACGGCAGCCGTTGATCTCGGCTGTCGTGTCGACACCAATCTAGTGCTAACCGTCGTTAGAAAGCAAATTGATCAATGCGACTCTTCGCCTGAGAGAGACCTTTTCCGCGCACCTTTGTTGGGTCTAACCAGTCCTGCACAGCTTTCTGTTCATAGTTGTGCTCAAACGTTTTCTTACTCAGATCAGCTTCATCAATCCACTCTCCCTCGTGATAAGCAACGGGAAAACCGTTAGCGTTCATTGGGTACGCGTAAACTCTGCAAAGTCCGGCACCCTCATCGTAATCACCAACGTAACTCACCCATGGGGTTTCCAAACGGATTTGCTTCAGAATATTGGTCTGCAATGAGCCAATGTAATTACCGATATCCCAATCAGGTATCGCATCTTCAAAGTAGACCGGTCCTCCGGGTAGCGATAATTTGTTATCCTGCTTGACGAAAAAGAATTGTAACTTCTCGTCAAATTTACGCTGGAGCAAGAGCCGGGTTGTCTCTACCGGCTTATTACTATGTACAGCAATCAACTCTTTACCTGCGTCAGACATCAAATGGTAAACTTCGTCAGAGAAGACATAGTAGCCCGTCGCAGGCGGATAGTGTTTCGCCGCATATTTGTTAAATAGTCCTCGACGATGAATCTTGGAGTTATTGCCCGCCGCACGGTGCCATAAATGCATATTCATGAATAGCAAATCGCCGCGTTTGAGCCCTGGATCTATAAAATCTTCTTCACGGGGACGTACCGCTTCATTAACATGAAGCACGCCCTCACCTCTGTTTACCTGTCTATCCAAGCGATGTGATCCTGGCGCGACAAAAAGTTGCCCACAAGATTCATCATAGTCACACATGGGAATAATCGTGAACAGCCATTCCAGTGAAGACCCCACAGGTCGCCACCGTTTATAGTCGTGGTGAGCAGGAATGCCTTTGCCGCCCGGTGTCCTGTCGTACATCACATAAGCTGTTAAATGGACATCGTCTTTAAGGAGTTCTTTCGCGCCTGTGACCACCCGAGGGTGCTCGGCAAAGTGAACAAAGCCAGGATCAGACCATGAACTTTTTGCCAGCGTGTAGCGGCCTGGCTCTGGCCAGTTACCCACAAGCTTACCATCATCCAACGGCGGGTTACGATCGACAACCGCGTCAAGCGCTGACATCTCAGCATCGCTAAACTGATTGCGCAGCACCAGATATCCGTCAATCTGATATTGTTCAATTTGCGCTGCACTTAACATCCTCATGCCTCCGTTATTGATCAACAGAACTTATTGCGGCAGCCTGCACCCGGTACTTGTCGGGCTCGTTAGCAAATGTGCTTTGCGCAGTTACACGGAATCAAGCACGACTACCGGAATCTGACGATCAGTTGCTTTCTTATAGTCAGTATAGGGAGAATATATCTCTACCATCATGTCCCAAATCTTCTCCCGCTCTTCGCCATCAGGGATAATTCGCGCACGCACATTGACGCTCTTTTCACCCACCTGAATGTGACATTCAGGATTCGACATCAGATTTTCGAACCAGCTTGGATGGACCGGTGCACCGCCCTTCGATGCAATAATGACGTGACTATCCCCGAGCTCACCATAGATCAGGGGCAGCGCCCTTGGTTTACCTGATTTGCGACCGATGGTCGTGAGCAACAACGTCGGCAATATTCCGGGTCCACCTAGTGGCGTCGAGTCCCACATGTGTGCCTTTTCGGGGTCAGATTGATAGAGCGCGATGTGCTCAGCTATCCACGGTACGTCTGCTGGACTGGCCATAATATATTCCTAAAATTTTCGAGATTTTGATGAATTTGGTTCTTTTCCGGTCATGCCTGATTTGCGAAATGTATTTTGTATCAGTTTGTATTTGCTTATCCACATGCACCAGATTAAAACGACTCTAACATATCGCGAAAGCGAGAGCCCCCGCTACATTTCACCACTCAGGCTTTAAATCCTAGTCACAGGCCAAAGACGCGCAACACTAAAGATAGAACTGGCATTTTAACTTCGGACGACCTCACCTTGCCTCAACGTCCGTATTTCGTCCCGATCAAGTCCTAGTTCATCAAGCACCTGTTCGGTATGTTCACCAATTTCGGGAGCACCCACCGGCGTTCTTTGCGAGACCGTAGAGAGCCTAAAGGGCGTGGCAAAGGTTCTATCACAATGGGGCTTACCCGAGTCGTACGGTATGATTACCTCGTTCTCGATGAGCTGCGCGTCTTCGATCACTTCGGTGTTTTTTGCTATCAATTCATGCACGATACCGGTTTCATCGAGCCTGGCGAGCATCTCGTTGGTATCAAATTTTAGAAACGCAGATGCAATTCGCTGCCTAGCCATGATTCGATTTTTGAATAACGGCCGAATAGAACGCATTTCAGGTTCTTCTAACCACTCTTCATGCTCCAGCACCTTCACGAGTTTTGGATAGTCTCGTTTCATATTTTGCAGTGCCAGCAAAATGTAGCGTCCATCTTTTGTTTCGTAGACATTCGAAAGTGGATTCGACCAGTCTTCTTTATCGCGACGTTCCGCAGCATCTTCACCGGCAACAGTGCCCTGCAAATGCAAACCATTCGCCCAGGTCCCAGTTGCAGCCAGTGACGTTGTCACCATGCAACCTTCCCCAGTTCGATCTCGTTGATACAAAGCTGAGACAATCCCGGCATATAACGTCATTGCTGTTGCATGATCTCCCACGCCGCCTGCTGGTGTTGTTGGTGACTGACCTTTATTGCGCATCGTATTTAGAATGCCCGTACGAGCAAACCAGCCGGTTAGGTCAAATGCCCGGCGATTCGCATCCGCCCCCTTGTTTCCAAACGCAGTAATTTGAGCAAAAACAAGGCGAGGGTTAATCGCCTTCAGCGTCTCCCACTCAAGATTAAATTTAGCCAATTGGCCGGAACTGAAATTAACAACAAGAACATCCGCCGACGCAACCAGCTTTATCAACAACTCATAGCCTTCTGGTTTATTGATATCCAGAGCAACACTGCGCTTGTTTCTATTGGTTAACTGCCAGGACCACTCTGAAGGATGACCACCCGCAATCCCCCGGTGCCCATCGCCAGACAGTGGCTCCACTTTGATCACGTCTGCACCGTAGTCTGCCATGATCGTTGCGGCACAGGGCCCCGCAAGAAACGACGCTGCATCAACTACTTTCAAACCTTTGAACAACCCTTCCATTTTCTTTCCCCGGATCTGAATTTCAGCTTTGTTGAGGTTACTGTATCAAAAACAGGACAAAAATAGCCACGTCATCACGCTGAATCGTAGCGACACGGACCACTAGCAGTTGACTGGACAGCCAAATCCTTGATTTTCGTCGATGCCAGATCTTTAAGCACCGCGCATATTCAGGAATTTGGGCTAGTCGAGGGGAGCGTGTAGGTGGGTTTGTTCGGTGATGATGCCGCCCCGATTGCCGGGTTCGACAGAGCCGTATCTTGATTGAAAGCAGGTGGGTAGAGGTCTGTCACCTTCAAGCGACAACCAAAGCCTCAGCAGGTGCCGGCGATTTTCAGGTTCGGGCCAATCGACAAATGCTTCTCGGTCATGCAGCTGAGAATGATTATAAACAAATTGCATATCGCCTGGTTCAAGCTGCATGACAATGTGCAGCTCTGGGTCATTTGCCAACGCATCGAAACAGTCCAACGCCTCAATTTGTTCGTTAGTCAATTTTGGCGCATCAGAGAAGCGCTGAGCACTGTCAATATACTGGCGCTGATACTGCACCGTTAACAACTCACGGTACCAGCTGAGTACGGGTATTTCAAAATAAGCCTTTTCACCGGGTGGTATTTCTCCGCGTCGATCAGTCGCGACATTATCAAACAACCGTGGTACGAGGTCAGGGCGTTTTCGTTGCATTTGATTGAACAAAGTCTCCGCACTCACCAACAGCGATTGGCCTCCAGATCTTGCGCTTTTAAGACACAACAAACCCACCACATCGGCAGAATCCGTGTGAAAAGTCTGACGTACCGAGGTTTGATAAATCCGCGCATTCGGATCAGAGGCATCAGCACCAATGTCACGTACATGACCTAGGATGTGTCCTCCGGCATTTTGCGACCTAGCGCTGCCTAAGTGGGCACCAATCCCGCAAAAAATCGCCGCTGCAGTCTTTTGAGAGTAACCTTCGGTGGGCAGTCCGCGTATTACTTCAACACCGATCCCCTGAAGCAGTTTTTCCCTGAGTTTGACAAGATGATCACCAAAGTGAACCAGGGGGAAATCCATTTTCGTCATTTCACCAATGTCTCGACCTGAATCCAGATAAAGGCTCGCCGCCTGTTCGAGATCAGCTACATCTTTATCAGCCAACGTATACAGCCATTGATCAGGCTGGACCGCCAGCTCGCTTCCCACCCAAGCAGAGGGTCTGTCGATATAGTTTGGAAGCGCTTCAGTTTTAGGTTCCAATACGTTGCTCCTGATTTCGTCGCCGCTGAAAATTTGTAGTAAGCGGCTAAATTGTATCTTTATTTATCCAGACTTTACTAAGGCTACTTCTCTCGTGCATTTCATAGCAGCACGGCATAAGGCACATCAAACTGGTGAATCGTTAAGGATTTCAACGCTGATTTCGTTCGCTCTGCACCCTGTATCGTCAATATTTTGACGAAATTGGCGGTATACTCCTGCGTTTTCGAAAAGTGAACCCCTATGACTGATTTAGAAGGCCCAAGCGAACGCCCACCCAAAAGGCTTGGAGAGGAAGCTGAATTTGAAATATTCGGCCGGAAATTAGCTGCAAAACTTTGGGGAGACCCCAATGGATACCCCACACTGGCACTCCACGGCTGGCTAGACAATGCAAACACTTTCGAGCGCCTTGCGCCGCGGTTGACTGAGTTGAATATCATTGCGCTGGACCTCGCAGGTCACGGCAAATCTGATCATCGTGCCCCAGGCGCACAGTATCACCACAGCGACTACATGCTAGATATCATGTCAGTTGTTGAGCTATTGAACTTGGAAAAATTCAACTTGATCGGCCACTCTATGGGAGGACAAATCTCCAGTGTCATCGCGGCCACGTTCCCAGAGCGCGTTAATCGGGCGTTTATGATTGACGGTTTCGCCGCGGAGGGGACGTATTCAGATGAGGATCGCGTCGCTGGAAACCGACAGGCAATGGAAAAGATGTTGACTGGTCACACCCGTCCAGCCAAGGTATTTGAAAACACTCAGGCAATGGCACTTAGGGTGACCGAGGCGACGGATCAAACACTTGATGCTGCGAAAATTCTGATAGCTAGAGGACATCAGGTAGTTGACGGTGGCGTCTCGTGGCGCACTGATCCACGCATCCGTTATCCTTCCTCAAATCGCTACACGCGAAATCAACTCAACATTATGCTCAAACAGTGTACCTCTCCTGCTTTTCTGGTTGTCGCAGAACAAGGAGATAGCTGGTATCAAGGTGAGATCAAAGTCTCGGAACAACATCACCCTGACTTGACGGTTGTTCGTATACCCGGACCACATCACATTCACCTCGAAGCTGAGTATGCTGATCAGGTTGCCCAGCTTGCGCGTGACTTTTTTGATTTAGAAGGAGACATAAAGCGAGAAAACGATCTGACAAATCAACCCGCGCTATCAGCGTAGAACGACACTCGGTCTAAGTAACCAAGCATGTGACGGGCAGATATAGACGCCGCCCCGGTTTTTTTGGGGCGATGCGCTCACTCGAAAATTAATTCAACTCCAGTCCCTCCATCGAGCCCTCGTCACGCCAACCTTTGATCAGCGCGAAAAATGCATTAGCACCAGCGCCATAGGATCCGTTTTGCACCGTGCGCAAGTTGGGCTTGCCTTCATTGTTGTAGTAACCCGGGGTGCAACTCTCCTGAAATTGCTCACCCAACCGGGCTAGCTTCACTATTTCTTGCACCCACGCATCTTCAGCCTCAGCAGTCGCTTCTACAGTTTGAACGTTACTGCCCAGACAATGTTCAACTATATAGCTGAGATGTTTAGCCTGCTCATCCATCGCATGGGGGAAATTGACGGTGAAAGCCGACTGGGCATTCTGAATAATAAAAACATTTGGAAAGCCACGACTATGCATACCATGAAGGGTCTTTATTCCGTCTTGCCATTTTTTAGAAAGCGTCACGCCGCCTTTACCTATCAGGTCATATCCCGCGCGTCGGGTATACTCCGTCCCAACCTCGAACCCAGTCGCAAAAATCAAACAGTCGAGCTCGTACTCTTTGCCATTGGCGACAATGCCTTTCTCGGTAATCTTGTCTACACCTTTACCCTGAGTATCGATAAGTTCGACATTTGACCGGTTAAATGTTGGCAGATAGCCGTCATGAAAGCATGGACGCTTACAAAATTGACGATAATAGGGTTTTAGTGATTCCGCCGTAGCCGGGTCGTTGACAATTTCCTGAGCGCGTGCTCGGATATCTTCCATTTTCTGAAAGTCAGCCAGTTCCAACTTTTGTGCGATTTCTCGTGGACTCAGCTTCGCCTCACTGAAGTTTACCATCGTCAACAGGTTTCGAATGATTTCTGTCCAACCATCATTAACCAGGTCCTCATCGGCCAGACCGCCTGAAACAAGCGTATTAAAATTTTCCATTCGCGCTTTCTGCCATCCGGGTTTGAGTGCCTTCGCCCAATCAGGATCCGTCTGAGTGTTATCTCTGACGTCAATTGAAGATGGTGTGCGCTGAAAAACATAAAGTTGCTTAGCAGACTCACCCAAATGCGGCACGCACTGTACCGCGGTCGCGCCCGTGCCAATGATACCGACCACCTTGTCCTTCAATCCATCGAGGCCACCTTCAGAGCTACCACCGGTGTAATTGTAATCCCAGCGACTGGTATGAAAAGTGTGTCCCTTGAAGCTGTCTATGCCCTCTATTCCCGGCAGCTTGGGTCGGTTTAGTGGTCCGTTCGACATCACCACAAAACGCGACTTCATTGCATCGTTTCTATTTGTTGTAATTAACCAACGTGATTCATCTTCCAACCACTCCATACCTGTTACTTCGGTTTGCAGGCAGGCATTACCGTACAGATCATATTTTTCAGCAATGGCGCGACTATGGGCCAGTATTTCCGGCGCGTGGGTATATTTTTCTTTGGGTACAAAACCTAGCTCTTCGCACAAGGGCAGATAAATATATGATTCAACATCACACGCCGCACCTGGGTAGCGATTCCAGTACCAGGTGCCACCGAAGTCGCCCCCCTTCTCGATGACTCGCAAACTCTTGACGCCAGCCTCTCGTAACCTTGCCGCCGAGAGCAATCCGCCGAAACCACCACCAATAACCACGACATCAACTTCGTCGGTTAATGGCTCTCTTTCAAGCGTAGCATCCAGATAGGGGTCGTCAATGTAGTGAGAAAAGTCACCCTTGACCTCAATATATTGCTCATTCGCATCTTCTCGAACCCGCTTGTCGCGCTCTTCACGA
The DNA here is from genome assembly GCA_964228885.1 of Pseudomonadales bacterium. Taxonomy (GTDB): domain Bacteria; phylum Pseudomonadota; class Gammaproteobacteria; order Pseudomonadales; family Azotimanducaceae; genus UBA4582. The sequence continues at coordinate 11,048 of CAXRCG010000157.1, read as the reverse complement.
TACTTTGCCCGCAGGGCGTCTGGATCAAAACCGAGGTCTTCTCTTTGTTCACTCATCATTCTGTTCTCACACGGATGCCGTTTGAAATTGAGCATACTCAAAATCGGTATGGAAAAAACAAGAATTTACTGTATGAATTGCCAACTATTTATCAATAAGCGACTACTTTGACTAAATTGCTCTTGAAAATACCTGCGTACCACCGGACGAAATGTAACGATCGAACACCATACAAATGTTGCGAATCAACAGCCGCCCACTTTCCTGCACCTTAATTTGCCCCGAAAAAATCACCAGCAGTCCATCAGCCGCCATCAACTTCAGGGTATCAAGCTCTTGGGAAAAATAAGCCTGAAAATCGATATCGAAAGTATTTTCGATTGTCGCGAAGGTCAACTCAAACTGGCATATCAACGCGTTGATTACGGCTTTTCGGATAAGGTCATCGTGGCCAATTAGCACACCCTTCTCAACGGGTATCGAACCTGCTTGCAATTTCTCTCGGTAGGTTTCGAGATCCTTCACATTTTGGCTATAGCTATCGCCGATATGACTGATGCCCGTCACGCCCAAGGCCAGCAAATCACAGTCTGCATAAGTCGAGTAACCCTGAAAGTTCCTATGCAGCGTGCCTTCTTTCTGCGCAATCGCTAATTCATCATCAGGCAATGCAAAATGATCCATACCAATATAAACATAACCGGCACCGGTGAGACGCTCGATGCACAAGCTCAGGATTTCAAGCTTTTCATTCGGCGCTGGCAGATCAGAAACCAGAATGCGTTTCTGCGGAGAGAACCTTTCTGGCAGGTGTGCGTAATTGAATATCGACACGCGGTCTGGTCTCAAATCAATGATTTGCTTCAAGGTCTCATCAAAGGTGAATACGCTCTGGTGAGGCAAGCCATAAATCAAATCAACCGAAATAGACTCAAAGCCATTATCCCTCGCTGCGTTCAGAATTTCTTCGGTTTGGGCATAAGTCTGGATACGATTCACTGCTTTTTGCACTACCGGATTGAAATCCTGAATACCGAATGACAATCGGTTGAAACCACACCTGCGCAGATAACCTACTCTTTCAGCATCTACCGTTCTCGGGTCAATTTCGATACCAAATTCACCCTCGCGATCTGATCGGAAATCAAAAGCAGCTTTGAGTGCGTTCATCAGTTCAATCAACTGGTCATCATCAAAGGACGTCGGCGTACCACCTCCCCAGTGCAACTGGGACACCATCCTGCCCTTAAATAGCGACGCAACCAACGCCAACTCCTGTTTAAGTAGCGCGAGATACTCTGCTGCGGGCTCTCTTTTTTTTGTGACTATCTTGTTGCAGGCACAGTAGTAACAAAGCGTTGCGCAGAATGGGATATGCACATAAATCGATAAGTCTTCGCCTATGTTGTTAGAACGCTTAGCAGAAAGCATGGAGGACTTTACAACTTCCTTAAAAGTTGCCTCGGTGTATGGCGCAAATTGCAGCGCAGTTGGGTAAGACGTGTATCTTGGCCCACTGACATTGTAACGACGGATAAGGTCAGCATTGACTTCTTGTGCAGTGCTTTCTGGTTGTTTCATATTTTTTATTTACTTTTCAAGGGTGGTAGCCAGGGTGGTCGCACGCGCTGCGGGTGATCATTGAGTAGCCGTCATTGTATTCAAGGCTGGTGATAACCGCGTTGATTTACGTCAAACAGCAGCAGATAACATTCACATTATTGCTTTTTTATTTATATATTTATCATTCACAGTGATAACCACGTCTTACAACTCGCATGATGATCTGGATCAAAATTCACCTGCTTTGCGCTTGCTAGCATCCTCACAATAACTCATAGGGCAGGAAAGAAGATGGAATTCGGTATATCAGAGGAAGGCAGAATAATTGAGGAACAGGTGGTGCGGTTTATTAACGAAAAAATCATGCCCGCTGAAAAAACAATAAATGCGGAGAGCGAAGCCTCCGAGAACGGGCGCGATGGCGAAACGATCACATTACTTCGATTGGAAGCTAAATCCCTTGGATTGTGGAATCTGTATCTGCCCGACAAAGAATGGGGTGCCGGGTTATCAAATCATGATTACTCATTATTGTGTGAGCACATGGGTCGCAGCGCTGCAGCGCCCAGAGTGTTTAACTGTCAAGCGCCGGATACCGGTAATGCCGAAATACTGGCGGAATTTGGTACCGATACACAAAACGCCAAATGGCTCACACCATTACTGGAAGGAGAGATCCGGTCTTGCTTCTCAATGACCGAGCCAGACACCTCAGGCGCAGATCCGACAGGCATTAGGACCCATGCCGTCAAAGATGGTGACGAGTATGTCATCAACGGGCACAAGTGGTTCACTTCCGGCGCTGTCGGGGCTGAATTTGCAATCGCTATGGTCGTGACAAATCCCGAGGGTAACCCACACGAACGCGCATCAATGCTTATCGTACCTACGAGCACACCGGGATTTAATTTGATTCGCTCTGTGCCCGTCATGGGCCATACCGGTGGCGGGGGCCACTGCGAAATTCAGTACAACGATTGTAGGGTACCCGTGAGCAACTTGTTGGGCCCGGAGCATGGCGGGTTCATGCTCGCCCAGGCACGACTTGGGCCGGGAAGAATACACCATTGCATGCGTGCCATTGGTATGGCGGAGCGCGCGTTTGAGATTATGTGCGTACACGCTAACCAACGAGAAACACATGGCGAAAAGCTTGCAAGCAAACAGTTTGTGCAGGAATGGATAGCAACTTCAAGAATGGAAATCGATCAGGCACGCCTCCTGACGCAGTACGCAGCATGGAAGATGGATAGCGTAGGCAAACAAAATGCGCGACAAGAACTCTCTATGGTTAAAGTTGTCGTACCCAATATGATGATGCAAGTGCTAGACAGAGTAATACAATGCCTTGGCGCGCTCGGCGTTTCTGATGACACACCAGTCGCCGCTATGTGGCGAAACGGCAGAGCTTTGAGAATAGCTGATGGTCCGGATGAAGTGCATAAAATGGTTATTGCGCGCCGCGAGCTTAAGCGATTCGCCTAGGGTAGGCGCTGACAAAGAGGCATCGCTTAATTTGATGCAGGTTTGTGATATCGTTGCTTCGTCAAAGAATTTGAACGGAGCAGACGATGTCTGAGAGCCAAACCCTGAGCATCAAAGAACATGCTAAAAGTCTTGACGATTACGTCGCGAAGGGAGAAGTCCGCGCGCTGGCGCTCGGCAATCGCGGGCCAGCAAAGTTCGGACCGAATGGCATGTTGACCAAAGAAATTCTTGATGCGTTCAATCAGCATGGCTTCTATGTATTTGAAGGCCTAGTAGACGATAAAGAAATTCAAACGTTACGGGCGCAAATGCAAGACTTGTTCGATAGAGCCCCGGTGGATAAAGCCGCCTATCTGGATGCACAAGGTCGACCCGCATTTGGCAAAGCATTCAAACGGAATCCTTATTCTTTCGCTAGACCTTTGTCCGACCCTTGGGGAGGAACAGAACTACTTGGCGGGCGGCACCCGACAAAAATGGTGGAGCCAAAACCTGTCGAGGATGCACCTGAGAAAACCATCTTCCTGATGCACGGGATGTGCCAAATTATGGAGGCAGGCTTACGCCTCTATGGGCACAGAGATTTATTATCTATTGCGGCATCGATCAATGGAGCAGACTTTGTGCCCTACAACGATGCTATCTTCGTCAAGCAACCAGGTCTGGGCGGCGCTGTCTCTTGGCACCAGGACGGCGTCACTCACTGGCAAGCTGCAAATTGGGACGAAGGTATACACGGGTTCAATTTTCAGGTGCAACTTTACGATTGCACGCCCCGAAACTGCCTCTGGGTTGTTCCCGGCACGCACAAACAAGGCAAAGTTGATATCAAGCAGATGGTTTCAGAAAATGGCGGATCAGACCAACTACCCGATGCAATTCCTTTGATGTGCAAAGCCGGAGATGTCACGATTGTTAACCGTCAAGCCTTACATGGTTCTTTTGCCAACACCTCGCCAGATCTGAGAGTTTCACTGACTTTTGGGTTTCACCGTCGATCTTCGGTGCTTGGGCAAACGGGCGCACTTAGTCAAACCGATAGTGAGACTTATGACGAACAACGTATTTTCGAGCGCTCTGCCGTGATCCCAATCGCGATTGATGCGCGGGCAAACTTCTACAAACATGAAGCCCGATTCGAATACCAACCTTTTGCGGACATTAGGGATAACTTCAAGGATACAGAGGCCAATAGGGCGAAATACTTAATGGACTACAACCTTAAAGATCTGTCTATTTAATCCCGTTAGCTTTCGGCGTTCGCACCAAAAGCAGCGAGGTCTCGCACAGCGTCTCTACTTATCCGGGACAACAGAGGGGAAATATTTTCGTGCCTTGAATGGCCCCATCACTGGTTAGCAACAGACAGCGATACCAGTTTCCAAACGGACTCGAGAAAGCCCGAAACGCTAATCTCGCAACAGGTCACACTCACTGACACAGGCAAAGGCGCTTGCCAGGAACAGTCTGCGCAAAATAAGGCACGCATTGCCTCATTGATGTCCTCGGTTTCATGTCGCGGGGAGGGAATAGGACAGTTGCGCGATAGCCAGTGAGATATCACAGGCTTTGCGCGTCGTTTTCAGCCAGTATCAGCCTAGCTTTGATCAACAAATGCTAGCGATAAAGAAAAATGCTAGACAACAAAATCGCGTCAATTACTCTTAAGACGCTTGCTAAGCACTATTCCTTGCTCGCTTTTCTATTTCTGCTTCAACACGCCAGATCCGATCCTGTCCCCAACAGCTAAACGGTTCTTCATCGGCAGAGGTGACTCTGAATCCAGGCACACCCCAAAGTCCCGCACCATTCATCGCCTCAATGTTTTCTTGTAACAATGCCTGCCAGTCAAAGGATACACTTTGTCGTTCTAACTCGGCCAAATCTAATCCAATACGGCCCAGCACATTGGCAAAACCTGCGGTGTTCGTCACATCAATTGCTTCGGCAAAGCATGCAGACAAATACATCCCAACAAAATCCATTCCCCTACCCTGCGCCATGGCTGCGGGAAACAGGCTGAATGCCCAAAGCACAGGGTCACCAAATGGATCGACGAATCGCCCAAAAGGAATTCCGTAAAATCGCGCCTCACGGGCAGCATCCATCATGATGTAAACCTGCTTTGCACGGGGTGCGGGAATCCCGCGCATCATCATAGGCATGACCGGGCGCAGCTTGAGAGAAACGCCGCTGCGGTCAACTAGGTCAACCACCCTGCTATGCCCAACAGCAGTATACGGACTGCGCAATGAGGGAAAGTACTCCAGTGTGACTGCCGAGGCTCGCGCACCGGTAGCTGCTCTTGCAGTTGGCAATGGCACGCACAATTCACCGAAATCGCTTTTACTGTAACCCGCGTCGATCAATCGTTGTTCCAGCAGGTGCAGTCTATCAAGCCCCCAAAACCACTCGCCTTCATAATAGAACATTGCACCAAAGTAGTGCCCGAGTGATGCTTGCAAAGCATCACCCTCTGCGAGATCAACGCGATAGGAGAACTCAACCGCGTTCTCAGCGGGCGCACGCCGCCAGAGGTTTTCGCCAACAACAACAGCGCTGTTAGCAAACTCGTCGGGATCTTCTGAGTTCAGCACCTCACTTAACACCTGGTTAGCGAAAACTACCTGCTGCTGATTTGGAACGGTATCGCTGATAGGAGGCAAAACGCCAAAAAATTCTCCGATACTTCTGGCGTCAGATATTGAACAGGCATGGTACCTGGTTTCATCACCCTTGAATTCAGCTGCAGGGCTACTGACCAAGTGAGGAATAAATTTAATGTTGTAACGTGTTTGTAGCGTTGCAAGTTTTTGCACTGCAAGAAAACTGTAGGGATCATCAACCTGATGGAAATAGTGCACAGCGGGTGTTTCTATCCGCTTCTTGTCCAACAACCTACTCTTGCACCGCTTCAGCTCGAGAAAAGATTCAGAGCCCATCACGCGCATGCCCGCAGATCTAAGTCTAGTTCCAAGTTTCATTGCTCAACATCCCCAGTCAAAGATCCTGCCGACGCCTAATGATAATGACCTAAATTATAGCGCCCCACATTTGTAATGTTTTACATTAATAAATATCAAGTTGCAAAAAAAAGGAGCCCCAAGAGGTGCTCCCTTTTTTATCTACATGCCAGTCAATTCCCGAGTCAAATTGGCCCAGAATGATTAGCGGTTAGATTATACTGCTACGATATTTTCTGCCTGTGGCCCTTTCTGACCAGCAGTTATCGTGAATTCTACTTTTTGGCCTTCAGCCAAAGTTTTGAAACCCGAGCCTGAAATTGCACTGAAATGAGCAAAAACGTCTGGACCTGATTCCTGTTCGATAAAACCGAAACCTTTGGCTTCGTTAAACCACTTAACTGTACCTGTTACTGTATTAGACATAATAGTTCCTAAAATTTAGAAGTAATTGTTACCTTTGTTAGATTGATTCCATAAAAAAGGTGTTGAGCTAGAAATCGGGCTGTTACTTATAAACTACAGGACGAGGCACTACTAAGAAAAATTCTAAGAAAACTTCGAAATACGAGGAATAAATACAAGTCATACTTTCAAGCCCGGCGGAGTATATAGATATTCACTACGAATACAACCAACTCCTAGTTTTTGTGCCACTCAGACACTTTATTATTCGCCTACCCAAACCAGGTAAGTATTTTGACTATACCTCGAGAAATCCGCGTTCGCCAGCAATTAAGGGTATTGTTTGCAAAATAACGCGGAAAATACTCTTTCATGGCCGTAAAAAGGGGTTTCTCGAGGCAAATTTGGCTTATTGCTCGCCTAGATTAGGCGTTACAACACGCTCATGCCGGTTAAAAGGGAAGATCCTGCCGATTTTAACCCAGTCGCTTCGGTATCAGGGTTGTATTTTGCGGTATAAAGATTCTCGTCCTTGCCCACAGACCAGATATTGATCGCGTGAGGTTTTTCTTGCCGCATCTCAACCTGAACCGTCTCGGGTACCATCGACTTCGGCTGGCGCATCAATCACGTCCCCGGCTAGATGCCCTCCGAGAATCATAACGCCCAGTTCGTTGTAGGCCATTGAGCTAGCCAATGTCTCTGGTAATACAACGGAACGAAAAAAGTCATGGGCATCTGTGTGATGCTTGAAAAGGTTAACATATGAAATTGTTATCGCTTAATCATATGTCCGGCATGCAAAACACCTTACACTAGCATGGCTATAGCCATGAGATTTATCACATGAACATTGGTATCTGGGGTACCGGCGCCATGGGGTCCTTTGCTGCCTGGCGGCTGTCTTTTGCAATGAAGGCCTCGCATACTAGCGGGCGGCACAAACTGACAGTTTTCGGACACTATCAACCGCGCCTAAGGCAAATCAATCAACATGGTATTAACCTCATCGGCTCAGATAAACGCCACACTTGTTTCAATGTCCTGGCGACGAGTGATATCCCCCAGTTTCCAGACCTAGACATTGCGCTCGTCTTTAACAAGACCTATCAGCTTGATCGTGTTGCTGGCGAGGTGCACAGGTCGGTTAAACCGCATGGACTGGTCATTTGCTTTCAAAACGGCATAGGCAGCGACAGGCTGCTGCGGAAAGCTAACCCCGACAAAACGATTGCAGCCGGCGTTTTGTTCGAAGGCGTGACGCTCGATCAAACCGGTGACATACATCACAAAGGGTCGGGTAGTACCTGGTTAAGTCTCTCGCCTCAAGCACAAGCCATGCATGCGAGCATATTGGCGCTTTTACGCTTGGGCGGGTTCGACCTGAGGGTGCAACCTGACATCAGCGCAATACAATGGTCCAAGCTTGCCGCGAATGCCGCAATAAATCCACTCACCGCGCTCACCGGCGCGAAGAACAAGCAGGTTGCAGAACATCCTTTATTACGCAACATTGCGAGCGCTGTGGCCGCGGAAATCACACGCGTTGCCGAGCATGAGCAAATTCGCCGTGACGGTGAATATCTTGAGAACATTCTCTTTATCGCGATGCGTACAGGTGATAATACATCATCGATGCTGACGGATATTCGGCGGGGACGAGAGACGGAGGTGCGACATATCAATGGTGCCGTCGTTGAACTGGGCAGAAAACACAAGATCCCGACACCAGTGAACCAAATGCTAACAGAATTGGTTCAAGACTACGGAAACTCGCCGATTTCTCTCGAGACACTTGAAAACCACTGGCAACGGCTCATCTCCACTCGCGTGACAGAACAGTAGCACTCAGCGCTGAATGCTGGACAGGGCATTTATCGTCCATTAAGCTCCCATCCCACTCCGATCTATTGAAGACGGAGATGACTCACAATGTTTAAACTACAACGTTCAACCGAAACGTTAAACTAATGTGGGACTTGATCCAGCGAAGGACAGGTACCGACGACCTTTCACATATGGCATTCATGTCGTATGCACCTTCTGCTGTGTCCAGTGCTACTGGAGACATACATGAACGTCAGTTCTTTCCAGCAATATAAACAGGCAGGCCAAAGTATCTCTATGGTCACCTGCTACGACCATTGGTCCGCAAAAATTCTCAACAAATCAGATATTGATTGTCTGCTGGTGGGTGATTCGCTCGCAGTAGTCATGCATGGTTTCGACTCGACAGTACACGCTACCATCGACATGATGTTAATGCATGTCGCCGCAGTAGCAAGAGGCGCGACTGAAAAATTCATCATCGCTGACATGCCTTTTCTCAGCTGCAGCAAGGGCCTTAAACCGGCGATGGATGCTGTACAGCAGCTGATGCAAGCCGGGGCTCATGCGGTGAAAATCGAGGGCGCGTCTCATCAGCTGCCACTGATTAAACAAATCGTCGAAGCGGGAGTCCCCGTCATGGGTCATCTTGGACTCACGCCACAGTCAATACACTCGATGGGCGGGCACAAAGTTCAAGGAAAAAGAGAAGGCGATGCAGAGAGACTCATCACTGACGCGGCGGCGCTCGAAGCAGCAGGCTGTTTTTCTTTGGTGCTGGAGTGTATTCCTACTAATCTTGGTCGACAAATTTCACACTCTCTGACGATTCCAACAATTGGCATCGGCGCGGGCCCATGTACTAACGGGCAAGTTCTGGTGCTTCAGGATCTTCTTGGCGTAAACCCTAATTTTACCCCAAAGTTCTTGCGAACATATGCGAATAGTTACGGAACCATTCTGGAAGGGGTAAATCATTTCCACCGTGATGTCGTCAGCCATTGCTATCCATCTGACTGGGAGTCTTACAAATGAGAACTATCACCTCTATAAAAGGGTTCCAGCAAATAAGGCAGACCCTGTGCACCTCAAAGCTGGGCTTTGTACCGACAATGGGAGCACTGCATCAGGGGCATATTTCTCTGCTTGAACGTTCTGTCGCTGAATGCGATATGACCGTGCTAAGCATATTTCTAAACCCTACGCAGTTTAACAATCCTGAAGATCTGAAAATCTACCCCATTAGTTTGCAGGAAGACCTGGAGAAAGCAGAGCAGGCCGGCGTCGATGTAGTGTTGCTACCTGAATACGATGAAATTTATGCGGACAACTTTCGGTTTCAGTTAAACGAGAACAAGTTCAGTAAACAACTGTGCGGTGCACATCGTGACGGACATTTCACCGGTGTTCTGACCGTTGTCATGAAACTGCTTAACATTGTTAAACCGGAAAAGGCATACTTTGGCGAGAAAGACTACCAGCAATTTCAGTTAATCAAAGATATGGCCGATGCGTTTTTTCTTGATGCCGAAATTGTTGGTTGCGAAACAATTCGCGAAAACGATGGACTGGCGATGAGCTCGAGAAACACTCATCTTAAAGATGAGGCCAGAGCGCTTGCTCCCGTACTACACCGACTTATTAGCGCGGAAGCCTCGGATGACATTGTCGCTCACCAACTAAAAGATTACGGTTTCGAAGTCGACTACATTAAAACCATTGGAAACAGAAGATACGCGGCGGCAAACCTCGGGCAGGTGCGGCTTATCGACAACATACAACTTCGGCAGTGATTTCCGCTTACTACACTAAAAAGACATTAGCGAAAAATTAATCTAGCCTCTAAATGGCGCATAAGAGGCGCCGCTAAGTGTTGGTGCATTTGGTTATAACAAGCTGTGTATTCAACGGTGATAGCAAACTCGTTTGTACTCTGGCTTCAATCGCTTTTTCGAGCGAAGCTGTTTCCTGTAACATGAGCAATGGGAACGATGGCTCGTGTGGCAAAGCAATGAAATCAAACAAAGATTATGTCGTGCTGCTTCACGGACTAGCTAGAACGGCAAATTCCATGAACAAGATGGCTGAAGCTTTTAAAAAAAGAGGCTATCACACGTTAAACTTGGGATACCCTTCTCGATCAAACAAGATTGAAAACCTTTCCCTTAAAGCACTCACAACAGCACTCGACGCCTGCTCTTGGGGACCTGAAGAGCAGCAACCAACACAAGCAAAAGAAGGAAAAATGCACTTTGTCACTCACTCAATGGGCGGCATTTTACTGAGACACTACCTTTTACATCACAAGATCAGGAATCTTGGGCAGTCTGTCATGATCGCACCGCCTAATAGGGGCAGTGAAATCGTTGATTTCTTTGGCAATGTACCAGGCTTTAGGCTGTTGAACGGGCTCGCGGGTAGACAGCTGGGTACCAATAAGGAAAGCCTTCCGCTTCAACTAGGTCCAGTGGACTTTCCGGTGGGCATCATTGCCGGAAACAAGTCAATTAACCCATGGTTATCAAGGCGCTTGCCAAAACCAAACGACGGGAAAGTCAGCGTGGCAAGCACGCAGGTTGAGGGGATGGCGGATTTTATTGAATTCCCGCTGAACCACACTTTTATCATGCGCAACGAGGAGGTGATCAAACAAGCTATCACTTTTATTGAAACGGGCAGCTTCAGGCACCGCGAGCAGTAAAACTTCTATGCCCTTTGGTTTTTCTGAATTTCTCGGCCATGGGTCTTTCTGCCACTTGAGCGCATTGGCATCGTCAGGCATTTCTGCGCGCGCATCAGCCA